>CAZGXM010000077.1:0-9560 GCA_964529795.1 uncultured Thermoanaerobacteraceae bacterium
TTTACCGGTGGTAATGCCCACTGTCACATCTCTTTCCTCGGCCTTGCCGTCCCTGGCCACATAGACAACCTTTTTACCGTCCATGTCCACCAGCGCCTCCTGAGGAATGACAATTACATCCTTTACTGACATGGTCCCCAGGGAAACCTGGGCAAACATGCCCGGTTTGAGAATATGTCCTTCATTATCGATGCTAATTTCCACAGGGTAAGCCTTGGTGCGCGGGTCCGCCGCCGGGCCGACCATAGTCACCTCACCGGTGAAAATATCCTTTTGGCCCGCTGCCGGAACAGTGACGCTCACCTTGTCGCCCAGTTGAACGCTGTTGATTTCCGTTTCCGGCACATTTACCGTTACCGTCACCGTATCCATGTTGACCACTGTAATCACCGGGGAGGTGGGTCCGGCCATTTCACCGGGGTCCACATAGCGGAAAGCCACAATACCGTCTATGGGCGACTCGATAATAGCATTGTCCAACTGGGTCTGGGCCAGCTGCACCGCCGCTTCCGCCTGGTCCAGGCCTGAAGATTTTGCAGTTTCATACTGCAGTCGGGCGCTGTCCAGCTGCTGCCGGGAGATTGCCCCCTGCTTGAATAATGCCTCCATCCGTTCCAGATTACTCCTGGCATTGGCAAAGCCGGCTTTGGCCGCAGCCAAGCCTGCCCGGGCCTGCTTCAATTGGGCGCGAATTTCCCTGGTCTCCAACCGCACCAGCACGTCACCCTTTTTAACTCTGTCGCCCACTTCCACTGCAATAGACTCCACTTTCCCACCCAGTTTGGGGATGACATTGATCTCTGACTGCCCTTCGATCTTGCCGCTTAGATCAGTAAACTTCTGCAGGTCCCCCTTTTCGGCCTTGACCACCGTTACTGCCACCGACTCAACCGCATCCTTCTTGCCTTCCGTCTTCTTTGCACCGCAGCCGGTAAGGCTGGACAGCAACAAAGTAATCACCATTAAACCCAAGAATAGCTTTACTGTTTTCCTGCTTTCCATCATTTCCCCTCCGTTATGTAAAAATTTGGTGTTGTGTATATAATCCAGAACCGACCGGTCAGTCAGTCAGTATAGGTATATTATATAAGTACAAATTTTAGGTGTCAATATAAAATAAAAGAAATTGTGTTTATCTTGTGATAGGGTCACCTTGTAAATTATCGCGATAAAATGTCAGCATGAAGAACGAAGTGTGTTATCTAATGGCTCAAAGACAATTAAATTAAACAGGTACACGGCAATTTCGTCTGATCATTGATGAAAAGGTATCAATCAGTGAAACAGCTATAAGTTTAGGGCTGAATGAGCGTCAAATTATACCCGGCGGAGTTTGCCAAGTATATGATCTACGGGCTGGGTTATGCCGCAGAGGTAGGGACAAAACTTTATAGTTTAACGACTTGGGGCACTGGGCCAACCCTGTGGTGAGGATGGCGGTGGACCGGGGCTACCTTAAAGGGATGGCCCCTGCCACCTATGAGCTGGAGGGTAAAATCACCGGCGCCCAGGTTGGGGTTGTCACCGTCCTGGCTCGGGTGTTGAGACAGGAAGCCAGGGGCAAGCGCATCAAAGGGGAACGTTGGTATGCCGGGTATGTAGAGGTTGCCCCGCACCCGGGACTGCTATACCCTGACTTCGACCCCGACGTCCCGGCACCCGCGACCAGTGCACCCATGCTATAGTGAAGGTACTGGACCGCCGCTGGGATAGTAATTTCGGGTGCTTTGGTTCTGATAATAACTAGTGCAGCCGACATTCATCATGGAGAGGACGCAAATTCTCATGGGTAACTCCTCAAGAGAGCTTTCCGGTCACTTTCTGAATGCCCACCGTCTTTTGGAGTCTCTTCTCCTCAAACAAGTAATAAACTGTTGGGATCAGGACCAGGGTGACAAGGGTTGATACGACCAGTCCTCCCAACATGGTAATTCCCAGCGGTTTCCATATCTCCGCACCCACATCTCCGGAAATGGCCATCGGCAGCATGCCAAAAAAGGTGGTTGCGGTGGTCATTAGAATTGGCCTTAGCCTGTTTCTGCCGGCATTGATTACTGCTTCCAGTAAAGGCTGACCTCTATCTTGCAAGAGGTGGGTATAGTCGAGCAAAACTATAGCGTTTTTGACAACTATTCCTGTCAACATGACTATGCCCATGAAAGAAATTATGCCAAGTGTTGTATTGGTGAAATAAAACGCGTAAAATACTCCGGTAAGGGCAAAAGGTACGGAGAACATAACAATTAATGGATCTCTGAAATTGCCATACAGCGAAGCCATGACCATATAAACAAGAACAATTCCCAGGACTAGCAGCAGGGTAAGATCCTTAAAGGCTTCTTGTTGTTGTTCAATTTCTCCGCCAAAGCTAATTGAAACGCCCGGCGGTATATCCGTATTTTTAATAGCATTTTTAATGTCGGTGGTAATTTCCCCCAGGGAACGTCCGTACCTGTCTGCTTCTACCTTGACTATTCGCTGACGGTTTTTCCTTTCAATTTCTACAGGTCCTTCACCACTTCTTATCTCTGCGATATTTTTCAATTTAATCATTCTGCCGTCAGGAGTAAAGATTGGTACCTCCGGCAGGTTTTCCAGCTTGTTCTTGTCCAGATCACGCAGGCGAGTGAAGATATCGAAGTTATCTCCTGCATCGCGGAATTCGGTAGGATCATCGCCATAAAAATAGTTGCGAACCGTACCTGCAATCATAGCAATGTTTAGACCAAAAGAGGCTGCTTTTTCGCGATCCACCTCTACCCAAAGTTCCGGCCGGGGATCTTTTTGACTGAGGGAAACATCTGTCATGCCGGGGACCTGCTTGACAATCTCTTTCACCTTTTCTGCCACTTCAAGGTTGGCCTTCAGGTCGGGTCCTGCAATTTCAATGATAATGGGCTTTCCTCCGCCCATTATGGCTGAGAAAAACTGGTTCGTGGCAGTGACCTTCATCCGGCTAATACCCGGTATTTTTTTCAGTTGTTCTCTCAATTTGTTGGCAATATCTCGGGCGCTGCGTTCCCTCTTATCTCTGTCCACCAGTTTAAACCCAATCTTCCCCACATTGGGTCCTTCGTCCATGCCCAAAGCCACGCCAAATCCCTCTTCGCTCTGCCCATCAAAGGCGTAAGAGTGCCTGAATTCCTCTGGTTTAACTACCTTATCGATGGTCTGCAAGATTTTTTCAACAACTCTGGTTGTTTCTTCTAGCCTTGTACCTTCCGGCAGGCGAAATTCAATGTTTACATCCCCGGAATCCACTTCCGGCATAAAACTGGTGCCCATAAAAGGAACCAGTGAGAGGCTGCTGGCAAAAATCAAAATGGCCACGATAATTACGGTCTTTTTATGGGACAGGGCCCAGATAAGTATCCGGTTATAAATATCTTCAACAAAAACCAGATATTTCTCTATAGTCGTGGAAAATTTGTTCCAGAAGCTTTGTTTTTCCGCGGATTCCCCAGTATTGGTCCCCAACCATTTTGAAGAAAGCATAGGTGTCATGGAGAGAGAAGTAAAAAGGGAAGCCAGCAGAGTTACGACAATAACAAAGGCCAGCTGTTTAAAAAATACTCCAGTAATTCCTCTCACAAACATTAGCGGCACGAAAACCACCACTATCGTCATAGTTGAAGCCAAAATGGCCATGCCCATTTCGCTCGCACCGGAAATAGCACTGGTTTCTGACCTGCCACCGCGCTCAAGGTGTTGGGTAATATTTTCCAGCACCACAATACTGTCATCTACCACCATGCCGGAGACAATAGCAAGTGACATCAGAGAAACCAGGTTTAAGGTATAACCGAAGAAATAGAGAAAGATAAAGGCGATAATCAGAGAAAAAGGAATGGCAAGGGCTATGATTACGGCGGCCCTGTTCCTTCTCAGAAAGAAAATAGTTACAATAACTACAAGAATGACCCCTCTCAATAATTCATTCTGCAAATTTTTAACGGATTGAATAATATTTTCAGAACTGTCCATCACGGTATTGATTTCAACGTCGGCAGGCAGGTCCTTTTTAATTTCCTTAAGTTTATCCTTAACGTCATTAATTACTTTTACGGTATTTTTACCGCTCTGCTTTTGTAAAATAAGAACTATGGATTTTTTTCCGTCCGCCCAGCCGTTTACAGTTTGTTCTTTATAGTCATCTTTAACTTCAGCCACGTCCTTAAGGTGAACAGGTCTGCCGTTAAAATAGCCAACAACAGTATTTTTTATTTCATCTATATCCTTATACCTGGCCGGAATCCGAACGAAATATTCACGTGTGCCGGATTTTATACTGCCGGCAGGCACGCTTAAATTTTCTGCTGCCAGAACCTGTTTAACCTGCAGCAAATTCAGGTGGTATCCATTTATTTTTTGAAGGTCAAAATAAATATTTATTTGCCTTTTCATACCTCCGTACAGCTGAACGGCACCGACTCCCGGAACATGCTTTAATTCATCGGCGATCTTTTTCTCTGTTAAATGATAAAGCCTCGGCCAGCTGGTATCGCCGGTGACGGTCATTACCAGAATGGGAAGGCTGGCGCTGCTAAATTTAAAAATCATCGGGTCTTCTGCATCGTCCGGCAGTTTTCTTTTGGCTAAGTCCAGCTTGTCTCGTATGTCGTTGGTAACTTCATCCAGATCAGTACTCCATTCAAACTCGGCGGATACCAGCGAGAGATTATCCAAGGACTTAGAAGTGAGCGTATCTAAATTGTTTACCATGTTGACCTGATCTTCAATATGCTTGGTGACTTCCATTTCTACATCGGAAGCGCTCGCACCCGGCCAGACGGTCAGGATATTCACCACCGGCGGTTCGATATCTGGAAGCATATCAATGGGAAGCTTGGTTAAAGAAAGCGCTCCCAGAATAATTACGGCCAGAAAAACCATTAAAGTGGCCACTGGTTGTTTAACGGAAAACTCAGGAAGCTTCACTGCCCAAAACACCTCTTTCCTCTATAGAAACATGAGCGCCGTCGTAAAGCTGGTTTTGCCCTCTGGTAACGATGAGATCTCCTTCATTTAAGCCCTCGGTTATTTCGGTAAAATCACCCTGACTGATACCCGTTTTTACGTTTTTTAAGATTGCCTTATTATCTTTAATGATATATACAAAATAGCTTCCGGTTCCCGGCAGTTTATTGAGGGAGCCAGTGGGAACTGCCAGGGCTTTCCGTTCGCTTAAATATAATTTAATATACGCAAACATGCCGGAACGAAGCTCGTATCCCTGGTTGGGAATATATATTTCAATCTCGGCTGTCCGGGTGTTCGGGTCTATAGTCGGGCTGATAATCGAAACGACACCTTCAAAAACCTTCCCCGGAAAAGCATCTACAGTTATTTCTGCTTTCATCCCCTTTTTGAGATGGGGAAAATCTTTTTCTGTGACACTGAAGACAATTTTGAGCTCATCTTCTCGGGAAATGCGAACTACCGGCTGTGCAGTACTTGTCAGGTCTCCTTCATCCACGTAACGGGCGGTCACAAATCCCGAGATGGGCGCATATATTTTGTGCTCGCGATAAAGTATCTGCAATTGGTTTAAAGCTGCTTTTGCCTGCTCAACCTGTGCACCCGCGAGTTTTTTTGATTCTACGGCAGCCTTGTACTGAGCATTTACATGATCCAGTTCCTGTTTAGATACAGCATTGTCCCTGTAAAGACGCTCCACGCGCAGGCGGTCTTCTTCTAATAGTACCAGATTCGCCTCGCTCTGCTTTAACCCGGCCTCCGCTGCAGCCAGACCTGCCATTGCCTGTTCAAGCTGGGCCTTTATAGCATCTTCTTCCAAAACAGCTACCAGATCTCCTTTGTTAACGTAATCGCCGGTTTCTACAAATATTTTCTCAATAATTTTCCCCGGAATCTTGGAGTAAACGTTTACCACGGCTGCCGGTTTGATCTCTCCTGTTTGTTCCAGTACCCGCTGAAGGTTCATTAACCTTGCTTCGGCAACTTGCACAGGTATAGTTTCCGTATCATAAACAGCAACTTCTTTCTTTTCACTGTGCCGAACATAATTATAGGCAACAAACCCTGCAAAGAACAAAATCAAGATAACAGCAATGATGATACCTGTTTTGTTTTTGAGGTCCACTTTGTTTTCCATAACGATAACCTCCCTGTTCTCAATCGAAAAAATAAAGATCGGCAATGCCAACCCCATAAAATTTGCTCGCTCCACGGCCAAGCAGGAGTAATCTTGCTGAACCGACCTGGCAACCATAAAACTTTTTACCTCTGCTCCAGATATATTTGTTCAAAAAAGATTTCCTCGATCAGGTCTGTGTCAATAGAATGTTTATCGGGATCTTCCATCCAGCAAAAAAGAAAAGTGTTGCTTATACTGTCAAGAGCTAAAGCCAGGTAATAGGGGTCGAGCGGACGGAAAGTCTTCTTTTGAATGCCTCTTTCAAAAATATCAGCCAGTTTTCGGATTACCTGGTCGTAAAAACTGCGCAGATCAGTTTCCAATTCCCTTTTGACATTGGTCCATACGCCAACACCAGACTCTGCAAAGTAAAGCCGCACCGGCAGGATGTTTTCCATAAAAAGTTTACATTTTGTTTCAAGATATTTTTTTATCCTGTCATATTCGTCCCCCTTTTCTTCCAGCACTTTCGATAAAACAGAATAAAACAGCATTGCTGTCTGCATTAAAATCTCTTTATACAGTTTCTCCTTATTGTTAAAAAACTTATAAAGAGTGCCCACGGCAAATTCTGACCGTTCGGCTATTTCTTGCATGGAAACGTTATGATACCCTTTTTGCGCGAACAACTCCAGGGCAGCTTGCAGAATTTCCGCCCGCCGCTGCAGTTGTTCTCGTTCTTTTCTGGAAAGTTTATTTTGTTTCATTGGTAACCTCCAGGGTGGACTGTATGAACCTGGCATCAGAAAATGAATTTTAATTCATTATATAGTACGCGATGTTTTTTGTCAAGTATGTATATAGCCCAGAACCGACCAGTCGGTCAGTCACAGGCTCATTATATAAACCCAGTTTTTGGGTGTCAATATAAACTTGTGAGAAAAATTTTTCAAATACAACCAAGAAAAATAATACCCCGGGCAAAACCGGGGACAAAATGGGAAATGTCATTTTACTTTTTTATTGAGAATATAAAGCTGGCGTTCGTGCTCGCTTTCTTTATATTTCAAGTAATCAATGTTTTCCAGTATTTCCGTGAGCATTTCCGTATTCTTCCCTACCTGGTCAAAGGTCACTTCCAGCCTTCCTGCCACATTGCCCAGCCTGCCGTCTACATCTCCAAGTTTCCCTTCCACATTGCCCAGCCTGCCGTCTACATCTCCAAGTTTCCCTTCCACATTGCCCAGCCTTCCTTTTACTTCCACCATATCCTGTTTTAATCCCGTTATTTCCTTGATCACCTGCTTTTGTCCTTCCAGCAGTTCCTTCAACAGCTTCTCCATATTTATATTTCTCCTCCTTTCACCAGCTATTTATAAATCCCCACCGTCCGTGTGGACCCGTCCCAGTCCACCACCGCGCCAAATGCTTCACTGACAAACCTTACCGGCACGTAGGTACGGCCGCCGGCCAGGAGCGGGGCCGTATCCAACTCCACCGTCTCCTGTCCCACTATCACCTGCTTGGCACCAATGGCAAGGGTAATGCTTTTCTTACCGCCGGTAACGATAATGGACCGGGTCTCACCGTTCCAGATAGTATTGAGTCCCAGTGCATCGGCAATACCTCTCAGGGGCACCAGCACCCGGTCTTCGTACATCAGGGGCGCTGCGGGGAGAACCAGTTCCTGCCCGTTCAGCTCCACGGACAGGCCGCTGCCGCTTTTCTTACTACCACCCTGCACCGGCTTGCTTTCCTCCACCTTGTTTGCCAGGGACAGTTCCAGCAGCCTGATGTCGTTGTTGTAGTTTGCATCATCAGTATATACCACCCTGTTTCCGTAAATATCCGGGGCAAGCTGGTTTCTGGGGGAGACCAGTACCGGAAACTCCCTGCCGGTGTTGATAGCATAGCCGTATAAATCCCAGTTAGCCTGGCGGTCATCCTGCCAGATGACGATGTCCCCCGATATCGACGGGGTCATCTGGTCATCTTCGGAAGCGGTTATTTTCTTCGTCTTTTTCGTCCGCAAATCATACAGGTAGATATCCCAGTTGCCGGACTGTTCATCTGCCCAAACCACGTAATTACCGTCTATCTTGGGCTCAACCTGGTTTTTAGGCGCGTCAGAAATAACAAATTCCCTGCCGGTGGAAATTTGATACCCGTAAATGTCCCAGTTGTATCCTCGTTCATCCTGCCAGACTATGTAGTCGCCAAATACCCGGGGATTGACCTGGTCCTTTTCATTGACAGTGACCTGTTTTTCCTTTTTGGCTTTTAAGTCATACAAAAATATATCCCAGTTATCATTGCGCTCGTCCTGCCAGACCACATAATTGCCGTAAATATCAGGCTGTATTTGGTCTTCCGGGTTTCTTGCCACCCAGGTTTCCTGCCCGGTGGCCACATCATAAACAAATATATCCCAGTTCAAGTACCTGTTGTCGGCAAAAACGATTTTTTCGCCGTAAACCGCCGGCTGTTTCTGCTGGGTGCCGTTGTTTCTCAATACAGCAGCCTTTTGGGCCGCGGTTTTTAAATAAAGCACCAGGTCCGAGGAACTGTTGCTTTCCTCCCAAACTATTAAACCGGAAGATATCTTTCCCCCGTGCTGGTCCGCATCACCTTCCGCAATGACAACCCCGTCACCTGCCAGCGCGGCAGCGGAACCCGATAACGCCAACACCAACACCAACAAAATACTTGCCAGCCCCACAAGTCTTTTCATGCCTTCACCCCAATTTTATCTTAATTTAACTCACCTATCATTATACTATATGGGCCGGCCCCATACCAGCAGAACGCGGGAAAAATAAAAAGAGCATGCCCGTCAAACATGCCCTCAAACCGCTGCACATTAGCTATTTAATCGCCCGAATCTGCTCAATCACCCTGTCATGACTCTCCACTTTGTCAACAACTTTCGCAAGTGTCCCCTGCATATCCAGTATGGCATAAGACATCTTCTCCTGTTCCGCCTTAATGACCCTGACATTCTCCTCCAGGGCCCGGACGATTCTATACATCTCGTCCTGCCGCAAAGCCATGATTCTTTGTTCTTCCCTAAAGCCCTTTTGTTCTTCCTCAAAACCTTTTTGCGCTTCTTTAAGACCCTTTATCTCTTCCTTAAGACCATTTTGCTCTTCCTTAAAACCTTTTTGCGCTTCTTTAAGACCCTTTATCTCTTCCTTAAGACCATTTTGCTCTTCCTTAAAACCTTTTTGCTCTTCCTTAAAACCCTTTTGTTCTTCCTCAAAACCTTTTTGCGCTTCTTTAAGACCCTTTATCTCTTCCTTAAGACCATTTTGCTCTTCCTTAAAACCTTTTTGCGCTTCTTTAAGACCCTTTATCTCTTCCTTAAGACCATTTTGCTCTTCCTTAAAACCTTTTTGCTCTTCCTTAAAACCCTTTTGTTCTTCCTCAAAACCTTTTTGCGCTTCTTTAAGACCCTTTATCTCTT
>CAZGXM010000078.1:0-9452 GCA_964529795.1 uncultured Thermoanaerobacteraceae bacterium
TGATAATTCCCGCAGGACACTGACAGGCTATCTTAAAGGTGAGCTGTCCGATGATGGGGAAACGGGGTTTGTTTATCTGCGAGACGGTGTTTTCTCTAGCTACCTGGCAGCGGAGTTTTATGACACGGTCAAACAGCAGCACATCACGGCAGGGGTTGTCTTTGACGTGTACAAGGACGAAAAACCTTCCCACAAGTTTTTTATCCTGGATGGTAATATTCCCGCCAACCACTTTATTATAGATAACACTCCCATGAACTATCAGACTCTGCGGGCCTATTTCAAGAATAATAATGACGTCAAATACCAGTTTTTTGATACCAACAAGAGTTACCAGCAAACCTTCCGGGCCAAGATGGGCAGCTTGAACGAGAAGTTTTTCAGCCTGTTTAAAAAGTCGGTGTCATTTTCGCCCATTATGGACATTGAGAAGTTTATCAGTGAATTTGTCTGTGATGTCAGCAATAAAATAGATATCACTGACATGCAGGATAACATCCGTTATTACAAGCAGTTGGAGCAGGAAGTGGAGATTGTCAACGGGAGAATTGACTGCCTGGAAGCGATTAAAACAAAGTATGAAGAATACGATGCGGAAGAGAAGCGATATCAAGAACAAAGTTATTTGATGGACCGGGCGGAGGACAAGCAGGCGGAGAACCGGATTGATGAATATTGCCGTGAGATAAAGAAAAACAAGGAAGAGATTGCCCGGCTGGCGGATGCACTCTCTCTGGCGGACAGGGAAATAGAGCAGCTTGAGCAGCGGGTGGACAAGCTGCTGCAGGAGAAGTACAACTCCAATGTCTATAAGGAAAGTGAACGACTGAATAATGAAAAGCAAGCGCTTACCCGGGAAATAGGCAGGCTGGAACAGATTATGGATGGCCTTGTGAATAAACTGAAAAACGCTGGATACCAGTGGCGGGAAAACCTGAACATCTATCTGGAAAAAGTGGATGTGAGCGGGGAATTGCCGGCGGCGGGCAGTTTGAATGCTCTAAAGGAGCACATTCAATATTTTTCCACACTGACCAGGGATGCGGTTCGGGAAATTTCCGGTGAGAGGCTGCGGGCTGCCCAGTCGGGCATGAAAAAATACCGGGAACTTTTGGAAGACCTATATTACTCCAACCGGAGTAGGCTGCAGGAACTTACCGGGCAAGTAGACAATCTGGCAAAAGAAATAAGTAACCTGAAGAAAGGTATCAAACCTTATAACCCGAAACTGCTGGAATTACGGGAGGAAATTGAAAAACAGCTGGCAGCCAGATACGGTAAAGACATAGCCGTGGATATTTTTTGCGAGCTGATGGAAATCAAGGATAAAAGATGGCAGGATGCTGTGGAAGGGTATTTGCATACCCAGAAATTCCACTTGATTGTGGCGCCGGAGTATTTTATGGATGCATTAAAGGTATATGACAGTCTCAAGTTTGAGCGGCGCTTTTTCAATATTGGCCTGGTTGATGTGGGGAAACTGATGCAGCTGAATCCCAAGCGGGAGCGGGGCAGCCTGGCTGAGGAGATTATTACCGATAATCCTTATGCCAGGGCCTATGCAGACTTCCTGCTGGGGCGGGTGATGAAGTGCCGGCGGGTGGAGCAGTTACGAGATTACCGCACTGCCATTACCCCTACCGCCATGCTTTACCAGAACTTTACCGCCCGGCAGCTTGACCCCAAAAGATGGGAAGTCCCCTATATCGGCAAACGTTCTATAGAAGAACAGATCAAAATCAAGGAAAAACAGCGGCAGCGACTTTCTTTGGCACAGAGTGACCTGAAAGCCAGGGATGAATTGCTGGGTAAGCTGAAAAGTATTGAACCTTTAGCGGATGGAGAGATTCAAGACGTAATGTCAAGGGTGGACGAGAGTCGTCCTTATACCGAAAAGCGGGCAGAGCTCAAGCAGGTAATAAATCAACTGGGGCAGCTTGACCTCAGCTATCTTATGGATATCGACAGGCAAATTGATGCCGCGAGAAAAGAAAAAAGGGCAGCGACAGCCCGGAGAGAAAAGGTCAGTAATAGTATACAGGATTACCGGACAAAAACCCGGATTATTGAGCAGGAAAAACTGCCCGAAGCCCGGCGGTATAAGGAAGAAAAACGGGGGCAGATTGCGGAAAAATATTCCGCAGAGTGGATAAAAACCGTGGGTGAGCTGCGGTTTTCCCGGGAGATGGAAAAGCGGCAGTCACCGGAGGCCATTTTGACCGCTTTTAAATCTCAGCTTGCCCGCACGGCCAGCCAGAGGCAGCAAAAATGGCAGGAGCTGGTTGCTGTCCGGGCCGATTATAACCGGGATTACAAGATGTCCTATGATGTGAACATTACACATAACGAGCCCTTTGACAGGGAGCTCGAGGAGCTTAAAGACACCCAGCTCAGCAGGTATTTGGAGAAAATCCAGGATGCCAAGGAGAAGGCTCAAAATCAATTCCAGGAGGATTTTATCAGCAAGCTAAAGCAGAATATTGATGCGGTCAAGGAGCAGATTGGCGAGCTGAATGCCGCTTTAAAAAATGTGGCCTTTGGCCGGGACAGCTACCGGTTTGAGGTCAAGCCGGACCCGTATTACAAAAACTATTACGACATGATAACAGATAATATGCTGCTGGAGGGTTTTAATTTATTTTCCGCGGAATTTCAGTCAAAACACAGGGATGCCATTGATGAGCTGTTTAAGCGGATTGTGGATATCGGTGAAGGAAGCCTTACCGCCGACCAGCGGGCAGAACTGGAGAAAAACATCGAAAAGTTTACGGATTACCGTACTTATTTGAATTTTGACCTGATTGTAACGGATGAGACGGGCAGGGATTCCCGGCTGTCCAGGGTAATTACCAAAAAATCAGGCGGTGAAACCCAAACCCCGTTTTATATTTCAGTCCTGGCCTCTTTTACCCGGGTATACCGGGTAAAACCAGGCCGGGGAGACAGTGCCAATACCATGCGGTTGATTGTTTTTGACGAGGCGTTTAATAAGATGGATCACCAGCGGATTCAGGAAAGCATCAAACTATTGAAGAATATGGGCCTGCAGGCCATAATCTCCGCGCCCACTGAGAAAATTGGCGACATTGCACCCATGGTAGACCGGAATCTGTGCGTGACAAGGGTTAAGGGTTCTACCCTGGTAAGGGCTTTTGACCCCAGGGAGGTGCTGGAACAGCAGGATGGACTATCAAGCGCTGATACTGAACAAACTGTTGGACAAGTACGAACGAAGTAGACACTATTACGGTGACGCCAGTATTAACCGACGGGTTTCACTGGGCTTTGGTAAAAAGTTTGGCAGCAGTGATTTTCATCACTATGACCCGGAACAGCTTGAGCAAAAAGAAGCGATACATTTTGTGGTGAGTGAACTGGAGCGCCGGGGTCTGGTGGAGGTGCAGTGGGAAAAATTTGAAAAGGGAAATATTCTTGAAAAAGTTTATTTAAACCTTGGCAGGCTTTCAGAAGCGTACCAATTGGCGGGGCGTATACCCAAACGGGATTTGATTGGCCAGGCGGCAGAGGAATTGGCTGAAATTAAGGAGCAGGTACGGGTGTCATGGTTGGTAGACTTTATTGATGCCATGTTGGTGGAAATGAGACACACCAGGGACCTGCCCAAATACCTCCCCCCGGAAAAAGAGGGTTTTCAGCTGCTGCTAAAAACCTTAAAAGGGCTGGATGAAAAGGGAAACAATGAGATGCTGGAACGAATTTTTAGCCGGAAATATCTGGGCGGCAGCAAGGTATTCGAAAGCAGGGTCAGGAGGCGGGTCATCAGTATAGCAAAGGATTTTCTGCTGGAAGGCGCGGACTTGGAGGATGAGGCTGTACTGCAATACTTGGGTATTATCAAAACCTCCGAGGAATTGTTGTTTGCGGGACCATTGGTGATTGAACTGGGCAGAAATACAATTGATTTTAGCAAATTTACCTTTGGTGCCTCCATGAATGCTGATATGATCAAACACTTCCAACCGGCCCGTCTGAATGTGGAAAAAGTAATGACCATTGAAAATAAAGCCGTTTATCACGAGTATATCAGATATGCTGACCTTTCCAATCAGTTGGCGGTATACTTGGGTGGTTTTTATAGCCCGATTAAACGAATTTTTTTAGAAAAAATACATGCTTATGTTGAACAGTCCAAAAACAACACTCTTTTCTATCACTGGGGTGATATAGACCTGGGCGGATTGGAGATTTTTTTACAACTCCAGCAGAACATTGTGCCCGGGCTAATACCATATAAAATGGATATTACTACGTTGAGGCAGTATAGCTCTTATGGTGATGCACTGACAAAAACCTATGCGGTCAGGCTTGAAAAACTGTTAAAGGACAGTAAATACACCCGGTTTCACGCCCTGATCAGGGAAATGCTCCGCCTGGGCATCAGATTGGAGCAGGAAGCCTTGGTTATTTAGTGCGTGAGTGTTTCGGGATTTGAGTTAAAAGTATCAAACACGGCTATAAAATGACAAATGCCAGTTTCTTTTATTTTCACAGTAATGAGTGGTGGGAAGAGAGGATTTATAGGTTCTTGTGAGAATTACAAGCTATATTGGGGGCTCTGAAAGGAGGGAAAACCTGGTCACGGAGAAGTCCTTAACTATGGTTAAAAACGGTCAAGTTTGGTGAACCAGGTCTGGAAATGGTATTGAGATTCGTACATATGGCGGATGTTCATTTGGATACAGCCTTTCAAAACCGCAACTCAAGGATGCGGGCTTTCCTGCGGGAATCAATTCGGGAGGCTTTCAGAGCCGGGGTCGATCTGGCTCTAGCGAATGGCTGTCACGCGATGCTAATTGCCGGGGACCTTTTTGACAATCACACTCTGAGCTTCACCACAGAAAAATTCCTGCTCAAGGAAATGTCCCGTCTCGAAGAAGGGGACGTGAAGGTCTTTTATGCACCGGGAAATCATGATCCTTTCGGAAGTACTTACCGGGCAAAGCAGATCCGTTGGCCTGCCAACGTCCATATCTTTGCTATGCGCAAGCCGGAGGCCTGCCCGCTTACTGATAGTGAAGGGAGAACCAGGGCTGTAATAGTTGGTGCGGGTCATAAAGATAACAGAGAAGGTGAAAACCTGGCGCGTCTATTCCCAAGGGCTGACAATAACGGCGTTCCGCATATTGGTCTGCTTCACGCCCTGGTCACCGGCAGCAGGGGTGATACTGACCACGAGAGGTATGCACCCTGCACCTTGGACGACCTCAAAGAAAAGGGGTATGTCTATTGGGCGCTGGGGCACATCCATACCAGAGGAGTTATCTGCGAAGGCCCGTATGTCGTCTACCCGGGTAATCTGGTTGGACGAAATCCCAGGGAAGATGGGCCAAGGGGTGCATATCTTGTTGAGATTGATGATAATGGAAGCTTGAAGGCAGTCTTCCATCCCTTGGCTCCGGTATGCTGGCTTGATTTGACTGTCAGCAGCCTGACTACAGCCGATAACCTTGAAAGGCTCAAACGGGTGATTGAAGATTCCGTTCGGCAGCATCTGGAAAAGAATAACCGGGCGGGGGAGACCATCCTCAGACTTAATCTTGAGGGTCCTTGCCCGGTGTACCGGGAACTGGCCGACCCGGAAAACCTGGAATTCCTCAGGGAAGACCTGACTCTGGCCTTGGACCTGAAGGACATGGAGCTTGGTACCGGCGGCCTGGTTCCTCCCCTCAGCCCGGATAAATACAAGAATGAACCCCATATCTTGGGTATGCTGCTTTCAATCCTTGACTCGCTGGAAACGGATGATGAAATGCTTCTCCAGTTGGCGCCAGATAGATTGGCGGGTTATGATGGGAGGGCTGACCGTGGGGGGAAAATAGAGTACCTGCGTACTCTCCTGCGCGGGCTGGATTATGAAGCTGCTGCCCGCCTGGTGGAGGTGGACGAGCGGTGAGATTGAAGTTTGTTAAGGTCGGTGGTTTCGGGTGTTTGAAGGGTTGGGAGAGTCAGGACCTTGATCCTGGATTGGTCGTTGTTTACGGGGACAATGAAGCCGGCAAGAGCACTCTTTTTAATTTGATAAAGACTTTGTTTTACGGCTGGAAACCCGTCACCAACAATCCCCATGTTCCTTGGGACGGCTCGGCTGCTTCTGTTGAAGCGGCAATTGTCGGCGATGATGGGGAGGAGGTAACCGTCCAGAGAAGGCTCCGCAGCCGGGTGGAGGGTAAGTTGATAAATGGGCAGAACAGCTTCAACATTGGCAACAATGTCCTGGACAAGGTGGCTTTCATGCCCCGGGAGATTTTTTCCGAGGTTTATGCTTTGGCGCTGGACAAGTTACGCTTTCCGGACTCCAATGCCTGGCAGGGACTGCAGGAACAGCTGCTGGGGGGTCAGTATGCTTCGTTTCTCAAGCCTGTTTCCAGGGTTATGGAGGATTTGGCAAATGAGGCCAATCAACTCTGGAGGCCTGACAGGCGGGGAAACCCGCTGGCAAAGAGACTGCAAGAGCGGATTTCAGAGCTGAAGCGCCACAGAGAGGAAGCACGTGAAAATGAAAGGGTTTTACGAGATAAGGAACAGGAACTGGCAGAGCTTAATAAGGCCCTGGCCGACTTGCAAGAACAAAAGGTCACCCTCCTCGCTTACCTCAATCGCTCTAAACGCCTGTTACCGGTCAGGAAGAAGCTTAAGCAAATAGAAGTACTTTTTGCGAAGGCCGGGGATATAGCCGGGTATGATGACCTGCCTGAAGACCCGCAAAAGGTTATAGATGAGATACAAGCAGCCCTGGCAGCCCTGGAAGAGGAAATACGGGAGACAGCCGAAAAGAGGGAAAAACTCGAACAGCAGGTGGCGCTCTTTGCTGACCGAGATAGGTTGGTTATCACCCGGGCTGATGAGATCCAAAAGGTCACCAAAGCCTATGGCAAAATAGAGTCTGACCGGCAGGAAGTAGAGAAACTTGAAGGGGACCTGCGGCTGGACGAAGACCGTATTGGTAAGCGTGCTGCCAGTTTCCTCCGGGGAGGTTGGAAACCTGAACTGGAAACGGGTCTGAAGAGCGTTGACGCGGTTGAACTTCGCGCTGGAATTGACTTTTTCAAAAAGGCTCAAGCCCGGTACCGGGACCAGAGCGCCCGGCTGGAGGGTTTGCGGGCGCGAGTGGGAACCGGGAGTGAACTGAAACATTTACCGTGGCTCTCCTTGATTATCTTCTTCTCCGGTTTGGCGGGTATCTTTTCACTGGGCAATTCTCCTTTCGGATTTGCAGCAGCCTTACTTGCGGTTTTGGGCCTTGGGCTGGGAGTGTTCTGGTTTTTGGCCAGAGCTAAAAATCCTACAGGAGTGGAGCTAAGGGAGGCCGAGGATGAACTGCGCAGGATTGATGCCGAGTGCCGGAAGAGACGTCAGGCGGTCAAGGATGCCTTGAAAGGGTTGCCGGTGGCGGAGCAGCGGCTGGAAACGCCGGACGAGTCCTTGTTGGTTGATGTTGATAATTTGAAAGCGCTTATCCAGCAAAAAGCTGACCATGCCGTTGAATTGGAGCGGTTGGTTCAGGGTTTAAGGGACGAAGAGGAGAGAGTGAACAGTCTCCTCGGTATCCTGGGACTTACTCCTTCCGGTGACATTCTCCAGGACTTGAGAGTGTTGGAAGACCGTTTGACCGGAGCCAGGGAACGTCAAAGTAAGACGCAAAATGCAGAGGATAACCTGGTGGAGGTCGAGAAAAAACTGGAGAAACTCCGGAAAGAAAAAAGAAGCCTTGAGGGAAAAAGGAAGTCCTTGATTGAAGCGCTTCAAAACCTCAATGGCGAAGACCCGGGCCAAAAGATCGAAGACCTGTTGACCCGGCGGGACCATTTTAAGCGGGCTCAGACCCTGAGAGAAGATCTGGAAAGAGAATATCCTGACCTGAGTGAAATAGAAACGGAAATCAGGGAGGCGGAAACCCGGGAAGAAACCTGGCTGTTCAGTGATGAGGAGATTGCCGCGGCGGAAAGCGGTTGTGATGAGATCGAAAACAAGTTGGGAGACTTGAGAAGGAAAATCGGCAGCCTTGAAAGTGACCTTGAGCACCTGTCAAATCAGGCCAGGTTGGATGATATTGAAGGGGAGATAAAGCAGCTCCAGGAAGAGAGAAAGGCCGTGGCGGTTAAGCGGGACCGTCTGGTACTCCTGCAAAACCTCCTCCGGGAGGCTGACCGGCGTTTTCGGGAGGAACATCAGCCGGATGTTTTACAGAGAGCGGGTCGTTACCTGAACCTTATCACTGATGGGCGTTATCACCGGCTCTTTGTCAAGGAGGACGGTACCGGATTAACGGTACGAAGCAGTTACAGCGACCTTCTTCTGGACGTTGCCCCTCCCTTGAGCCGGGGTACCCTGGAACAGATCTATCTGGCCCTTCGCCTGGCCCTGGTTGACCACCTGGATGCCGGAAGAGAACTTTTGCCTCTATTCCTGGACGAGGTGCTGGTCAACTGGGACGGAGTACGACTGCAAAACGGCCTCAAAATTTTGCAGGATGTTGCGGGGCGGAGGCAGGTATTTCTTTTCACGTGTCACCAATGGCTGGTTGAGGAGTTGGAAAAGGAGGCAGAGGCACAGGTGGTGGAACTGAATAGCGTTATTAGTAATTGAGAATATGGGACGGGTGGGAGATTTCTTTAAGACTAACCTACGCTGAGCTCTGTCCCGGGCAACGGAGTTTGGTAAACCATGAAAGGGATGGATGATATGCCTAAAATTGCATTTGTAATATTCAGCATTCTGGTAATCATTACTTTCTTGTTTTTTTCAGTTTCATTTACAGCAAATATCCTGTTCAACCAAAAAGTAAAAAAAGAAGTAAGAGAGTTTTTCAGTAATGTGGAAAATAAAAATGAAATTATTCGAAAAGCTGATTTGGAAGGGTTGCCACTCTCCGTTCAAAAATGGCTGGAATACTCCCAAGTGATTGGAAAAGAAAGAATTGGAACAGTTCGCTCAAGACAAAAAGCAGTTATGAGGATGGAAGAAGGACAGCGATGGATGCCTGTTGAAGCGGAGCAATATTTTACCACAGGCGAACCCGGATTTATTTGGAAGGCCAAAATTAAAGCTGCGCCATTATTACACATTGTGGGAAGAGATAAGTATTATGAAGGCAAAGGAAACATGCTCATCAAAATTCTGTCTTTGATAACAGTTGCGGATGCCAGCGGAAAAGAAATGGACCAGGGCACGCTGGTACGATATCTCGCCGAGACGGTGTGGTTTCCGACTGCCGCTTTAAGCAGCTACATCAAATGGGCAGAAATCGACTCGAATTCAGCCAGGGCAACCATGAGTTACAAAGACGTAACCGCATCGGGGGTATTTAAGTTTAACGAGAAGGGTGAGGTTGTCAACTTTGTTGCGAAAAGATACGGGCAGTTTAATGGACAATATAAATTGGAAACATGGTCGGTCCTCATGAAGGATTATCAGGAATTTAATGGTATAAG
>CAZGXM010000079.1:0-9367 GCA_964529795.1 uncultured Thermoanaerobacteraceae bacterium
ATGGTGCCAAAAGCTTTGCAGCCCTATATGGGTACGGATAAAATTGGCTAAAAGTTAACGGGTTAATTGACAAGCAAAAAAAGCATGTGTTATACTCATACTTAGTCTTCCGATAGACTTCGGAAGACCCTTTGCGGAGGGGTGTCCGAGCGGTTTAAGGATCTGGTCTTGAAAACCAGTGACTCCTCCGGGAGCCGTGGGTTCGAATCCCACCCCCTCCGCCAGGAAATTACCAAAACACGTCGAAAGGTTCAAAGAAATTGATTTTTTCCGAGTAGTGTAGTATAATAACATCTGCGCTTTTGCGCAACCAGGACAATAAAATAGTCTTTGAAGAAAGAAGAAAGAGGCGGAAAAAGGTGGCAATAACGCAGTAAGATTTAATTTTTGTTTTGCTTCTTGCCTCTTGCTTCTTGATACGGAGAGGTGGCCGAGTCGGCTGAAGGCGGTCGCCTGCTAAGCGATTGTACGGGTAAAGGCCTGTACCGAGGGTTCGAATCCCTCCCTCTCCGCCATTATGCGCCCGTAGCTCAATCGGATAGAGTAACTGACTACGAATCAGGAGGTTGGAGGTTCGAGTCCTCCCGGGCGCGCCATTATTATATTAACATTTTTATGATGTGCCCGTAGCTCAGGAGGATAGAGCAGCGGTTTCCTAAACCGCGTGTCGGGGGTTCGAGTCCTCCCGGGCGCACCAAAAGGCAAACCGTTGGTTGGTGACATTATGGATCATCACCACTTTTTTATGGGTGAGGCTTTGGTTGAAGCCCGGAAAGCCTATATAAAAGGAGAAGTACCAATTGGTGCCGTGGTTGTCAGCGGAGGAAGGATCATTGCCAGGGCACATAATTTAAGGGAAACTACCAAAGACCCTACCGCTCATGCGGAAATTTTAGCTTTACGGCAGGCGTCAAAAACATTGGGCGGCTGGCGGGTAATGGACGGTACCATGTATGTGACTCTGGAACCATGTCCCATGTGTGCCGGGGCGCTGGTAATGGCCAGGATTGACTGTCTGGTTTACGGGGCCAGGGATAAAAAGGCCGGTGCCGTGGAATCACTGATGAATATTGTACAGTTCCCTGCTCTTAACCACCGGATGGAAGTCATTGCCGGCATCAGGGAAGATGAATGCAGCCGGATATTGAAGCAGTTTTTTCAGAAACTTAGAGAGAAGTAGCGGGTGACTAATAGACAGGCAGCGTATTTCAGGACAGCTCTTGTTTCCTGCCTCTTGCTTCTTGCCCCTTGACCGGGAGAGATGGCTGAGTCCGGCTGAAGGCGCTCGACTCGAAATCGAGTAGGCGGGGTAATACTCGCCTCGTGGGTTCGAATCCCACTCTCTCCGCCATGCAAGAGGCAAGAGGCAGGAAGGAACCTCAAAGGCAAAAAATTTATATAAAGCAACTTATAGGGCGGGACACAAACCGTGTGTTATTAAGAAGTGAGAGCCAGGATGTCAATTCTTGCATCTGGCATCTTGCCTCTTGATGCGGAGAGGTGGCCGAGTCTGGCTTAAGGCGCACGCCTGGAAAGCGTGTAGGTGTAACAGCCTCGCTGGTTCGAATCCAGTCCTCTCCGCCATTTTTTTGTATGTTATGAAGAAAATATTAAAATATTATTAAAAGTTTGGTCGTGCTAGATGGGGAGATAGCGGTGCCCTGTAACCCGCAAGCCGCTATAGCGGGGTTGAATTCCCATCATGCGGGTTTTACCTTGTGGGGTCTGCCTCTTGTAAGTGGTGTTGAAAACCGGGTCTTACGCAACGAAAACTTATGAACCCCGTCAGGTCCGGAAGGAAGCAGCGGTAAGTAAGCATCTTCGTGTGCCGTAGGGGCGCCTGGTTGGAGCTAACTGCAAGGGTTCCGCCTGGAAGGTAATTCTCAAAGATGGGTGCACGACCATAAAGTTTAAACGTAAAAAAGTTAACCCTGCAAAGCAGGGTTATCATTTTTCGGGCTGCAGAGAAACTTTCAGTCTTGATGATAAACCCGCTTCTAAATAGAGGAAAAGATTTTGTCTATAGCGAAAAAACTACTAGAGGTGGTTTGGGATGAACTACAAGGCACTGTATCGCCAGTGGCGTCCCCAGTCGTTTGTTGAAGTTGTGGGCCAGGAACATATCACCAAGACGCTCATGAATGCAATAAATAGCAATTGCATAACGCATGCCTACTTATTTTGCGGTCCCCGGGGTACCGGAAAAACCAGTACCGCCAGGATAATCGGAAAAAGTGTCAACTGTGTTAACCGGCAGGGGGCGGAACCCTGTAATCAATGTGAACTTTGCAAACGAATTAGTAACGGTTCGTCAATGGATGTTCAGGAAATTGATGCTGCTTCCAACCGGGGCATTGAAGAAATCAGAGACTTGCGGGAAAAGGTCAAGTATGCTCCCGCTGAGGGCAAATACAAGGTTTATATTATTGATGAAGTGCACATGTTAACCCCAGAGGCGTTTAATGCTTTGCTAAAAACACTGGAAGAACCGCCTGGACACGTTATTTTTATCCTGGCAACCACGGAACCTCATAAACTTCCCGCCACTATTTTATCCCGCTGCCAGCGCTTTGACTTCCGGCGTATCGGTGGAAAGGAAATTAAGGAGCGGCTACGGTTGGTTGTTGATTCACTGGGCCTGGAGATTGATGAGGAAGCACTTTCCTTATTGGCCAAAGCTGCCAACGGTGGTTTGAGGGATGCTTTATCTGCTTTGGACCAGTGTATTGCCTATGCGGAGAACAAAATTTCCGTTAAAGAGGTAACTGATGTACTAGGAACTCTTACCCAGGAGGTGGTACTAAATATCACGCAAATGATTTTGGACGGGGATGTTACTTCTCTGTTGAGGTTATTAAATAACACGCTTGATGAAGGGAAGGACCCCCAGTTATTATTGCAGGATTTGCTGGAACATTTTCGTAATATCCTGTTAATCCAAATTTGCCAAGATCCCGGTTCGCTGGTAGCTTTACCTGATGATGTGATAGCTAAAATTCAGAAGCAGTCCCTGGAGTTTAATCGGGCCCAACTGGATTATATCATTGATACTCTGACCCAAACAGAGGGCACTATGAAATGGAGCGGCAATCCGCAGATTATGCTGGAGCTGGGCTTGCTAAAAGCCCTAAATTACCAGGCGGATTTAAATTTGGAGATGTTGGCCAACCGCATTGCTGCTTTGGAAGCGGGCGCGGCAGCTATCCAAAATACAAGTATAGCGTCAAAACCGAAAAATGCACCCACACAGATTACTGCCAACCGGCCAAAAAACAAGGTAAATTTGCAGCAAATTAAGGATAATTGGCAGCAGGTTATCAAGGGGGTAAAAAAGGCCAATATATCCACCTATGCTTTTTTGGTAGAGGCGCAAGTGGTCAATCTGCAGAAGGGTATCTTGACTTTAGGCTACCAACCTGAGTATAATTTTCACCGGGAAAAATTGGAGCAAAAGCAACACCGTTCTTTGGTGGAGCAAATATTAAAAACGGCTTTTGGTCAGGATATCAAAGTACAGTGCAGTTTATTGGCTGAGGGCGGGAAGAATTTCAAGGACGATGTACTGGAAAAGGCACAAGAAATTTTTGGGCACGATAAAATAGAAGAAGAAAATAAATAAGGGAGGATTTTTTATGGGCTTTGGCAATATGGGAAAGATGATGAAACAGGTACAAGCAATGCAGAAGAAGATGGCCAAGCTGCAGGAAGAACTGGGGGAAAAACAGGTGACCGCCAGTGCCGGCGGTGGCGCGGTGACGGTTACTGTCAATGGCAAGCAGGAAGTACTGGCTGTAAAGATAGATAAGGAAGTGGTTGACCCGGAAGATGTGGAAATGCTGCAGGATTTGGTGTTATCTGCGGTTAATGAGGCGTTAAACAAAGCACAGGAAATGATGGCGGAAGAAATGAATAAGATTACCGGGGGCATGAATATACCTGGTTTATTCTAAATACCGAGGAGACATTTTAATGATTCATTACGCCCAGTCAATTTCGCGGTTGATTAGTGAGTTGGGAAAATTACCGGGAGTGGGGCCGAAAACTGCCCAGCGCCTGGCTTATTACCTTTTAAATTCCCCAAAAGAAGAAGCAGTGGCCCTGGCGGATGCCATTCGCGAGGCCAAGGAAAAGGTGACATACTGCTCAATCTGCAGTAACTTTACCGATATGGACCCCTGTTTTATTTGCCAGGATAACAGGCGGGACAACAAATTAATTTGTGTGGTAGAGGAACCGAAGGACATAGTTGCCATTGAGAAGACCAAAGAATACAATGGATATTACCATGTACTCCAAGGGGTGATTTCCCCCATTGACGGAATCGGCCCCGAGCAACTGAGGCTAAAAGAGTTGCTTACCAGGGTCGGCAAGCATCCTGTTGAAGATTTGGAGGTAATAGTGGCCCTGGGCTCTACCGTGGAAGGAGAGGCAACGGCCATGTATTTGGCCAAACTACTGAGACCGCTGGGTGTAAAAGTAACCCGCATTGCCCACGGCCTGCCCGTGGGCGGGGACCTGGAATACGCCGACGAGGTGACCCTGGCAAAGGCCTTTGAGGGGCGAAGAGAAATGCTGTAGAACCTGCGAGACGGGTTCTTTTTTTATATTCAGGGAATTATACCCTATTTCAATAACAGTATTACTCCCGGAACAGTGACACTCCGGGAATTTCCTCAAAATGTTTGTCACGGGTATATATGGCAGCTTCTATTTTTTTTGCCACCACTGCAATAATAATATCTGTCAGAGGGACGGTTATCCCTTTTTTTCGAAGGTTAAAAGAAATGTTTCCTGCTTCTAGCCAGTCTTTATATGCACATTCAACAAATGAGACGGCACCAATACACCTGGATAGGGCGGCATGTTCACCGGCGGTTTTGACACCTTGAAGAAGTTCAGCAACAATTGGTCCGGTAATATACACATGTCCTTGTCTTAAACCCTGCTCAATCAAGCCGGTGTTATGGAAATTGCCGCGGAAATACTCAATCCATACAGAGGAATCAACCATTATTCGTTTCATCAATCTCTGCTCTCCTCAAATGCTCCACAGTTTTTTCATCAAATTCAATCCTGTTTTTTAAGTCCATTAACATTTGCAGTTTTTTAAATCTAATGGCATCCTTTAAAGCGGTTTCTATGGCATTTGACCGGTTTGTGGTGTTATACAGTTCTTCGGCTTCTTTTAAAATTTCTTCGGCAATGTTAATTGTGGTCCTCATTTTCACCAGCTCCTTCATAATTATTTTACAGCAAATATTTATGACAATCAATGCATAATATCGCGCAATTTTCCTGTCCCTTACTCCGGCTCTCAGAATTTTGTTATAATTACCTTCGAGGCTATTATGATAAAATTAAAAGCGCGCCACAGTAAATTGCTATGATGTTATTCAATTAAAATTACTCTGATTAAGTAAAGTTTGGCCACCTAACAGCATATAAATATCAAAACGGTATTAAACGGGTGGTCATATGCAGTGGCTGAAAAGGCTGTGGCAAACAGTGATAGTTGGTAATTTTGGCGGTGAAGAGGATACTGTGATAAAGGACTTATCCATGGAACAACTGGTGGATCAGGCCAAACAGGACTGGTGGGCGGCGAAAAACATCTTTGACGAAGCGACGGACAAAGACCTGGTTGATTACGCAATTTACGAGATGGAAGCCGCCGAGCGAAAATTTATGCACCTGTTAAAAAAGAGTGCTGGCAAGAAGAGCGGGAGGTGAAATAATGGACGTACAAATTCTCCTGATGATATCGTCAGTCGTGATTATTTTATTGGTTTTCTTTTTTATTTTTTATATTTTGGCCAAGCCCTTGAAGTGGTTGTTTAGGCTTGTTTACAATTCGTTATTCGGCCTGCTGCTGCTATGGATACTAAATGCTGTTGGCCAACTGGTAGGATTTCACGTGCCGATAAACATATTAACTGTTATAATAGTCGGTTTTTTGGGAATTCCCGGGCTGGTTGTGGTTATTTTGTTTAAACTGTTACTGGGAACCTGATATGACAAAACATATCGATTATCCCAAAAAGCTTGTGGTGATAAAAATTTTCAAATATAATATTTGTGATGTGTGGATGCATTAAAGTGGGACAACCACTTTTTTTAAAGTAAAAAAGAATTAATAAAATTTATACATTGGAAAAAACTATCCTAGAGGTGGCTACAATCAGCAAGCGCATCTTGGAAGCTTTCATAGGGGAGTATGCCAGCGGAAAAAGTGAAATGGCAATCAACAGGGCTGTGGATCTGAAAAAGTGCGGTAGACAGGTTACTTTGGTAGATTTGGACCTGGTCGAACCTTTTTACACCCTGCGCCCGCTAAAAAAACATTTGCAGGAAATGGGGATTGATGTGATTGCCTGGGAAACGCGGGAAACCATGGGTTTGGGTGAGGCCGGCTCAATCTTGAAGCCGGAGATGCGCTGGGCGCTAAAAAGGGAAACCGATGTTGTTTTGGACATTGGCTACGGGGTCGAAGGGGCAAGGACCCTTAACCTGGTAGAAGGTTCCCGGGATTCAGACCTGAAGGTGTTCGCCGTAATTAATATTTCCCGCCCCTTGACATCTTCAGTGGCAGACATAGTGGAATATGTACGTTCATTGGGGAAAGTGGACGCCTTGGTAAACAATACCCACCTGGGGGATGAGACGGATTGGGGGGTTATTGAACAGGGCGCAAGGACTTTGGCCAAAGTTTCGGAGATATTGGCAATACCTGTTGCTTTTACCGCTGTGGATGAAAAGTTGAAAACAGCAGGGAAAACGGCGGATAACCAAGCAAATCCCGTCAGGTACATTCACAGATATATGCCTCGTTCCTTCTGGTAATGGGGTTAATGTAAACTACCATTTAATCGGCAAAAAAACCTTGGGAGGTGTGTTTAAACATATGGCAGGAAAGCCCATTGAAGGTGAAAAAAGAGTTTTTATGACAGGTAATGAGGTAGTGGCATGGGCGGCCTTGGCAGCGGAGGCAGACATCATGTACGGCTACCCGATTACACCGCAAAACGAAATCATGCATTACTGGACCCGCATGGCGCCAAAGTTTGGAAGAAATTTTCTCCAAACTGAGGACGAGATTTCTGCCGGATTTACCTGTGTTGGCGGTGTTTTGGCCGGAAGAAGAGCCTTTACCGCTACCGCCGGTCCCGGCAACATTTTGATGCAGGAATCCATGTCCATGGCAGAAATGATGCGTATTCCCACGGTATTGGTAGTGACCCAGAGAGGGGGCCCGTCCACTGCAACCGTTATTTATTCCCAGCAGGAAGTAACCATGACCTGCTTTGGCGGCAACGGTGAGGGCGGAAGGGTAGTGTACTCTACATCTACCCACCAGGAACTGTTTGACTATACCATTAAAGCATTTAATACTGCATGGAAGTATCGCTTTCCCACCTTTATACTGGGTGACGGTTACCAATCGAAAATGCGTGAATCATTAACCATTTATGACCCTGCAGCCCGTGGCATTTCCATGGTGTCTACCGAACCCTGTGTGGGTATGGAAGGAGTGCCTGGTAAGGACAGGGAACCCAACCACCTGCGAAATACATACAATACGGAAGACGAATTGTATGACGTGGTTACAGGCATTATGAAAGACTGGGAAAAATATGCGCCGGAAATAGCAGAATACCGGGAATACGAAGTGGAAGATGCGGAAGTACTGGTAGTAGCCCACGGGGTAGTAACCAGGGCAGTCCAAGCGGCCATCAAGCAACTGCGTGCAGAAGGTAAGAAGGCAGGCCATTTCCGGCCGGTGACTTTGCGTCCTGTTGCGGAAGAACAGTTGCGCAAGCGTGCCGAAAAAGCAAAAGTAGTGCTGGTGGTTGAGTCCGCTTATGGTCAGTTGCGCAAAATCGTCACAGATGTTCTTTATGGGCTGAGCACACCGGTTAAAGCTTTCTTGAAACCGGGTGAAGGGGTAACTGCAGAAGAAGTTGTGGAACACGTAAATATACTGCTTTAATAGTGCGACGGAAGGAGGCTAAATAATGTCAGTAGCACCACAAATGCCAAAATGCTGGCGTCCGGAAACCAAGGCACACAAGTTTTGCCCCGGTTGCGGCCACGGGTTGGTTTTAAAAGCGCTGGGAGAGGCGATAGATGAATTGGACATACAGTGCAAGACCGTATTTGGTTGCGATATCGGTTGTTCCCTGCTTGCGTGGGACTTTTTCAATATTGATACGGTCCAGACTCATCACGGCAGGACCACCCCGGTTATTACCGGCATTAAAAGAGCTAATCCTGATTTAATCGGCATAGCCTATATGGGTGACGGTGGCGGTTACGCTATCGGGTCACAGCATTTGGTCAATGCTGCCACCAGAAATGAAAAGATTACGGTGATCCTGGTAAATAATACAAACTATGGCATGACCGGCGGGCAAATGGCTCCTACCACCTTGCCTGGCCAGAAAACGGAAACCAGCCCTTACGGGCGGGATGTAGAAGCGACAGGCAGCCCCACCCGGGGGCCGGAAATGGTAGCGGCAATTACTCCCGATACTGCATATGTTGCCCGGGGAACCGTGGCTAACGTACGACAGTTAAAGAAATTTTTAAAACGGGCCTTGGAAAACCAGGTCAGCGGCAACGGATTTTCCTTTGTAGAGGCCTTATCAGGTTGCCCCACTAATTGGCGGACAAATGCAGCAGAAACCTGGAAATTTATTGAAGAAACCATGCCGCAGTATTTTAAAGTCGGCGAAATCAAGGCACCTGGCGAGAAGAAGGAGGGTTAAATCGTGGCTAAAGGCGCAAAAATTGCTCTCGCAGGAGAAGGCGGCCAGGGAGTTCAATCGGTAGCGATGATCATCACAGAAGCAGCGTACGAAGACGGCCGTGAAGCCCTATATATACCTAACTTCGGAGTTGAGCAGCGTGGCGGCGTTTCCGTTGCTTACGTACAAATTGCCGATGAACCTATCGGTTCACCGAAGTTTAAAACTGCTGATATTGTAGTGGCGCTCAGCGACCGTGCGGTAAGGCGAACCCGGAAGTATGTGGGGGAGAAAACTGTTTTTGTTTATGATGCGGATATTGAGGGTGTTGAAGACGACCTGCCCCAAAATGCAGCAAAGATACTGGCCATACCGGCAATTCGCGTGGCAAAAGACGAACTGCATCCCCGGGTGTTTAATATTATCATCATGGGGGCAGTTATCGGCGCTACAGGCGTAGTTGATTTGGAAAAAGCGAAAGAGGCGATTGAGAAAAAACTGGGTTATAAGTTTGAAAAAGATCCCCAGTTACGTGATTTAAATTTCAAGGCAATTGAGCGGGGAATAGACTTAAGATCAACTTGTGATTGCCCCATCAAAGCGACGCTATTAATCCATCCAGA
>CAZGXM010000080.1:0-9323 GCA_964529795.1 uncultured Thermoanaerobacteraceae bacterium
CTCCGAACTGGAAATTTACGTCCAGATCGTCTGCTGCTCATAGTATACAAGGGGGAAGGGTCATGAAGATAAAAAAATTGATTAGGCCGGCCCCGCTCTGCCTGTTTCCCAGACAAGATTTGCACACAGCTTACAAATTAATGAAAGAAAAAGATTTAGTTATGGCACCGGTTGTAGTCCAGGAAAAGTTCAAGGGCGTGCTGATGCTAGGTTCAAGAAGTACTGCTATAAATTTAACAGTGGCCGATGTAATGGTGGTGGATGTTCCAGTGGTCTACGTGGATGATCTGGACGACGATTTATTAGAGTTTCAGGCATTCCCGGGTGTTCCTGTGGTTGATAAGGCTAAACATTTGCACGGGATCATTTGGCTTGGTGACATGTTTGCAATGTTAAAACAAGAAAGGCAAAAACAAGAGACGTGGTTACAAAAGATAATAAATTCAGTTCACAACGGCATTGTTGCCATTGACAATACCGGTCATATTACCTTGTGCAATGCGGCTGCAATGAGAATGTTCGATTTGACTGATAACATAGAAGGAAGGTTCATCTTTGACATATTCGAAGGTTCATCTTTGCTGGAAGTTTTGAAACAGCAGCGGCCCAATTTTGGGGGGAAATACCAGGTTGGTGACAAATGTATTATTGGTAATAGAACTCCGGTGAAGCATAATGGCAAAACAATCGGCGCTGTATCGGTATTTCAAGATATTTCAGAGGTAGAGGCGATTTCAAGCCGTTTGGAAAATGTGCGGCGAATCAACAGTGAACTGAACGCAATCATTGAGTCTTCCCATGATGGTATTGTTATTACCGATAACAAGGGAGTGATAATGCGGGTAAATAAAGCCGTGGAAGGGATGCTTGATCTTGCCGGCGATTATTTTATTGGCAAATCAGCCCAGGAGTTGGAGAGAAAAGGTATCATCAACTGTTCTGCTATTTCCGAGGTAATAGCTACCGGTAAACCGGTAACCGTAAACCAGACAACAATCAACGGCAAGGAAATTATTACTACTGCCACACCTGTTTTTGATGAGCATGATAACCTCAACAGTGTTGTTGCCAATATTAAAGATGTTACGGAATTAAACGAGCTGAGGTTTAAACTGGAGAAATCACAAACTTCCGTTGCGGTTAACGGTCAGCATTCTGCGCTAAAAGCGCAAATGCAGGACTGTGGTATTGTGGCTGAAAGTGAAAAAATGCTGAAAGTGATTGATACCGCCCTGAAGTTTGCCGAGGTAGATGCTACGGTGTTCATTCTAGGAGAATCCGGTGTGGGTAAAGAGTTGATTGCTCATTTGATTTATAAAAACAGTGTCCGCTATAACAGGCGGTTTATCAGGGTCAACTGCGGGGCAATTCCCGGAGATTTAATGGAATCCGAGTTTTTTGGTTATGAAGGCGGTGCTTTTACGGGGGCAAAAGGGGAAGGTAAGCCGGGATATTTTGAATTGGCCAATCAGGGGACGCTGTTTTTGGATGAGATTGCTGAACTGCCCTTTGAATTACAGGTCAAGCTGCTCAGAGCTATTCAAGAAAGAGAAATTATGCGTGTGGGCGGCACCAAGCCAATCAAAGTGGATGTTCGCATCATAGCGGCAACTAACCGGGATATGGAGGAAATGGTCAGGCAGGGTTCTTTCCGTGAGGACCTGTATTACCGTTTAAATGTCCTGCCAATCGTAATTCCTCCTTTGAGAAGTCGTCCCGATGATATTTCGGCCTTATTGACAGCATTTTTGGACAAGTTCTGCCAGAAACATAAGACCGGCAAGTTGGTGTCCGGTGAAACTTTGGATATTTTAGTCCAGTACAGCTGGCCGGGAAACGTGCGGGAACTGGAAAACCTGGTGGAGAGGCTTGTGATAACTGCGGAAGGAGAGGTTATCCTGCCTGACGATTTGCCCGAACGAATCATCAATCAGGTGGAACAGCAACCCGCCAACGGGTTAACGGCGGTTGCCAAACAGGGAAAAGAACCGATTCAACCTCTCAAGGATGCAGTGGAACAGGTTGAAAAGGACTTGATCATCCGTGCAATTCAAATGTACGGCAGTACTTATAAAGCTGCTAAAATTCTTGGCGTAAGCCAGTCCACCATTGCTCGGAAAGCGAAAAAGTATTACCGGGAACTTGAGCGCAGGTCATTAGAAGAGTAAGGAGGTTAGACCATGGGAATCAGGGTTGGGATTGACATCGGTGGTACCTTTACTGACCTGGTGGCAATAACGGAGCAGACTGGAGAAATGATCACCGTCAAAACTTCTACCACTCCCCAGGACCCTTCCATAGGTGTTCTCAATGCACTGAAAAAATCTGGCGTTGACCCGGGAAGGATACAATATATTGTCCATGGCAGTACCCTGGGACTGAACTCACTGGTAGAACAGAAGAGTGATCCGGTAGGGTTAATCTGTACAAAAGGTTTTCGTGATAGCCTGGAAATCAGGCGGGTTTGGCGTGAAAAACTCTTTGATTTAAACTGGGAAAGGCCGAATGCGTTGATTTCCAGAAAGTTTCGGCGGGGGGTCACTGAAAGGGTTGACTGGCAGGGAGAAATAATTACCCCGTTGGACGAAGAGGAAGTACGCCGGGAAGTGGCGTTTCTTCGCGACCAGGGAGTGATTTCTTACGCGGTAAGTTTGTTGTTTTCCTTTGTAAACCCAATTCATGAACAGAGAATTGGCGAAATAATTAAAGAAATGCATCCGGAAGCCTATGTATCCCTGTCATCAGAAGTGCTGCCGGAAATCCGTGAATACGAACGGACCAGTACCACTGTACTAAATGCCATCCTCAAACCCATCATGTTTGATTATATAACCAACCTGCAGGAGAAATTAAAGGCGTTCGGTGTAACGACTCCCCTGTTGGTGCTCAAAACCAATGGCGGTGTTATCAGTCTCAAGACAGGGTTGGACAAACCTGTGGAAGTTTTTGCTTCTGGCCCCACCGGGGGGCTGATGGGGGCCTTGCATCTGGGGAAACAGCTGCAGTCGCCAAACTTGATCACTCTGGATATGGGCGGTACCACCACTGATGTCGGAGTTATCTATGACTATAAACCTTTGTATACCACGGAAAAAGACATTATGTGGAATATTCCCGTGAGGGGACCGATGCTGGATATTAAATCCATCGGCTCAGGCGGTGGTTCAATCAGTTGGATAGACCAGGGAGACTCGCTGCGGGTAGGTCCGCAAAGTGCAGGTGCTTATCCGGGGCCGGCTTGTTACGGTTTGGGCGGCAAGCAGGCAACAATCACTGATGCGCATCTGGTACTGGGCGACATCAATCCCGACAAGTTTTTAGGGGGGACGATCCAGCTCAAACCTTTACTGGCAGAGGAAGTCTTGCGGAGATTGGGAAGCAGGCTGGAGAAGGATTTAATTGAGACAGCCCACAGTGTGCACCAGGTTGCCATGAATGAAATGGCCCTCTTGATACGGGAAATGACAGTAAACCGCGGTTATGACCCGGTCGACTTTAAACTGGTTTCATTTGGCGGCGCCGGTGCGCTATATGCGGCGGACTTGGCTGAAGAACTGGGGATTCCGGAAATCTATGTTCCCGCCAACGCCGGGGTTTTTTCCGCCTTTGGTAGTTTGTGTGCGGATGTGGTGCTGGACTACTTACAGACGTATTATATATCCGTCGATAAACTGGATTTTAGTAAAGTGAGCAGAATTTATCAAGAGACGACCCGGCAGGCATTGAAGGAAATAAGCGGTTTTGGCAAAGAGCAGAGCTGTCGGAAGGAATACTTTTTCGACCTCCGCTATGTAGGAGAAACTTTTGAAATCACAGTTCCGGTGGATTATCAGCACTGGTTGACGTTCCGTGATTTAAATAAGGCCATTAACCGCTTCCACCAGGAACACAAGCGACTGTACGGCTTCAACCGGCCGGATGAACCGGTGGAACTGGTAAATTTAAGACTGAGACTTACTATTCCCCAGCCGAAACCTGATTTTTCCAACATTGGCAAAGGTGGTTCTCTCAAGGATGCATTGAAAGGACACAGGCAGGTTTATTTTCGCAGCGCCTTCGACTATGTGTCCACTCCTGTCTATCAAAGAGACATGTTAAGTGAAGGAATGGAAATTGAGGGGCCGGCCATAATTGAAGAAAACGATTCCACCATTGTTATCCAACCCCATCACAGGTGTAAAATAGATTTATGGGGCAACATCGTCATTTATGTCCGGTCGCCAAACTGCCAGGCAGCAGTGGAAACGGCAACGGCACAGGAGGACCTTACCGCTAAATTGTTACAAATGCAAGAGACTGCCTATATCAGGCCCGTCGCCCGGGAAATATTGGGAAATGAGTTTCAGTCAATCTGCCGGGAAATGGGCAACACCATGATACGTACGGCATATTCGCCAATATTTGTTGACGGAATGGATTTTGCGTGCGGTATTTTAGACAGCCAGGGAGAACTGGTTTCCAGTGTCATTTACTGTCCCGTGCACATAGCTTCCATGTCATTGGTGCCTGCCAGTGTCTTATTGGAAGTGGGCTTAAATAACTTGCAGCCGGGCGATGTATTGTTGACCAATGACCCGTTCAGGGGCGGGACACACATCACGGATTTTACCCTCATTAAGCCGATTTTTTACGAAGGTAAGCTGGTGGCATTTGCCACCAACAGGGCACATCACCTTGATGTAGGTGGAAAAGCTGCGGGTGGTTTTCCGGGAGATGCTACGGAAATTTTCCAGGAAGGAATTCGCATACCACCTGTTAAATGGTTCCGCGGTGGTGTGGAAAATACTGATATTTTCAACACTTTGCTGGCAAATGTTCGTTTACCCTGGGTGCAGATTGGTGATTTCCGTGCCCAGTTGGCCTCGGTGCTGACAGCGGAAAAGCGAATTATTCGTCTTTGTGAAAAATACGGGGTTGCCACTTTACAAGGGAATATGCGTACCTTAACCGAATATTCCGAAGCCTGGCTTCGCAAGGAAATTGCCGCCATTCCCGATGGTACTTACAGTTATGAAGACTTTATCGATGATGATGGTATCAGTGACGAACCCAGGAAAATTAAAGCAAAAATTAACATCAGCGGCAGTGAAATGGTGGTGGACTTTAGCGGCACCAGTCCCCAAATCCACGGCCCGTTAAATTCCAACTACGGGGTTACGGTGGCGTCGGTCTTTAACGCTTTATTGCAGGTTACAAATCCTGATATTCCCATTAACAACGGCATTTTTCGAGCAGTTAAAATTAATGCACCCCGGGGAAGCCTGGTGAACCCCAATTATCCTGCAGCCACTTTCGGGGCCAATACTGATACAAATATCAGAATTATCGATGTGGTAATGGGAGCGTTGGCCCCGGTACTTCCCCACAGAGTAATAGCGGCCACCTATGGTACCTGTAATAACTTTACCGGCGGCGGTTATGATCCCATACGCAAGCAAACCTTTGCCTTTTACTTTTTTAATGAGGGAGGCTGGGGCGCGAGTCATGACAGGGACGGTAGAAATTCCACTTTCAGTCAAATTGGCAACTGTAAGGATTTGCCGGTGGAAGTGGTTGAAAGCAACTACCCGCTTCTCTATGAAAAGGTAGAATTGCGGCGGGATTCCGCCGGAGCCGGAGAATACCGGGGCGGTTTCGGCACCGTGCGTAAATTAAAGGTACTGGCCGATTATCTTGAGGTAAACGCCATTGGTGACAGGCATGAACTGAAGCCCTATGGACTTTATGACGGTAATGTCGGTTGTTCAAACGACTTCCTGATTATAAAAGACGGCTCAGGTACGCCAATGAAATTTAACCAGGCTTTTGGGGTCAGGTCACCCTCTAAGTTCGCCAATGTCCAGTTGAAGAAAGGTGAGAGCTTTCTCATTATGGGGTCCGGCGGCGGTGGGTACGGAGACCCGCTCAAACGAGATCCCCAAAAAGTGCTGCAGGATGTTGAAGATGAACTGGTTTCCATAGAAAAAGCAAAAAGTGATTATGGTGTGGTAATTAAAAAGGTCAACGGAATGAAATTGGTAGATTATGAAGCTTCTGCTGAATTGCGCGGTCGGTTGCAGTTAAAGGCCGGCAAAAATACGGTAAACAAGGTAATAGTGCTTGATGAGAAATCACTGGAATGGAGGAGGAAGAGCAGTAATGAGGAGGAGGCATTGCAAGACCCGGTCAGTGAGCGAATCAAATGGCTGAGGAAGAAGATTGCTTATGACTTTTGTGCCAAGCACTGTATTTACAAAGGCAGTTCAAGGCATTGCCCCTTGCATAATGAAGAGGCATTGAAATACTGGAGCCTGGACACGCTACAAATGTGGCTGTTCAAAAAATGTAGGTTGCCCTTTAAGATTTAAGTCAAAAATGGGTTAGTAAGTCAAAATCGGGTCAGGTTTTAAACTATTTGTGGGTCATCCGGTCTGTGCCGGGTGGCTTACTTTTTTTATTTCTACCATTCACCGATTCTAAAATACAGATAATCATGCAAATACAACCATTCGCCCTTTTTCCCCTAAAAACGGTATTGCTTTTGCATTTAGTCAGGGTTGGAAAGGAGGTGGCCGGTGGATAGAATATCTCAAATTGCAATGAACCACATAGAAACCAGTGCAAGGAGGGTAAAAAGTGGGTAAATATCGTGTGGCGGTAGACGTAGGCGGTACTTTTACAGATGTTTTCGTATTTGATGAAAATAACGGTGAAATCACTGTAACAAAAACTCCTTCAATACCGGATGATCCTGGACAGGGTATTATCAACGGGGTAAACAAAGCGCAAATTCCCTTGTCTGAAGTAACGCTCTTTTCACATGGTACTACTGTTGGTACCAATGCGCTTATTATGCGGAACCTGCCAAAGACTGCAATGGTGACAACTGAAGGATTTAGAGATGTAGTGGAAATTCGACGCTCCACCAAACCCGATTTATGGGATGCTTACAAGGATGTGGCGCTACCGTATATTCGGCGGCGAGACCGTTTTGAAGTAGAAGAGCGGATAGACTGCGACGGGAAAATAGTGAAGCCTTTAGACGAGGAAGGGGCCAAAAAACTGGCCGTTAAACTGAAGAAGCGGGGAGTGGAAGCAGTTGCCGTGTGTCTCATGAATTCGTATACCAATTCCAAACATGAGGCCCGGGTTAAGGAAATTTTACAGCAGGAACTGCCGGACACTTTTATCTGTACTTCCAGCGAAGTGCTGCCGGAAATATTTGAGCACGAACGGTTCAGCACCACTATGATTAACGCCGTTTTGGGTCCTGTGGTAGGCAGGTATCTTTCCAAGTTGACCGGCAAGTTACAAGAGATGGGTTATAACGGTGAAGTGCTGGTGCTTCACTGCGGTGGTGGCGTCATGACTGTTGAAACGGTAGCCCAGTATGGTGCGCGAATTGCCAGTTCTGGTATTGCCGCCGGTGCCATTGCCAGTTCATACATTGCCAAGTTATGCGGTTACAAAAACGCTATCGGTCTGGACATGGGCGGCACCAGTGCGGATATTTCCCTTATGTATGACGGCGAACTGCGCCAGACCAAAGAATGGTACATCGAGTACGGGTATCCCATCATGTTTCCCAGCATCGAAATAATTACCATTGGTGCCGGTGGCGGCAGTCTGGCATGGATTGATGAAGGTGGGTCGTTGAGAAACGGACCCCAAAGTGCCGGTGCTGACCCTGGGCCAGTTTGCTACGGTAAAGGCGGAACTGAGCCTACCAACACCGATGCCAACCTGGTGCTGGGGCGTCTGAACTCAAGTATTCTCGGGGGCAGCGTGAACTTGGACGTTTCTGCGGCCCGGAAAAGCATCGAGGACAAGATTGCCAGGCCCCTGGGTCTCGAGACGGTGGAAACGGCAGGTGCCATCATTAAGGTTGCCAATGCCAATATGTGCGATGCTTTAAAATTGGTTTCCATACGCCGGGGGTATGACCCGAGGGAGTTTGCTTTGGTTGCTTTCGGCGGTGCCGGCAGCCTCCACGCGGCGGATTTGGCAAAAGAAATGGAAATTCCTACAGTAATAGTACCACCTTTCCCGGGTATCACATCGGCCATGGGGTGTCTGCTGGTAGACGTGCGGCATGATTTGTCCAAGACTTACCTGGCGGACGCTGTTACAGTGGATATTGATGAACTGGAGAGCGAATTTGCCGAGCTGGAAAAACAGGCACAGAAACTTTTAGAGGCGGAAAACATGCCGCCGGAAGACAGGCAGTTATTTAGATATCTTGACATGCGCTATATGGGGCAGTGGCGTGCACTGACAGTGCCGGTTTCCCGCCCGCTCAGATCATTGGAAAAGGCCCTGGAAAGCTTCCACAACGAGCATCAACGGGAATATGCATTCTCCAACAAGGACCAGGGGGTGCAAATTTACGGCCTCAGGGTTACCGCTGTCGGTTTGGTACCAAAGCCGGCGTTACGTGAGCATCCCAAAGGCGGAAGCCTGGAAGCAGCCCTGAAAGAGAAACGTCCGGTCTATTTTAAAGAAAGTGGCGGATATACGGAGATCAATATTTATGACCGGGAAAAAATTCCTGCCGGAGTGACAATTCAGGGTCCGGCCATAGTGGAACAACTGGATTCCACCGTGGTTATTCCGCCTGGTGTAACGGCTGAAGTCGACCAATACCTGAATATTATCATGAAAATCGGTGAAAGGAGGTAGAGATGGTAAATGCAAAAGGCAGTGACAAACAACCGATCAGAAAGTCTTGATCCGGTTACTTTTGAGGTTTTGAAAAATGGTTTTATCAACCTGGTTGACCAGATGGCGGAGCAGATATTGAGGACCTGTTACTCGTTTGTAATTTACAGTCGTGACTTTAGTAACGCTTTATGTGACGCAGAAGGAAACACCGTGATGCAGGGAAGCCAGGACATTGCTGTTCATGTAGGAACCTTACATTTAACTGCCAGGGCAGTGCTGGATACTTTTAAGGACGATATTAATCCCGGCGACGTCTTTATCGTCAATGATCCCTATTCAGGCGGGACCCATTTTTGCGACGTGCGTATTGTCCGTCCCGTATTTTACCGGGATCAAATGATTGCCATGATGCTTTCCAACGGCCACTGGGCGGATATGGGGGGCACGGTTCCCGGGTCATTTTACGTCAATGCTAAAGACCATTACGGCGAGGGACTGCGTATTACCCCGGTAAAAATCTGGGATAGAGGGCAGTATCGGTCAGATGTGGCCAATATGATGGTGGCAAACATGCGCATTCCCGAGGAACGTCTGGGTGATTTAAGGGCACAGGCCGAAGCGACAAGGGTTGGCGAACAACAACTGCTGCAATTAATTGACAAGTACGGATTGGATACGGTGCT
>CAZGXM010000081.1:0-9317 GCA_964529795.1 uncultured Thermoanaerobacteraceae bacterium
TGGAACCGGTGATAAATCCTTCCCAGGTAATCATTGCCGGGCCCCGCAATGCCTTGAACAAGATAGAACGGGCCTTTGTCAACGTTGACATAAACGGGGTGACACAGAATGTGTTGGAGAACCTGCCGGTGAAAGTGGAGGACAGGTTGGGGAATTCTCTGATCGAATGGGTACGGGTAGTGCCCCAGGCCGTAGAACTGTTTATTCCCATAGTCAAAGAACAGCCTGGCAAGCAGGTAGCCGTCCAACCGGTGCTGGAAGGAGAACCGGCCCGGGGATACGTGATCAAGCGCATTATCGTGGAACCGGAGTTGATTAAAGTTTACGGTGACATGAATAAACTGCGGGATATCCAGTACCTGGATACGGCGCCCATCAGTATAGAGGGAGCGAAGGAGAATGTGCAGCAGCAGGTACAGCTGCACCTGCCTTCCGGAGTGACTCCCAGCGTCTTTACGCCCATCCAGGTGCTGGTGGAAATCGGCCCCGGTGAGCAGCCCCGGGAAACAAAATCCCGGTAACTTTTTCCGGGAGGGCGTAATATATTAAAAGTGTATTTGGATAAGAAAACCTTTGAGATATAAGAAAAACAACTGGCAGGGAAAGTTTATGCGGTTAAAAGTAAGCGGTTTACGTTTAAAACTGGACCAACCTCTGGCCGTGCTTCAGTCCCGGGCGGCAGAGGTGCTGAGAGTGCCGCCGGTACAGGTAAAAGATTTAAAAATTACCCGGGAATCCGTGGATGCCCGCCGCCGGGAAATTTTCCTGGTCTATACCGTGGAAGTGACGGTGGCGGACCATTTGCTTGAGAAAAAGCGCTTAATACCCGGCAGCCAGGTACAGCTGGCAACCCATACGGGAAAACGGGTGGTCAAGAGGGGAACGGAGAAAATGCCTTACCCGCCGGTGGTGGTCGGTGCCGGACCGGCGGGTTTGTTTGCCGCCCTCACTTTGGCTGTCTGGGGATACATCCCGCTTTTATTGGAGCGGGGCCGGGATGTAGAGAGACGAACAGAGGATGTAAAACGGTTTTGGGAGCAGGGCATTCCTGACCACCGGTCCAACGTGCAGTTTGGCGAAGGCGGTGCGGGCACCTTTTCCGACGGTAAACTCACCACCCGCATCAAGGATGCCCGGGTGGCAGTGGTATTAAAGCAGCTTATTGCCGCCGGTGCTCCCCCGGAGATTGCCTACCGGCACAAGCCCCACCTGGGTACAGATAAACTAAAAGATATAGTCAAAGCACTGCGGGAGAAAATCATCTCCCTGGGCGGCAGGGTATATTTTGAGAGCCAGGTAACGGATATTGTTACACGACATAACCGGGTGGAAGCAGTAACTGTCAACGGGGAGCAGGAAGTGAAAACCAGTGCCGTGGTTCTGGCCATCGGCCACAGTGCCCGGGATACTTATGCCATGCTATGTGAAAAAGTGGACATGGAGCAGAAGCCCTTTGCCTTGGGGGTGCGCATCGAACACCCCCAGCAGTTGATAGACCGGGGCCAATACGGTGATTATGCCGGGCATCCAAGACTCGGCCCCGCCGATTATTACCTTACTTACCGGGACAGGGAGAGCGGGCGCAGCGCCTATACCTTCTGCATGTGTCCCGGCGGCTACGTGGTGGCTGGGGCTTCGGAACCGGACACCGTGGTTACCAACGGTATGAGCGAGTCCCGGCGGGATTCCGGCATTGCCAACAGCGCCGTGGTGGTAACGGTGGATGAAAAGGATTTTTCCGGCGACCACGTGCTGGCCGGCGTGGAATTGCAGCAGCAGCTGGAGCGCAGCGCTTTTATATTGGGCGGCGGCAACTACTTTGCGCCGACCCAGCGGGTGGAGGACTTTTTTGCTGACCGTACCGGTGACCTCGCCATTACCGTGAGACCCACCTACAAACCCGGAGTAACCCCGGCCAATTTCAACGAATGCCTGCCCAAGGAACTCACAGAAACTCTAGCCAGGGCGCTGAAGGCATTTGATAAGAAAATACCCGGTTTTGCCGGGGATGATATTCCTTTAACAGGAGTGGAAACCAGAACTTCCGCACCGGTGCGTATCCTGCGGGACAGGGACACCCAGGCGGTAAACGTAATGGGCCTTTACCCCGCCGGTGAGGGGGCGGGATATGCCGGCGGCATTGTCAGCGCCGCCGTGGACGGTGTCCGGGTGGCGGAAAACATCATTCAGAGGTTTGCCCCGCCCGGGGATTGAGCAAGCAAGGAGGTTATATACATGAGACTTTTCGGAACAGACGGAGTAAGAGGAGTGGCCAATAAGGGGCTCACCCCCGAGCTGGCCTTTAAACTGGGCCGTGCCGGTGCCCAAGTGCTGGCAAAAACCGGGAAAAAGCCCCGGATAGTCATCGGCAAGGACACCCGTATTTCCGGCGATATGCTGGAAGCAGCCCTGGTGGCGGGAATTTGCTCCGTGGGAGCGGATGCCCTGCTGGTGGGAGTGGTGCCTACACCGGCAGTGAGCTTTCTTACCCGGGACCTGGAAGCCACCGCCGGGGTGGTAATCTCCGCGTCCCATAATCCCGTGGAGGATAACGGCATCAAGTTTTTTAACAGCCGGGGCTACAAGCTGGAAGATGCCGTGGAGGATGAAATTGAAAAAATCACTCTGGGTGAAGATACCGGGCCCCGTCCCACCGGCGCCGGTGTGGGCCGGGCGGTGCACGTCATGGATGCCGAAAGCCGTTACGTTGACTTCCTGAAAAAAACCATCAGCACTGATCTCAAAAGTATCAAAGTGGTGGTGGACTGTGCCAACGGCGCCGCCAGCAGCGCCTCCCCCAAAGCCTTGTGGGAACTGGGGGCGGAAGTGATTCCCGTCTTTAATGACCCTGATGGCATCAACATCAATAAGGATTGCGGCTCCACCCGTATCCAGGCTTTACAGCAGGCGGTATTGGAGCATGGCGCCCGGGTGGGATTGGCCCATGACGGCGATGCCGACCGGGTGCTGGCCGTGGACGAAAATGGGCAAGTGGTGGACGGCGACCAGATCATGGTTATCTGCGCCCGGAATTTAAAGGAAAAGGGGAAATTGGCCCAAAACACCCTGGTGGTGACGGTGATGAGCAACTTGGGCCTGCATTTGGCTTTAAAGGAGAAAGGAATCAGGACCGAGCAGACCAGGGTGGGCGACCGCTACGTGCTGGAGAGAATGCGTGAGATTGGTGCATCTCTCGGCGGCGAGCAGTCCGGCCATATTATTTTCCTGGACCACAATACCACCGGCGACGGTGTGCTCACCGGCCTGCAGCTTTTGGCGGTAATGAAGGAAAGCGGCCAACCCCTGTCAAAGCTTGCTTCCGGGATAAAGCGCCTGCCCCAGGTACTGGTCAACGTGCACGTCAGGGATAAGCAGGCCAGCATGGAGCACCCGGTGGTGCAGGAGGCCATCCAAGAGGCGGAAGCAACCCTGGGTGACCAAGGGCGTATTCTGGTACGGCCTTCAGGTACCGAACCGCTCTTGCGCATCATGGGAGAAGGTACCGACGAGCAGCAAATCAGGCAGATTGTGGAAAGCATTGCTCAAGTGGTAAGAGAGCAGGTATAATAAATTAGTTGGGGGTGATATATGAGGAAGGAAAGATTATACACCCATAGTTTTGCTGCACGAGGTGAAAAAAGCGCCCGGACCGCAAAAAGACATGCGGTTGACGAGGTGGGGGTTGATCGAACTTTCGGCGGATGCCCCCCGGCCAGAAAGCAGGTCGTGACAGGCACTACAAAACCCGGGAGCAATCCCGCGCACAAAAGGTGTCTGAGCTTTAGTTTCCTGTTCGAAAAGAATTCCCCTGGGAAACTTTTCGAACGTTCTTTTGAAGGAGTGAGTTGAAAAATATGTGTGGCATCGTTGGCTATATCGGCCCCAAACCGGCAGCGCCGGTGCTTTTGGAGGGCCTTTCAAAGTTGGAATACAGGGGATATGATTCTGCAGGCATTGCAACCATCTGCAGCGAGCGCATCAAAATGGTGAAGAAAAAAGGAAAACTGGAAGTGCTGGAAGCGGCACTGGCATCTAACGAGCTGTCCGGGACAGTCGGCATCGGCCATACCCGCTGGGCGACCCACGGGAAGCCTTCCGATGAAAATGCCCACCCCCATTACGACTGTACCGGCAGTTTCGCCGTGGTGCATAACGGCATAATTGAAAACTACCAGGAATTAAAAGATGAGCTTATCAAGGAAGGGCATACCTTTCGCTCCGAAACCGATACCGAGGTGCTGGCCCACCTGGTGGAAAAATACTATCAAGGTGACTTGCTGGCCGCGGTCAACCAGGTGATCGAACTGGTGGACGGCGCCTACGCCCTGGTGGTGCTGGCAGCAGGGGAGGCGGACAAACTGGTGTGCGCCCGCAAAGACAGCCCCCTGGTGGTGGGCCTGGGCGAGGGTGAAAACTTCCTGGCCTCGGACATCCCGGCCATCCTCAAGCATACCCGGAAAGCCCATATCCTGGAGGACGGCGAAGTGGCAGTGGTGACGGGTGAAAGCGTGGAAGTGTTTGACCGGGAAGGCAGAGTGGATAAAAAAGTATATGCAGTGCACTGGGATATTGAAGCGGCGGAAAAAGGCGGCTACCCCCACTTCATGCTCAAGGAAATCTTTGAACAGCCCCGGGCGCTCCGGGCCACCCTGAAAGGGAGACTTGATAACGGCAACGTAATCTTAAATGAACTGAAAGACATTGCCCGGCTAAACGAATTCAACAAAGTATATTTCGTTGCCTGCGGCACTGCATATCACGCTGGTTTGGTGGGCAAATACGTGATGGAAAACCTGGCGCGCATTCCTGCCGAGGTGGACATTGCTTCCGAGTTCCGTTACCGCGACCCGCTGATTGATGAAAACACCCTGGTGGTGGTGATTAGCCAGTCCGGCGAGACTGCCGACACCCTGGCAGCCATGCGGGAAGCCCAGGCCAAGGGTGCCCCGGTGGTGGCCATTACCAACGTGGTGGGAAGCTCCGTTTCCCGGCAGGCAGACGCCGTCATCTATACCTGGGCTGGCCCGGAAATTGCCGTGGCTTCTACCAAGGCATATCTCACCCAGCTTGCTGCCGTATACCTTCTGGGCCTGTTCCTGGGACAGGAAAGAAAGATACTGACAGCGGACCAGGTGGCAAGCGTCACCAGGGCCTTGAGAGGACTGCCGGAGCAGGTGGAAACAGTCCTGGAGCACGCGGAAGCAATAGAAAAACTGGCCTGCGAGTGGGCCGAGCGGGAAGACGCCTTCTTTATCGGCCGCGGCCTGGACTACGCCGTTTCCCTGGAAGGGTCACTGAAACTGAAGGAAATTTCCTATATCCACGCCGAGGCCTACGCCGCCGGCGAGCTGAAGCACGGCACCCTGGCATTAATCACCGAAGGTGTGCCGGTGGTGGCCCTGGCTACCCAAAACACCATTTACGAAAAAACCATATCAAACATCAAGGAAGTAAAGGCCAGGGGCGCCCACGTCACCGCCGTGGTCTTCGACGGCGTGGACATCAGCCACACCGTGGACCAGGTGATCTCCATACCCAAGACCATCCCGCTCCTGGCACCGGTACTGACAGTAGTCCCCCTCCAACTCCTGGCCTACTACGCCGCCGTCGCCCGCGGCTCCGACGTCGACAAGCCGCGGAATCTGGCAAAAAGTGTGACGGTGGAGTAGGGAAAAATTAGAAAAAATTTATGTTGTAAAAATCAAATAAACCCTTTCCATGAGTAAAAAAGTATTTCCACAGATAAAACAAACAGGGAAAAAACGACCGAGAAACAAAAAGCGCCGAAACCGTTGGCACGTAAAGGTTCAGAGGGATTTATCAAAAAATCCCTCTGAACCTTTGCAGGTTTAAGGAGAGAAAGCGGACTATTTAGTAAGTCCTTCCAAAACTTTATACTGGGCTACCAGCTCATTTTTGTAGTACGCATTAATGTAATATGTAGCTTCATGAGAAACTATCTCGTTACGGTCAATAATAATTTCTTCTCGGAAAGTATTTTGTGGCTTTAAATAAAGCTCTTCATTTTTTTTGTACTTTAAATCAGTATCGTGATGCCATTGCCAAATTGTTTGGGTAAAGCCTTTATTGTTAGAAGTAGTTGGCTTGACCAGGGCCAAATCTAAGGTTTCCTTTTCAATCAGGATGGTCTTGTTTGACTCATTCAGGATTGTGAAAACGACATAAATATGATCACCTGTAGCTTTAATAGTAAATTTAGAGAAATTTAATTGTCTTTCTTTCGAATAGCCTGGTGAACTCCATAGCATATATTCGTTGTGTGCAATATTTTTAGCGTGACTGGGTTGGTCAATCATCATAATCTTGATAACAAAAGCTGATGTTAGTAACAAAATAGCCAAGCACAATACCACTTTGCCTTTTGAACTTGTAATTAAAAATGTTATAAGCACACAACAAATCGTTATTAATAGTATGACTACGAAAATCCACACATAAATGCCTCCTATTAAAGCAGTTTGCAGCTCGCTATATTAATAATATTGAACAGAATAAGGCCAACACCTTCTTTGAGGTTTAAGGGAGCTGACCTTTATTTCTTTCCTATAAAAATTGACATTGAAAATAGCGTATTTTTCGGCTATTAATCCGTCATCCAGTAAATCCCCGTTCAAATTAAACATTTTACGAGTATTATGTGTAAGGTAACCGCCCCAGTAACCATATGATATCCAGGATATTTTTAATAAATTTTGGATATTAAAGAGGTTTACTGGGGGCTCACCAGGAAGTTATTTGGTATGTAATGGAAATAACAAACTTGTCTAGGAGACTGTTGACAAACTACCCCTGGCGGGTATAAATTTCTACAACATTAGATGGATTCAATTACCATCATGCAGGAATTACTAGCTTTTTGGTGAATCTGCAAATAAGACAAAGCTAGGAAAGGAAAATGAGCCATGTTAGGACGTGACAAACGCCAACTGACAATTACCAGCATCCACTACTTGAGACAATGGGGGGAACGCCCCCTTTTACCTGAAAATAGCTTTTACGCCCGGTTGGGCAAAGCCGATGATATCTTCCGTGACGAACTCTTTGCTGATGCCTACTCCAACGAGGGTGCACCGTCAACACCTCCCAGCAGGCTGATGCGAGTTTTGATACTACAAGCCTCCGAAAATATTTCCGACCGTCAGGCAGAACATCGGGCTCTTTACGATTTACGCTGGAAAGTAGCATTACACATTCCCATAACCGAAACGGGATTTGATTATTCCACCCTTTCGCGCTTTCGTGCCAGGTTGCTTTTGCATCAGAAAACACGGGTTACTTTTGGCTCTTCTCCAAAACAATACAGTAAACTTGGCAGGAAAATAGAAAGATGATGGCTAAGAATCCCTGGTAGTTGCGAGGTCCATCGCATTACCAATCCCTTCGAAAGGATGATTCTTATGCCATCATCATTAGCCACCTCCATTTTAATCCTTCCCAGGATGAAATTCAAGGGTATGGAATACATTAACGATAACAAAAATAACCAGTTTATAAGAATCTCTGTCAGAGCAGACAAGCGGTATAAAGCTCGCTGTTCCAAATGTGGTAATGACGTTTCTGTTAACCGTAACGGCTATCGAGAAGCCCGAGACACCGGAGCTTTCGGACAAATAGTTTATCTTCACTTTGAACAACGAGAAATCAATTGTCCTCATTGTGGCATCAGGGTGGAAAAGCTAGACTTTATCAATCCTGGTGCCAGGGCCACAAAACGCTTTGAAGAAAGCGTAGCCTTTCTTTGCCGGCATATGACAATCTCAGAAGCAGCTCAATACCTCAAGCTGGACTGGAAGACAGTCAAGCGGATCGACAAAGACTATTTACTGCGGACCTTTGAGGAAATCAGCTTAGACGGCTTGCGTGTTATCGGCTTCGACGAAGTTGCCAGAGCCAAGGGACATGACTACCTGACTTGTGTGTTTGATCTTAACAACAATCGCTTAATCCGGGTACTAAAAGGCCGCAAAGAAGCTTCAGTTGCCAAGTTCTACGAAGAATTGGGGCCAGAGCGCTGCAAAAATATCCAGGCTATCGCCATGGACATGTGGAAACCCTATTTCAACGCTGCCATGAAATATTGTCCCCAAGCCAAAATCGTTTACGACAAGTTTCACGTCATTGCCAATTATCACAAGATCATTGACCAGATCCGGCGGGCCAAGTTCAAGCGGGCTGAAAGCGAAGACAAAAACTTACTCAAAGGCAGCCGCTATTTATTACTCAAAAACCGCAGCAAATTAAGTGAGAAGAAGCAACAGAAGCTTGAAGAGCTGCTGGGAGCTAATAAAAACCTCAACATAGCTTATGCCCTCAAAGAACAGCTTCAAACCTTATGGGACAGTCCAACCGTCCCCAGTTTCAACAAAGCATTAGATAATTGGTGCCAACTGGCCAGGGACTCCGGTATATCCTTGTTAGACAAATTCGCTGACACCCTTGAAAGGCATCGTTCAGGCCTTTGGACCTATTGCCTATACCCCATCAATACATCCCGCTTAGAGGCTAACAACGCCAATATAGCGCTGTTGAGAAGGCGTGCCAAGGGATTTAAGGATACAGATTACTTTATACTCAAGATCCACCAAGTATCTACATGACATTTCAACATGTAATGCATGTGGGGTTATCCCAGCCAACCCTTTCAGGGATTATAGCTCTCTCCTGGAACCTGTCGAGGGTAAAGGCTTCGCCTGCTCCGCATTCGCTCCGCACCCTTGACAGAACCCATCCGAGCACTATGTAGTTATTAGGGTTGACTGGATATTATTTACAAATGCTACTGTAGTGAATTGGAGAAGCTCCCTAAATAAGAAGGTAATTAAACAAACTGTAGACAAATAATAGTAAATTATACTACTAAAATCTATTGTAAAATCAATCAATTAGTAATCAGTTTAAGTGGAAAAGCATTAAATAAATCTATTGAGGTGTTTGCTTAGATGAAAAGAAATATAACTTTATGGGCATTAGTTATCATAATTATTGCTTTATCCTTTTCGTTTTTTTATGCTTGTAAACAAAGCAAAGATGCAAACAATAACTACTCAAAATATAACGATAATAATTTCAAATATGCTGTTTCGCATAAGGTAAATACTTTAAGTTCTGTTTATGGAGATATTTCTTTTATGTTAAAACGCATAGCGGATGGTAAAATGACTCCTAAAGAATTTGAATATTATAATTACGGGGTAAACCAGTTTATTCAGGCTAATAATTTTAGAATGGTTGAAAGCATTTTAGGTTCTTCTCCATTTCCGTTGATAAAAAATAGCTAAAAAAGAAGGACATTCGCA
>CAZGXM010000082.1:0-9225 GCA_964529795.1 uncultured Thermoanaerobacteraceae bacterium
GAGCGCCTTATTCGGTATAGTGGCAGCGGCTAAATTTCCCGGTTTGGAAAGTGCAGCCATGGCCCTGCCGAAAGTGGTAATGCAGTTGAACCCCATTGTAGCCGGTTTGACGCTGGCGGGCCTGTGGGCAGCAGACGTGTCTACCGCAGTTGGACTTTTGTTAGGGAGTTCAACCTTGGTAGTGGGTGACATAGTCAAGGAATATATTAAACCGGATATGAATGAAAAGCAGGAGTTATTCACTTCCAGGATTGTGGTTTTACTCGTAAGTGTGATTACGTACGTCCTTGCCACAACTGTGCTGGGAATACTCAAAACTTTGCTAATCGGGCTAACCTTGACCACAGCTTATACGGTTATCCTGCTGTTTTCGATGTTTGCTCCGAAGCTGTGCAAAAAGAGTGCTGCGTTCTGGACGCTGGTGGTAGGGATTGGGCTCCTGGTACTCTGGGTTTTTGTCCCGGCTATTCGTATCGTCTCGCATCCGATTTATTTGGAGTGGCCGGTTACCGTAGCAACATTCATTATAGTTTCAATACTTGACAAGAGACCTGCTACCATTCCTTTGGAAGAAGTCCAATCAGAAACGGAAGTTGGTTAATTTGCAGATCAGGCCGGGTAGAGTTACAAACCCTACCCGTCGCTGCCTTGTTTTTTTGCACCATAGATAGAACAATGTTCAAAATAAAAGAACCTGACGGCACGGGGGTATTTTAATGACCGAGATGTATAAAATTCTGGTGATAAATCCGGGGTCCACCAGTACCAAAATTGGCGTATTTGGTAACCGGGAAATGCTTTTTGAAGAAAAAATTGAGCATCATACCGATGAACTGGCATCCCTGTCCACAGTCGAGGGCCAGTATTTATATCGTAAAAAATTGGTGCTGGAGTTTCTGGAGCGAATAGGGATTGGACCTGACAGCCTTCACGCGGTGGTGGGCAGGGGGGGTTTGCTCCGCCCGGTAAGTGGAGGCACCTATATTGTTAACGAGATGATGCGGGCGGACCTTATAGCGGGTATTAGGGGTGAGCATGCTTCCAACCTTGCCGCATTGATAGCTTTTGATATTGCCACGGAAAATAACATTCCAGCATACGTTGTGGACCCGGTGACTGTTGATGAAATGGAGGAAGTTGCAAGAGTTTCCGGCTGGGCGGAGGTTACCAGGGACAGCAAGTCTCATGCACTGAACATGAAAGCTGTTGCCAGAAAAGTTGCGGCAGAGATGGGCAAGGAATATGCTGAGGTCAATTTTGTGGTTGCCCATCTTGGCAGCGGTATTTCCGTGGCCCCGCACCGCAAGGGGAGAATGATAGATGTAAACGGAGCTATCGATGAAGGGCCTTTCTCTCCCGAAAGGTGTGGGGGATTACCCGCAGAAACCCTGGCCCGAATCTGTTTCACGGGAAAGTACACGGAAAAGGATATCATCAAAGTGCTATATAAAGAAGGCGGGGTCTATTCATATCTTTCCACCAAAGATATGCGCCAGGTGGAGAGAATGGCAGATGGTGGAAATGAGAAGGCGCGGTTGATATTGGAAGCAATGGCCTATCAGACTGCCAAAGAAATTGGCGCCATGTCCACGGTTTTGTTTGGGCAGGTGGACAGAATCATTCTGACGGGGGGTATTGCCTATTCGCAGGTTATTGTCCCGAAAATCATCGAAAGGGTTGAATTTATCGCCCCGGTAATTGTTGTGCCGGGGGAAGAGGAACTGAGGGCGCTTGCAATGGGGGCATTAAGGGTATTACGTGGGGAGGAACAACCCAAGACGTATCCTGCAAACCAGGTCAACGGTCAGCAACTAAATGAGACAAAGGAGTGAAGACCATGGCATATTCCAGCTTTAATGAAATTCAAGAAGCAGCCAAACAGTTGGGGAAACCCGTTGTCAGTGTTGCTGCTGCTGACGATATTAGGGTTCTGGAAGCCGTGAAACATTCAAACGAAGTGGGAATAGCCGAATTTATCCTGGTTGGTAATGCTGAAAAAATAAAGAAACTGGCTAAAAAGTTGGAAATGAATTCAAGTGAGTTTACAATTATTGATACGCCTGACCCCGGTATGGCAGCTTTGGAAGCTACCCGTCAGGTCAGTGCCGGGAAAGCTGACGTGCTGATGAAGGGACTGGTAAACACCAGCGATTTTATGCATGCGGTGCTGGATTCCCAAGTGGGCTTAAAAACAGGGAGGATTATCAGCCACCTTGCTGCCTTTGAAATTCCCGGGCATGACAGGCTGATGTTTTTGACTGACGGGGGTATAAATATTGCGCCTGACTTGAATGAAAAAAGGGTAATTATGCAGAATGCCATCAATTTCTTAAATGCCATCGGGTATGAAAATCCCATGATAGCAATTCTATCTGCAAATGAAGTAATCAATTCAAAAATGCCGGTTACTTTGGAAGCGGCAATGTTGGCAAAAATGGCTGAACGGGGTCAGATTACCGGTGCCACCATTGATGGGCCCATCCCACTGGATTTGGCATTAAGCGAAGAGGCTGCCAGGCAGAAGAATGTGGTCAGTCCAGTGGCTGGAAAAGCTGATTTGTTATTTGTTCCTACCATAGAGGTGGGGAATGTTCTTGGCAAGTCATTGGTTTATTTTGCCAATGCTGTTATGGCGGGAATTGTGCTGGGTACCAAAGCTCCCGTAATTCTAACTTCCAGGGCGGCCACCATGGATATGAAGATTGCCTCCCTGGCCCTGGCTGTTTTATCGAAATCAAAAAAAGTTGGCAAAAGTGATGTCGTTGGCTGAAAAGGTAACTGTTTTGGTCGGCGGTTATGGCAGCGGAAAAACTCAAATTGCGCTAAATTTAGCTGAAATGTATCGGGTGAGAGGACGGGCGGTTATCGGATAGTGCCCTTAAAAATTTATCTCAGACCTGTTTGGTTTCAGAGGGAGGTATTGTGAAATGGCAAGAGTTGTTGTAAAAGAAGAACGTTGCAAAGGCTGTGGTTTATGTATTGAAGTATGTCCCAAAAACTTGTTGGCCATTGGCAAGAATGCAAATAGTAGCGGATATTATACCATGATACAGAAAAATAAGGAAGAATGCAGCGGCTGCAGCTTATGTGCTGTTATGTGTCCCGATGTGGCCATTGAAATATATCGGTAAAGAGGGGAGAGGGTAATATGGCAAAAATGTTGATGAAAGGTAATGAGGCGCTGGCAGAGGCAGCCATACGTGCTGGCTGCAAGTTGTTTTTCGGTTACCCCATTACTCCGTCCACGGAGATACCGGAATATATGGCAAAGAAATTGCCCGGGGTCGGGGGTGCTTTCCTGCAAGCAGAAAGTGAAATTGCAGCGATTAATATGGTATATGGGGCGGCTGCCGTTGGCGAAAGAGTGATGACTGCTTCCTCCAGTCCCGGCTACAGTTTAAAACAGGAAGGTTTATCCTATCTGGCAGCTGCGGAACTTCCTGCCGTAGTTGTAAACATTATGAGGGCCGGACCGGGTCTTGGCGGCTTGGGACCAACACAGGCTGATTATTTTCAGATTACCAAGGGCGGAGGCCACGGTGATTATCACCCTATTGTTCTGGCACCAGCGTATGTGCAGGAAATGGCAAGTCTGACTGGAGATGCTTTTGACCTTGCGGATGAATACCGCATTCCGGTGGTAATAGCCGCTGACGGTATTTTGGGCCAGATGATGGAGCCGGTGGAATTTCCGGGAAACGAACAAAAAGAGCTGCCGGCAAAGACTTGGGCTGCTACCGGGGCCAAAGGAAGGGAAAAAGTGAATATAGCCAATTATGCTTTGACTCCTGAAGTGGGTGAAAAGAACTGCCTGCACTTGGAAGAAAAGCATGATTACATCAAACCAAGGGTACAGCGGTGGGATACGTACATGGTTAATGACGCGGAATATTTTCTTGTGGCTTTTGGAACTTGCGGTAGAATTGCGGAAACTGCCGTTGATTTGGCAAGAGAAGAAGGTATCAAGCTGGGTCTAATTCGTCCCATAACATTATGGCCGTTTCCCGAAAGAGGTTTTACAGACATTTTGGACCAAGCAAAGGGATTTATGTCCGTGGAGTTAAGTGCCGGGCAAATGGTGGAGGATGTATGCCTGGTGGTAAATGGGCGGGTGCCGGTAAAGTTTTTTGGCAGACAGGGGGGTATTACTCCGTCGCCCCGGGAAGTGTTAAAGGCTTTTAAGACCCAGTTTGAGTTGTAAAGCAAGGAGGTTGTAATTGATGGAAAAACAAGTTTTTGGCCGGACATTGGGTTTGACTGACAGGCCCTTTCATTACTGCCCCGGTTGTACTCATGGGATAATTCACCGGATTCTGGCAGAGGTTTTAGAGGAACTGGACTTGCTTGAGAGAGCTGTAGGAATAGCCCCGGTGGGCTGTGCCGGGTTTTGTGAAGTATACTTCAGCTGTGACATGATTGGTGCAGCACACGGTCGGGCTATCGCCGTGGGTACTGGGGCAAAAAGGGCCCGGCCTAAAAATATAGTGTTTACTTATCAGGGAGACGGAGATGCAGGTGCCATTGGCTTGGCGGAAACTATCAGCGCTGCTGCCAGGGGAGAAAATATCACCTCGATCTTTGTGAACAATTCAATTTATGGCATGACAGGAGGACAAATGGCTCCAACCAGTCTTATAGGGCAAAAAACCACAACTTCGCCTTTTGGAAGAGATGCTGCTACATCGGGTTATCCCCTGGATCTTCCCTTATTGCTGGCCAATGTGAAAGGTTCGGCTTACGTGACTTCACAGTCCGTGGATACTCCCCAAAACGTGCTCAAAACAAAAAAGGCGATAAAAAAGGCGTTTCAATATCAGCTTGAAGGCAAGGGTTTCTCATTTGTAAGCATTTTATCCATCTGTCCCACCAACTGGGGCATGTCTCCCGCGGATTCAATAAAGTGGCTGCAGGACAACATGAAAAACCATTTTTCCATGGGTGAATTGAAAGCTAAGTAACAGGAGGGATTTGAAGTGGAAGAAAGAATGATTTTTGCCGGGTTTGGCGGCCAGGGAGTACTGTTTGCGGGAAAGCTGCTAGCTTATGCCGGGATGGTCGGTGACAAAAATGTCACCTGGATTCCGTCCTATGGTCCGGAAATGCGTGGGGGAACAGCTAACTGCTCTGTAATAATATCCGACAACCGTATTGGTTCGCCGACCGTTGATAAACCAACGTTGACGGTAGTTATGAACGGTGCATCATTTGATAAGTTTGTCGGGGAGGTAGAATCGGGGGGCTTCTTGTTTATTAACAGCTCAATAGTTGACAGAATACCTGAAAGGGACGATATCAACATTGTTGAAATTACTGCCAACAAATTAGCTAACGACAACTTTAACAGTGTCAAATTAGCCAATATGGTAATTATAGGCAGCGTGTTGGCTAAGATAAATATTGTTGATAAAGAACTGGTCTTCCGAGCTTTGGAGGAGATGGTAGGCAGAAAACGTCCGGAAATGGTAGAGGTAAATAAGAAAGCAATTGAATTAGGGATGAAAGCAGCCAGGTGATGTTACAAATTTCGTGCATTGTTCCGGCCATATGGAACTCGTGTTCGACGGTTCATGGGCAGCAAATGGGCATTTTCAAGTCAGGAATCTTTATTTCATGGGTTCAGGAGTCGGGACCTTTTCAAAACGCCAAATTTCATGGATACACGTTTTGCCAATAGGCCTGTCAAAAGTCTGATATTTTTTTAAAACAATGTTACAATTTAAAAAATTCACATATCACCTTGTAACAGTAATGATGGAGAAAAGTAGGCTTACCTGAAGCCTTGCAGGGAGAAGGGCCGCTGACTGAAAGCCCTTCAGGATAGGGTATGCCGAAGTTCCCTCCTAAACTGCAGGATGAAGCGCTTTCAGGCGTGCGTAGTCTGTGCCGGGTCTTCCCCGTTAGCAGGAAGCAAGTCTAGGGTACCGTCACCCCGCACTTGAACATGTAAAATCACCAATTAACACTAGGGTGGTATAACGAAAAGCCAAGGCTTCTCGTCCCTATTGACGAGAAGCTTTTTACATCTATACCCAAGTGTGGTCAAGTACCATGCACTTGTAATGAGGTGGGTAAAAAATCTTTTACCAACCAGGGTGGTACTGCGGCTGCTCGCCCGTCCCTGACCAGGGGCGGGATTTTTATATGCAAACAAGGAGGTGTAATTTGAATGTTGGTATCCTAAGTTCAAGATACATTTAGTACCTGGTATCTTATAGCTTTGTGTTTGGTATGACATGGTAACACCGGTTCTTTTTATAAATATTTTGCAGGACAATGCTTTTGTCTTGCAGAATATAGACTATTCAAGCCATTCAGGTATTTCGGGAGGTATTTGTTATGCTGTATTGGAATGAAAAACATGAGTGCATGCTCAGGGAGGAATTGGAGCAACTGCAGTTGGAGCGGCTAAGGCAGACGGTGGAACGGGCATTTCACAATGTGGAACACTACCGCCGGGCAATGCAGGAAAAAGGAATAGAGCCCGGGGATATCCAAACGCTTAAAGACCTGGAAAAACTGCCTTTTACCCTGAAGCAGGACTTGCGGGACAATTACCCTTACGGGATGTTCGCCGTGCCGCTTTCGGAAATTGTGCGTATCCATTCATCATCGGGAACTACGGGAAAACCCACGGTAGTGGGTTACACCAGAAATGACATCAACACCTGGGCGGAATTAATGGCCCGTTCGCTGGTATGCGGCGGTGCCGGCCAGGAGGATGTTATTCAAAATTCCTATGGTTACGGCCTGTTTACCGGGGGATTGGGAGTGCACTACGGGGCGGAGCGCCTGGGGGCGTCGGTAATTCCCACTTCCGGCGGCAATACCAAGCGTCAGATCATGATCATGAAGGATTACGGTACCACGGTGCTTACCTGTACGCCGTCCTACGCCCTGTTCATGGCGGAAGTGATGGAGGAAATGGGCATTGACCCCAAAAAAGACCTCAGGTTGAGGTGCGGTATTTTTGGAGCAGAGCCGTGGTCGGAGAACATGCGCCGGGAGATTGAGGAAAAGTTAAACATATCCGCGGTGGACATCTACGGTTTAAGTGAAATTATCGGTCCGGGTGTGGCCATTGAATGCCAGGAGAAACGGGGTCTGCATATTTTTGAGGACCACTTCATACCGGAGATTATCGATCCTGAAACGGGAGAAACTCTACCCTGCGGTGAAGTGGGCGAGCTGGTCTTTACTTCACTGACCAAAGAGGCCCTGCCCATGATACGTTACCGGACCCGGGACATATCCCGACTGATAGCAGCACCTTGTTCCTGCGGGCGCACACACCTGCGCATGGAGAGGGTAAGCGGCCGTACCGATGATATGCTGATTATTCGCGGGGTTAACGTCTTCCCGTCCCAGGTCGAAAGCGTACTGCTGGATATTGGTGAAACGGAACCGCACTACCAGTTAATTGTAGACCGGGTGGGCAACCTTGATGTACTGGAAATACAGGTGGAGGTTTCCGATGCCTTGTTCTCCGACGAAGTGCGGCGTTTGGAGCAGTTGGAGGCCAAGATTCAAAAAGAAATTGAAACTACCCTGGGAATTAGTGCAAAAATTACCCTGGTTGAACCGAAAACTATTGCTCGCAGTGAAGGGAAGGCTAAGCGAGTTATTGATAAGAGAAAGTTTTAAGGGGGCGTTTTACATGAAAATTAAGCAGGTGTCCGTATTTTTGGAAAACAAATCAGGCAGGTTGGCTGCAGTGACCGACAAGCTTTCCCGGCATAATATCAATATCCGGGCTTTATCCATTGCTGACACGTCCGATTTTGGCATTTTGCGCCTTATTGTCAATCAACCTGAGGAAGCTTATCAAGTACTCAAGGAAGAAGGTTTTACAGCCAGCATGACCGAAGTAATAGGAGTGGCCATGCCAGATGAGCCCGGTGGTTTGGCCAATGTGCTGGAGATACTGAAAGAACGTGGGGTGAACATTGAATATCTTTACGCTTTTGTGGGCAGTGCCTGCGATGATGCCCTGGTTATTTTCCGGGTGGAAAATATTGATGATGCCATAGAAGTGCTACAGCAAAAAGGAGTAAACATCTTGACTGGTAAAGAAGTATATTCTTTGTAACGAGAGGGGTTTTATAGATGGATGTAACTAAACTGGTTCGTAAAAACCTGGCAACAATGAAGCCTTATGTTCCCGGCAAACCAATTGAAGAAGTGGAGCGGGAGTTGGGAATAAAGAATGCAATTAAACTTGCGGCCAACGAGAATCCCCTGGGCCCATCGCCTAAAGCTGTTGAAGCGATGAAAAATGCAGCCGCTAAAGCACATATTTATCCTGACGGTAACTGTTTTTACCTCAAGGAAGCTCTGGCAAAGGAATTTGGGGTTTCAACCGATTATTTAATGATTGGCAACGGGTCTGACGAGTTGTTGAAACTTATTGCGGAAACCTTTCTGAAACCCGGTGACCAAGTAACTATAGCCCAGCCCTCATTTTCCGAATATACCTTTGCTGCCAGGCTAATGGACGCAGAATGCGTTTATGTTCCCCTGGCGGATTTTAAACATGATTTAAGTGCCATGGCGGACAAAATTACCGGTAGGACCAAGCTGGTATTTGTCTGTAATCCCAATAATCCCACCGGCACCAGTGTTACCAAAGAGGAAGTGGAAGCGTTGATGGCCAAGGTGCCGGAGCATGTGATGGTAATCTTTGACGAAGCATACTATGAATACGTTCAGGATGCAGATTACCCCCGGACTTTGGATTACGTTAAACAAGGTATCAAGAATGTGATTGTCCTGCGGACGTTTTCCAAGATTCATGGCCTGGCAGGCCTGCGGGTGGGGTACGGCTTTGCCTATCCCGAGGTGGTTGGCTGGATTAATCGTACCCGGGAACCGTTTAACGTTAACATTATGGCACAGGCTGCAGCAGTGGCCGCGCTGGCGGACAAAAACCATGTCCGCGAAAGTATTCAGGTAAACGAAAGAGGCAAGGCCCAGTTGTACAAGGGCTTTGATGAAAGGGGACTTGCATACGTCCCCACGCAAGCCAATTTTATCTTTGCTCGTGTCGGGGTGTCATCCAGGGAATTGTTCCCACTGCTTTTGAAGCAGGGGATAATTGTCAGGACGGGAGATATTTTCGATTTGGATGATTATATTCGCTTAACCGTAGGCACCGAGCAGGAAAACGAACGGTTCTTTGAGGCCCTTGACCGGGCGTTGGTGGAACTGAAAAATAAGGTTTGAATAAAA
>CAZGXM010000083.1:0-9152 GCA_964529795.1 uncultured Thermoanaerobacteraceae bacterium
GCGGTCATAACCTGTGCACCTGCAGACATTGCCAGCTAAGGTACGTTTTATCTCTTCTTCTGTAGGGTCTGGGCTTTCATCCAAAAGTCCTTTGGCCGTTAATAACATCCCAGAGGTGCAGTACCCGCATTGAAGTGCACCTTTTTCTACAAATGCTTTTTGTAGCGGATGGGCACTTGCCTGGTCAGATGCTAATCCCTCTAAAGTGGTTATTTCTTCCCCATCGGCTTCCACTGCCAGTACCAGGCAGGAGTTAACCACTTTGCCTCCCATTATCACTGAACATGCACCGCATTCTCCCATTCCGCTGCATGACTCCTTGGCTGCTGTGAACCCCAGGTTTTCCCGCAAAACAAAAAGTAATGTGGTGCGAGCTTCTACCCATATGGAGTACTGCTCTCCGTTAACCTTCAATTTAACCCGTCTTTCCATTATCTTCACCCTTCCTGTGCTTTTCGCGAATAATACGTAAGATGTTTTCCGGAGTTAATGGCAGATGGTTTATTTCCACATCTAACGCCCGGGAAACTGCGTTAGCAATTGCACCTATTACAGGTATCAGCCCAATCTCTGCAACACCTTTTGCCCCATACGGTCCATAGGGGTCCTTGATGTCGGCAAAGCTTATACTCAGTGGCGGGACATCCACCGTTTGGGGCGTTCCCATGCCCAGGATGCCGGGATTTAATATGTCGCCGCCTTTATACTTTATTTCTTCCTGTAGAACATAACCTATAGCCTGTACAAGCTGCCCCATACACTGTCCCATGGCATTAAAGGGATTTAATATAGTCCCCGCATCCACACAGGTAGAAATAGATAAAACATTAACCTGACCTGTCTGGGGGTCTACCTCTACCTCTGCTGCAGCAGCACCGTAGGAATAAGCGCTACACGGGTTGGTTTGTTTTGTGGGATCCATTTTTATGGTATCAGGTTCTTCTGTGCCGTAACCAACTATCAAGCAACCGTTTTTACGGTGTAATGCTTCCGTAGCCACTTCAGCTATGGTAACCCCACGCTGTTTCAACCCTTTGACAAAGATGCGTTCATTGTCAATATCTAAGTCTTCTTTTCTTGCTTCCAGCATATCGGAGGCTACTTCAAAAAGTTTATTCCTTGCATCTTCAGCTGCAAGCCTGGCAGCATTGCCGGCACTGATAGTAATCCTTGAACCCCACGGGCCTAACGCAAAAGGCGTCTTATCTGTGTCCGGAAATGTCACGTCAATTTTTTCCACCGGAATACCCAAAACTTCAGCAGCACACTGGGCGCTCATTGTTTGGGAACCTTGCCCGTATTCTCCCTCACCTGTGACCAGGAGAGCCGTCCCATCCGGCCTGATTTCAATGGAAGCATTTGACCCGGCAAAACCATCGGTATGCCTGTCATCTCCCTCGTGAACTGCACACCCAATTCCAATTCCATAGTAGGGTTTAGAAAGAGATCTTTTCTTTTCCCAGCCAATATCTTCTGCTACTTTGTCTATGCATTCTACAAGGCCGCAGCTGTTGATGTGCCAGCCGTGGACAGTTATATCTCCCTGCCGGGTAGCATTTTTTTTGCGTAATTCTACCCGGTCAATATTCAACTCTTTAGCAATCAAATCAAGCTGGGACTCAAAAGCAAATGTCATCTGCTGGTTGCCGTAACCACGATATGCCCCTATAGGAGATTTATTCGTATATACCAGCCTGGCATCTGTCCTGATATTTGGAATACGGTAAACATTATCACTGCGGTGAGACATAACAATTAACATTGCCGGGGCCATTTCACAGTAAGCACCGCCGTCATTTAGAAGCAAAACTTCTCTAGCCAGTATAGTGCCATCCTTTTTGACCGCTGTTTTGACCTTCACCACTGAACTTAGATGAGGACGTGCGGCAAAAAATTCTTCTTCACGGCTGTTAATCATTTTAACCGGCCTGCCACTCATCTTGGAAAGATAACATGCCACCGGGTAAATAGACTGGAGTGTAACTTTACTGCCAAAAGAACCGCCCGTATGGGGCTGTATTACTCTGACTTTACTTAAGGGCAAATCTAAAACCTTCGCCAGCATACGGTGAATTCCAGAGGTATTCATACCTCCTACCCAAAGAGTTACCTTATCTCCTTCCCAGTTAGCAACGCATCCAGCAGGTTCCAAATACATTTGATGTGTGCGATGTGTCCTGTAAGTATTTTCAAAAACATAGTCTGCTTCTTCAAAAGCTCTGTCCACATCACCTTTTTCAATGTAGAGGCGCTCTGCCACGTTCCCCAAAGCATCGTCATGAAGCTGTGGTGCACCTTCTTCAATAGCTTTTTCCACATCAAACACCGGAGTCAAATCTTCGTATTCAACCTCGATAAGTTCCAAGGCCTCCTCCGCTGTGTCAGGATCAACAGCAGCAACCGCTGCTATTTCATCGCCTTTAAACCTAACTATATCTACCGCAAGCGGGTACTGGTCAGCACAGTGTTCCTTGCCGGCCCCCAAAAAGCCATACTTGACCGGTTTTATATCTTTTGCGGTAACTACCGCCATTACGCCTGGCAGTTCTTTTGCTTTAGATACGTCCACTCGCTTAATGCGTGCATAGTGGCTGGAACTTCGCAGCATCTTACCATAAAGCATGCCGGGGAAAGTTATATCTGTAGTGTATTTGGCCTTTCCCAATGCCTTCTCCCATGAACCTTTGAGGATAGTATCCTTACCAATTATTTTCACTCTATACCCCTCCCACTGCCAGTACTTGCTGCTTTACGTCATCTATGACTTGGACAACAATAGTTTCGATAACCCGCTGCTTATACCAAACCGGTGCATATGAACTAGAGGTGAGGTGAATAGCATCAACCGCTAATTTCCCTGCTTCATAAGCATCAACCTCAGTAATATCTGAACCATTGATCATTTCTTCCAGTTTGGAAACCTGTAGAGGCTTGGAAGATAGGGAACCAAAAACAGCGCGAGCTGATTCCACTTTTTGCGTACCGCCGGCAAGCTTAACAACTAAAGCCACAGAAGCCAATGCAAACTCAACAGCCTTTCTCTTGCTGAATTTTATAAAACTGCCCAATATTCTTTCACTGCGCGGTATCTGAACCGAAAGAATGAATTCATCTTCCTGCAGGTTAACGGGTTTAGAACCATCACCACTATATAGAGATGCCAGGGGAAATGTTTTCCGCCCGGCAGGACCTAATATTGTAACTTCGGCATCCAGTGCTATAAGGACTGGTGCAAGGTCTCCGGACCATAGCGCATGGCATTTGTCACCTCTCCTGAAAATATAGCATTCATTGCCACCACTTTTACGACAGTCCGGATAGGACTTTCTCCAAAAGCGGGATTGGTTTGCATACCAACAGCGTGTATCCAGACAAAGGTTACCGCCTACAGTCCCTTTGTTACGCAGTTGGTACGAGGCTATGCCGCTGGCAGCTTTTGGTACTATAAGAAAACTATTGTTCAATAAATCGGATTTTTCCAACTCCCTAAGTGTTGTGCACGCCCCGATTTCCACTGCATCATTGTTTTGTCTTATATAGTTCAAACCGGAAATACGTTTCAAGTTGATTACCACAGAAGGTATTACCCTGTGCTGTTTCATAGCTATTAACAGGTCCGTCCCTCCCGCCATGACCTTTGCCCAGCCACGGTGGTCTTGAAGCAATTTCTGCAGTTCCTCAATTGAACATGGTTCGTAATATTCAAAATTTTCCATGGTCACCACTTCCTGTTCGTAAGGTTTTTAAAACTTGCCTCTTTTTTTAATCAATTATTAAATGGGTGTAGGCCTTGGGGTACCTGTCTGCAAGGAAATCTAACCGGCTGCGGGTCCTGTCAACTTCATGTAAATCAATTTGAATACTCTGCACTTTTTCTCCTTCACCCACACTAGTCACTTTACCATCAGGGGCTGCCACAAGTGACCTTCCAGAAAGCTTACCCCCGGTACGAGGGTGAACCCCTACTGAGTTTGCAACCACCACAAATACCCGGTTTTCAATAGCACGGGCAGTTGCAAATGTTTCAAAGTAGTCCATTAACCAATCTTCAGCCATGGTAGGATAAAAGATAACTTTTGCCCCTTGTAACGCGAGAGACCTGCATCCTTCAGGAAACGCAAGATCATAGCACATTTGTAAACCAGTGACCTGAAGTTGGCCGTTAATTTCCACCATACATGTTTTTAACTCTGTCCCGGAACTAATAATTGGTTTCTCCGGAGGAAACGGATGCACTTTGAAGTATGTGGCAACAACCTCACCGTCCGGATTAAGGAGACTGCAGGCGTTAAAGTATCTTGTCTCTTTCCTTAAAAAAAGAGGGGCCAGAATGTAAATTCTTCTTTGCTGCGCCTTCTGCCGTAGCAGGACTATTCCGACATCCTCGTCAACATTATCCTTAACTGTATTTTCCAAATTGCCAATTACGGATATTGGTCCAGCAAAGGCAAATTCGGGGATTACTACAATATCAACAGGAGATTGTTCCAATAATTCATCAATCAGTTCAATTGACCGTTTAACATTTTTCCTCTGCAGTTCAAGTCCTGCCTGCAACGAGTACTCCGGCTCCATCTGGACCACTCCCACATTCAACAACAAGGTCTTCCCTCCATTCACAATTTGGAAATAATGTATCCCGTTAATTTTACTGCCAGTCATTAACAAACACTTTCTTTGAAAAAAGTTTATTCTTTATTAAAACCAAGATAAGTTTAGAAATAATAACTGAAGCCAATAAGTTTTTTGTATAAGGGAAGGGCAAAAGCCCTTCCCCCTAAAACAAGGTAATTATAGTTTAAACTCTGATGCAGGGTAGAAGTCAAACTCCACCCATTTCCCATTTTCTGCACGCAGGGCGGCAATGCTACCGGCAACGTTTCCATACTGATCAAAGTCAACAGGTCCAGAAGCACCTTCATAATTAATGTCATTACCAGCACGTAATTCTTTAATTCCTTCTTCAAAGGTTGTTACCACTACACCCGGAGGGTTGGCAACCTTTTGATAGTTTTCAGCAATACCTTTGCCGGTCGCTTCCCCGGCGGCTTCAATAGCCAGCCCTGTGATAATCTGGAGGTCATAAGCGTTGGCTTCAAAACCACCGGCCAGCTCACCGTAAGTGTCCATCCACATCTTCTTAAATCTCTGAAATTGAGGGGTGTCTTCCTTTGCTCGTGGAACTTCGCTTATTATCCCTTCCATTATTTTGGGGTCAACCAACTCAAAAATTTCAGGAACAACCAAATCAGATGCTACCATCAACTGTCCACCATATCCTTTTTGATACCATTCCTTGATGATGGCCGGCCCTGTTTCCTGGCCCGCACCCAGCCACAAAGCGTCGGGTTTTTTGCTGAAGGCCCTGCTCAATTCGGCTTGGTAAGTGGATTGACGTCCCTGGAAGGGAATTTCTGCCACAATCTCTCCACCCAAACGAACAAATTCTTTCTTGAATGCCGTGCCAATGCTGGTCCTGTCCTCACTGTTTTCGTACATTAACGCAACCTTTTTAATACCCTGGTCCCACAAGATTCTTGCTGCAGCCATACCGTCAAAGTCATCAGACGGGCAGGTACGGAATTGATAATCGCCACCTATGTTGTTAAGTTTTGTAGTACCTGAAGCTTCGGAAGCTACTACGACCCCGTTTTCTTTGGCAAAATCCATAATTGCCGTGATCACTGATGATGTAGGCCCATTTATGGCAATCACTCCGTTGGCGGTAATGAGTTTTCTTGCTGCACGTATACCCTGCTCTACAGAAGTTTCACTGTCCTCAGTATATAGCTTAATCTGTTTGCCCAGAGGACCACCTGCAGCATTCATTTCATCTGTAGCCATCTTCATGGCATTATACCAGATTTCCCCATAGGCTCCCAATTCTCCAGTATAAGGCACCAGTATCCCTATAGGAATTACATCCTTAGAAACCCCTTTATTAGCTTCGGAAGGCTGCTCTTTTTGTTCACCCTGAGCAGGTTCCTTCTCAGCTGCAGACTGCTGGGAAGAACAACCGGAGACAAGTAAAACAAGTGACAATCCGAGAACTAACAATGCCAACAGCAAAAACCTTCTTTTTTCCATACGATTTGGCAAGAAAAACTGCCCCCTTTCTTTTTTTAATAACTCTCAACATTATCTATTTTCTTAATACTCCAATTTCTTATCGTCTTTATCACCTCCCTGTGTTTAACTACTGTTCAACTACTGCGAATAAGATTGCATTTAATAGCTTGGTTAACAAGCTTCTTCTACATGCTGCCCCAAGAATAACTTGTCAAAATTTTCATCCTCCAGAAACTCCTGACCTGTACCAGTTTTGGTGACAACACCACCGCTTAATAGATACGTCCGCTGGGCGTGACTGAGAATTTCCCTCGGATTTTCTTCAACTACCCAAAGAATGGAAGTGCCACCAGCATTGATTTCGTAAATTTTTTCGATCATAGCGCTGGTTGCTTGGGGTGAAAGTCCGGTGGTAGGCTCATCAAGGATTAATAAATCAGGTTCCGTAATCAAAGCACATGCCACGGCCAGCATCTGTCTTTCGCCACCGCTTAAGGTGCCTGCATACTGTTTGGACCGTTCCTTAAGAACAGGAAAACGTTGATAAATTTCTTCCAGCTTGTCATCCAAATTTTTAAGTATGAATCCACCCATTTCTAAATTTTCCTTAACAGTAAGGTCGGGAAATATGTTACCCTCCTGGGGAACATAGTTTAACCCTTTGTTATTCATGACGCTGGCATCCAAGTAGCTGACATTCTCTCCTTTAAACCAAACTTCCCCAGAACTTAGAGGCAGTACCCCAAAAATTGTCCGCATCAAAGTGGTTTTGCCCGCTCCATTAGCCCCTAAAACAGTGACAATTTCACCATCTTTAATTTCCAGGTCTATCCCGTGCAAAACAGGCACCTTCATATAGCCGGACTCAACGCCTTTAACTACTAGTAAACTCATGCTACACCCCCCAAATAAACCTCTCTGACCTTTTGATGGTGAATGACCGTATCGGGGTCACCGTCTGTCAAATTCTGCCCCTGATGCATAACATAGATATGGTCACTCAATGAAGTGATAAATCCAAGGTTATGGTCAATGATAAACAGTGTCAAGCCTTGGTCCTTTAATTTTAAAATTTGCTCTATCAGCTGGTCCTGTAATGCAGGGTTTATACCGGCAGCAGGTTCATCCAGAAGCAGCAGTTCGGGTTCCATCATCAACTGCCGGGCAAATTCAAGCATACGGGCCTCCCCGGCGCTTAAATTCCCCACTAACTCATTCCTCCGGTCAACCATGTTAATGGTTTCTAACAGATAAAGCGCTTTTCCCTTATAGGTTTTCTCCTGCTCGCGGACAGAAGGCGGCATTAACAGAGCTTTCCAAATGCTTTCTCCATCTTGTCTTAAAGGAGCGGTCATCAGATTTTCCATTACGGTCATTTCCTTAAAACCATGAGGTAATTGAAAGGTCCTTACCAGTCCCTTGCGGGCAATTTCGTATGCCGGCAGCCCGCTGATAACTTCTCCACAAAAACGAACTTCCCCAGCTGTCTGCGGCAAAAAACCAGCAATAACGTTAAATAATGTTGTCTTGCCTGCACCGTTGGGACCAATCAGCCCGATAATACGGCCTTTGGGAACATCCAAACTACAATTCGATACAGCCTTTAAACCGCCAAAATGCTTACTGACATTTCTTACTTCTAATAGTGCCAATAACATCACCCCCTCACATCTGCACCTTTTGTTCTGGCAACATCCCGCGCCTCTTAAATCTGATAACAAGCACCATCAGCAAACCCATAGCAATAAAACGGATGGCCGCAAGCACTGTAGCTAAATCAGCAGAAGCCTGGAAAAACCGGGTAATTTCCTGAGCACCCAACAAAACCGCGGTCCCCAGTAAAACCCCACGAAAGTTACCCTTTCCTCCAATTACCAGGGCGATGAATACCGTAAAAGTCATGGTCTCGGTAAACATTTCCGGAACCAATACTGTAGAATACCATACGTACAATGCACCAGCTAGGCCAAAAATCCCTGCCGAAAAAACATAAGCATACATCTTATACTTAAATAGGTTTTTACCAATCGATAATGCCACTTCCTCACTTTCCCTGATAGCTTTTAAAGTTCTACCAAACGGGGCTAAAGAGACACGACGTAAGATTATAAAAACAACAGCAGCTATAGCCAAAACCAATACCATCAGTACATATTGATAAGCGCTGCCGCTTACCATACCTCTAAAAGGTTGTTCAAGCCCGTAAAAACCTCTTACCCCATTGCTCAACCAGCCTTCGTTGGTAAGAATACTGGCGACTACCATGGAAAACGCGTAGGCTGCAATACATAAGTACTCACCGCCCAATCTCAAGGTAGGAAATCCAACGAAAAATGCCAAAACAGCCGGTACCAGAAATGCACCAATTACACCTACCCATATTGGCAAATTTAGACTTATCACATACCAATCTAAATCACTGGGCGGCTTTACTGTAATCAGTACATAGCTATAGGCACCTACGGCAACCCATGCCATCAGCCCCAAGTCAATAATACCTGTTTGCCCAAAAGAAAGATTCAAAGCCATGGCCATTATGCCATAGATGGTAATTACCGTAATGATTCCCGCGAGAAAAATACCTATGTCCATTAAGATGTCCCCCCTCTTCCAAATAAGCCTTCAGGTTTAACAAAAAGGAAGATAATGATCAACAAAAACGCTATAGTAGGACGATAGGATGTGGGTAGCCAAATCACACTGATATCCATTCCCAGCCCTACTATAATGGCGCCCAACATTACACCGTAAATACTGCCACTCAAACCGCCCAGGATAACCGCTGCCATGATTAGCATGATTTGTGCCCATCCCATATCTGTGTAAATAGTGCCAACAACAGCTGTTAATACCCCGGCTAAACCACCAAGCGCAGCAGCAATCAAATGAACATAGGTAGACATCAAATTGGTATTAATTCCCCTGACCCGCGCCAGGTCAAAGTTGCTTGCCATAGCCCTAATGGCCTTGCCAACCTTTGTCCTTGTCAAAACCACATGCAGGGCCATGGCACTTAACAAAGCCACTAGAATAATTACTAATTCCGTACTTGTAATTACAGGTTTGCCTGCTAACCAAAAAAC
>CAZGXM010000084.1:0-1313 GCA_964529795.1 uncultured Thermoanaerobacteraceae bacterium
CAGACCTTATAACTTCAAGGATTTAGGTGCTTAATTTTACTGCGAAAGTTGAGTATAATATATAATGAACGTTTAATATAAAGATGTTAGGGTTGTTGCTTTTTTGAAATTTTTTTGGTTTTGCGTGTTAATGAGACAACTTTACTAAAAAGGGAGGTTATGAAAGTAATGGGTGAGGCAGTGCATAGGCTTTTGGAAAGAAATGCCCGCAAGTATGCAAATGAATGTGGTGTGTTGAGCTTGGAGTATGGCATTGAATGGTCCTGGCAGGAACTTAACAACCGGGCCAACGGGGTGGCGGAGATACTGCTGGATGCCGGACTGCAGCGGGGAGAACGGGTGGCCCTGGTAATTCCCAACCGGCCGGAATTTCTAGCTGCGTATTTTGGTGTGTTAAAGGCCGGGGGCGTGGCGGTGCCGGTCAACGTGCGGCTGGCCAAACCGGAAATTGAATATATCATTGACGACAGTGAAGCAGTGAAGCCAGGGGTTTGATTTATGATGCCAAGCTGGGGTTAAACGGCGGCGAATTTTCAGAAAAGTGCAAAACATTGACGGGGTTTTGGGAAATTTCCAGTCTGGCCGCTGGTTCCGGCGAAAATCCTGAATTGGACATTTCGGTTTATGATGTGGCAGAAATCATTTACACCTCCGGGACCACAGGAAAACCCAAAGGGGTGGTGCTGTCACACAATTGTGTATATGCAGTGGGGACCATGATGGCCTACGAGGCGGAGATAAGGTATGGAGACCGGGCGCTTCTCCTCATGCCCCTAACCCACTCGGCGCCCCTTAACTTGTTTATGATTGGGGCAGTCTATGCGGGGGCCATGTGTGTGGTAGGGAATTTTACTCCCCAAGCCATATTGAAAACATGCCAGGATGCCAAAACCACCCATTTCTTTGGTGCGCCGGTGGCATACCTGCTGGCGCTGCAGGTGCCAGACTTCGATGAATACGATTTATCCAGCGCCAAGTACTGGACTTATGGCGGTGCACCCATGGGGAAGGCAGCATTGAACATGGTTAGGAGCAAATTTCCCGGTAAATTCATGAGCCTTTACGGTTTGACGGAAAGCGGTCCCAACGGCATACCCTTATTCCCCGACGAGCATGAGCAGCATGTCGGCAGTATCGGCAGAAGAGGAGCTGTGAACTGTGAGGTGAAGATTGTCACCGAGGAGGGGATAATTGCCGGTCCTGGCGAGGAAGGGGAAATTTATTTAAAATCCCCGTCCATAATGCTAAAGTACCACAACAAGCCCGACGCCACAAAAGAGGTCATGGTAGACGGTTGGATAAAGACCGGCGAC
>CAZGXM010000084.1:1413-9024 GCA_964529795.1 uncultured Thermoanaerobacteraceae bacterium
GTAGACGGTTGGATAAAGACCGGCGACATGGCCCAAATTGACCAGGACGGGTATTTTTGGGTGAAGGGCCGAAAGAAGGATATGATTATTTCCGGCGGGGTAAATGTATATCCCAAGGAGATTGAAGACGTGCTCATACAGCATCCCAAGGTTGCCGACGTGGCAGTGGTGGGAGTACCTCATGCACAGTGGGGCGAAACGGTGATGGCCGTAATCGTACCCAAAGGTGCAGCTCCTGACAAACAGGAGCTGCAAGCATTCTGCAAACAGCACCTGGCAGACTTTAAACTGCCCAGGATAATCCGCTTTGACCAATCCATACCCAGAAATGCTTCCGGGAAAATTTTAAAACACCTGATTAAGCGGGAAGCATAAAAAAAAACACACCGCCATGGAACCGGAACCATGGCGGTAGTTATGGTGCGCCCGGCACGGGCGATGTCTACAGGGTGAAAGTCCCGACTTCTAGCTCCTCGATTTAAGGAGAGGAGATTCTCTTACGCTTCTTTCAAACCCTGATCGGCATACTGTTTTCGCAGCACCTTCTTATCAAATTTACCCACGCTGGTTTTGGGGATTTCGTTTATGAATTTAATTTTGTCCGGCAGCCAGATCTTAGGCACTTTGTCTTGCAGGAAATCGATAATATCCCGGGCGGTGGTTTTGTCGCGGTAATCCGGCTTTAACACCACGCAGGCCAGGGGTCGCTCCACCCACTTGGGATGGGGAATGGCAATGACCGCTGCTTCCAAAACCGCCGGATGGGCCATGATGGTGTTTTCCAGGTCAATGGAGGATATCCACTCGCCGCCGCTTTTAATCAGGTCCTTGGCCCGGTCCACGATGAAGCAGTAGCCTTCCGGGTCCACGGTGACAATATCCCCGGTGTGCAGCCAGCTCCCCGCAAAGGCAGGTTTGCTCCGTTCCGGCTCCTTATAGTATTCCCGGGCAATCCAGGGGCCGCGCAGCAGCAGTTCGCCCATATCCCGCCCGTTCCATTCAATTTCACTGCCGTCATCTTTGACCACTTTCATTTCCAGGCCCGGTACCAGGATACCCTGCTTGGTGGCCAGTTCCAGTTTTTTATCTTCGCTCCAATCTTTCATGTAGCTTTTCGGCTTGCATACCAGTACCACCGGGGTGGTTTCGGTCATGCCGTAGGCATGGATAATGGGCAGGTTCAGTTTATCAAGATAGGCCTTGTGCAGGGCCTTTGGTACGGCCGAACCGCCGCATACCAGTGCCCGCAGGCTGGTATAGTCATATTCCCCGGTTTCCCAGACCCTTAAAGTGCCCATCCAGATGGTGGGTACGCCCGCGGCCAGGGTGGCTTGATGTTCTTCAATCACTGCACAGACGTCCTCCGGCCGGGGGCGGGCACCGGGGAAAATCTGTGTTGCCCCCAGGAAAGTGCTGACAAAGGGTAATCCCCAGGCGTTGGCGTGAAACATGGGCACAAAGGGCATGATGCGATCGGACTCGGAAATGGCCAGGGCGTCGGGCAGGGCGGCGGCATAGCTGTGCAGCACCAGGGCGCGGTGGGTATATTCCACTCCCTTGGGATTGCCGGTGGTGGCGGTGGTATAGCACATGGCAGCGGGAGTCCATTCGTCCAGGTCGGGAAACTCAAATTCTGCTGCGGCGTCTTTTAAAAGGGTTTCGTAGGAATGAACCGGCGTCAAGCTGCTGCCGGGAATGTCTTCGCTATCAGACATGATTACAAAGTGTTTCACCGTGGTAAGCTTTTCTTTCACCGCCTCTACCAGGGGAAGCAGGTCCTTATCCACAAAAATGACCCTATCTCCGCCATGGTTGATGACATAGGTCAGCTGTTCCGGGGACAACCTTAAATTCAAGGTATGCAGCACGGCGCCACTGCAGGGGACGGCAAAGTAAAGTTCCAGGTGGCGGTGGTGGTTCCAGGCCAGGGTACCAACCTTGTCGCCTTTTTCAATTCCCAGTTCCTTCAGGACATTGGCCAACCGTTTTACCCGCCTGTAAAAGTCGGCATAAGTGTACCTGAAGGTGCCGGAATAGTCCCGGGTGAATATTTCCTTTTTGGGATAAAGCAGGTTAGCCCGTTCCAGCATGGTACGCACGGTCAGGTTGTACAGCATCATTTTGCATTCCTCCTTTAATTATTTGACTTTTTGCCTCCGGGGCGATATGGGAGACATCTCCCCTTCATTGATAAATGCAAATATTTTTCCAGAAATGCCGAAAAACCATCATTGGGTAAATGTTAAAGTTAAGAGGTGCATTTTGATATTTTAATGGTTGGGGTCGGGAAAAACGGGCATGGTTTTGTTTGAAGAGAACATAAGATACTGTTTGTTTTTCGGACAGTGCATGCTAAAATGAACAAGGACCGGTTGGGGGAGTAAGGTTTTACGCGCCGGCAAGGCAATTGACGAATTGGCAAGCATTTTGTTTTTCTTTTTTTTGAAAGCGGAAGAGGAAGAAGATTTCCCACCGCCGCAACAACTGAAGATGCCAGGCACCTTGAGTTATTGTCAGGCAAGGGAAAAACTTCCTTGCGCTGGCAGGAAGACTCTGACAGGCAGGGAATATATAATCAATATACAGAAAATTCTTTAAAAAGGGGGCGAATTGATGAAACCGAAGGAAATCATGCGGCCTTTTCCGGCCACACTCAGGAAAGAGAGCAGTTTGCAGGAAGCGATACGGGCCATGAAAAAATGCGGTTTGAACATAATTCCGGTGACCGGAGCTGATGGTGAGTTGCTGGGGATTTTCACCCGCTCCCGGTTGTTTAACCTGTTGCTTGAGGGCAAGCCCCTGACCACTGTGATAAAACCCTACTATTACCAGGATCCGGTCACTGTACCCCAAGAGGAATTTTATGATGTGGAAAGGCTCTTTGCGGAATTTATCGGTAGTAACGGGAACGGCAAGTTTGCCAAAATCAGCACGGTGATAATTACGGACAAAAGCGGGAAATACCTGGCCGGGGTGGTCACCAAGGAGGAATTGATTGAATACCTGATGAGAGAGGCCTTTAAACTGAAAAAGAGTCTGGAAGTTGCCCTGCAGGCCACCCGGGAAGAATTGCATCGGGTAAAACTGAAACAACGTCCCAAATATTCATTTCGGGAAATGGTTGCCGGCACACCTTCCATGAAGCGGATGGTGGCCATGGCGCAAAAGGCTGCCCGGCAAAATTCCACTATTCTTATCCAGGGGGAAAGCGGCACGGGTAAGGAATGGTTTGCCCATGCCCTGCACCAGGCCAGCCAGCGGGCGGGTGGGCCGTTTATTACCGTAAACTGTGCGGCTATTCCGGAACAACTGCTGGAGTCCGAATTTTTCGGTTATGACGAGGGTGCCTTTACCGGAGCCAGGAAAAAGGGGAAATACGGCAAACTGGATATGGCCCACGGCGGCACGCTTTTCCTGGATGAAATCGGAGACATGTCCTTATCGCTGCAGTCAAAAATTTTGCGGGTGCTGCAGGAGAAAGAGTTTTACCGGGTGGGCGGCACTGAAAAAGTAGCCGTGGATGTACGGGTTATTGCCGCCACCAACAAGCCGTTGGAAACACTGTTGTCAGAAAAGAAGTTTCGGGAGGACCTGTTTTACCGCCTGAACGTGGTGTCCTTTGACCTGCCTCCCTTGAGGGAACGGCGGGACGATATCCCCAGTTTGATAGACTATTTCATCAAGGAACTGAACAGCACTTTAAATACCAATATTACGGGAATTTCAGACGATGCTCTGGGCAGGCTGATGGGCTATCACTGGCCGGGGAACATTCGCGAACTGCGCAACGTTATTGAACGGGCCATGATTTTTGCGGAAACGGGAGAGATTACCCGGCAGGACCTGCCGGACAAATTGCAGGATGTGCCGCGAAAGAAACCTGCTGCAGTGGTAAACATGAGGGCCCTGGTGGAAAGGAAGGAAAAGGAGGTCATCGTTGAGGCCCTGGAGCGGACCAGGGGCAATAAATCCCGGGCGGCCAGGATCCTGGGCATGAGCCGTTCAACGTTATATGAAAAAATCAGGAAGTTCGGCATCAGTGTTTGACAACCGGGCAATTACCGCCCAGAACCTTACTACTATGGAAATCGGCTCGTTAAAATGAACAGGTTGACTTTTAGCCACTCCCTGAAGAGGTGGTTGAAGGCCGGGTAGAAAAGCGGTGGAGGCATATCATCCCAGTTCCTGAATGGTGACTGTACATTTAGTAATGAGGCCCCCATGTCATGTTTGTGGCATGGGGGCCTATTTCCAATGGCGATAATTTTTGTTGGGAAAATTGGTGAGTACAGCGCTTTTATTTTCCTGGGCATACAGGAATTTGTTGGGATTTGGCGAAAGATGTACTAACAGCAATTTCTGGGAGGCGGGCCATGTTTAGGGTGAAAGTGTCGGGGTTTATGGTTTCGGTGCTGGTGAGCTTGTTAATAATTTCACTTTTCCTGGCGCCTGCAGCCGGTGCTCAGGGGGCCAAGGCCAAGGATAAAGCTGGGGAAAAGGTGAAATACAAGGCGGGCGAACTGATTGTCAGGTTCAAGCCCGGGGTGGAGAGCGCCTCCATACACCAGAAAATGAAGGCCAAGGTGGTCAAGAAGAATAAGAGATTAGGTTTTGAAAAGGTGAAACTGCCCCAGGGAATGCCGGTGGAGCAGGCGCTGAAGCAGTACCGCCAAAACCCCTTGGTGGAATACGCCGAGCCCAACTATGAATATAAAGTCATGATGATACCCAACGACAGCTATTACGGCAGCCAGTGGGCGCCGCCCAGGATAAACTTGCCGGCGGCCTGGGATGTAACCACCGGTGCGGGGGTGGACGTGGCGGTGGTGGACACAGGCGTGGATTTGGCGCATCCCGACCTGGTGAGTAACCTGAGCGGCCTCCGGTACAATGCCATCTCTCCCGGCAGTTCCGCCCAGGACGATAACGGCCACGGCACCCACGTGGCGGGAATTATTGCCGCTGTGACCAATAACAGCGCGGGAGTTGCCGGGACGGCATTTAACGCCAGGATAATGCCGGTGAAGGTGCTGGGTTCAGACGGCAGCGGCTACCTGTCCGATATTGCCGAGGGTATCCAGTGGGCGGCGGATAACGGTGCGGAAGTGATAAACCTGAGCCTGGGAGGACCGGCCAGTTCCACCATGGAAAATGCGGTTAACTATGCCTACCAGCGGGGTGTCACGGTGGTGGCCGCTGCGGGCAACGACCATTTCAGCCCGGTAAGCTACCCGGCGGCATATCCCAATACCATTGCGGTTTCCGCCACGGGCAGCAGCGACTTTCTGGCCACCTTTTCCAACATGGGGCCGGAGATTGACATTGCCGCCCCCGGTGTGGATATTTTGAGTACATACTGGAATTCCGGCAGCGCCTATGCCTACCTCAACGGCACTTCCATGGCCACACCCTTCGTTGCCGGTACGGCGGCGCTGGTATTGAGCGCCAATCCCGGCCTTACACCTGACCAGGTGAAGGACTACCTGGTCAACAGCGCCCTGGACCTGGGGGACCCGGGAAAGGATGACGTCTACGGCTACGGGCGGCTGGACGCGCTGCGTGCAGCCGGCGGCGATTTTGGTGAGCCGTGGGAAAGCAACAATACCCTGGCGGCTGCGGCAACGGTATTTAACGGGCAGACCGTCAACCCCACCATTGACCCGGCGGGGGATCTGGACTGGTATAAAATATCCGGCGTCGGCGCCGGGGAGCGGCTGACGGTGGATGTCCGGCCCCCGGCGGGAATGGACCTGGTTCTGGAAATATATGATTCCGGCGGCGGGCTGGTTGCCACCGCTGACCAGGGCGGTTCCGGCGGCGGGGAAAAGCTGAGCGTTGCCGCACCGGGCAGTGGTACTTACTATATCAAGGTCTACCAGTACGGTGGCGGCACTGCCGTGGGAAAGTATTCCTTGACTGTTTCCCGGGGTGCGGACCAGTACGAGAATAACAACCTGGCCAGCCAGGCGCAGGCGGTGGGCAGCGGGACAATCCATCCCACCATCTACCCGGCCGGGGACCCGGACTGGTTTAAAGTCAACGTGCCCCAGCCCGGCACGCTCACTGTCAATGTCTCACCGCCCGGCGACATGGATGCCATGGTCTATGTCTTTGACCCCAACGGCAGCTTGCTGGCCCTGTACGATGCATACTGGGCCGGTGGGCCGGAAGGCGGTTCGCTGGCAGTCAACACCACCGGAGACTACTATATTTTTATCCTGGACTATGACAGCACCGCCGTGCCCGGCGGCAGTTACTCCTTAAACGTGGACTACCAGGACCAGACCGCGCCGGTAATCAGCAATGTGACCGATGCCCCCGACCCGGTGCTGGCGGGGGATACGGCGGGGATAAGTTTTGACCTGTCCGAAACCTGTAATGTTACGGTCACTGTCAAGTCCGGCAGTACTGCGGTGAAGACGTTGTTAAACAGTGTCCAGCTTTCCGGCGGCAGCCACACCGTCATCTGGGACGGCACCGACTCCGGCGGCAGCGTGGTGCCGGACGGGCAGTATACTTACTACATCAATGCAGTGGATTTGGCGGGAAACAGCGCGGCGGAAAAAAGCGGTACGGTGTTTGTGGACAAGACCCTGCCCGGCATTACGGTAAATCCCGGAAACGGGAAAATTTCCGCTGCCTACGGCAGCGACAGTTTCAGTTATACTCTGTCGGAAACAAGTGATGTGACAGTGACGGTTAATAATAGCCAGGGGACCGTGGCCCGGACGCTGGCAGGTGTCTCCGGGCAGGCTGCCGGCTCATACAACCTGACATGGGACGGTACCGGTGATCTGGGGAGTGCGGTGCCCGACGGGCAGTATTACTATCATATTGCTGCGGTTGACCTGCGGGGCAACACTAACGGGGTTGACTCGCCGGCGGTGGCAGTGGACCGGACTCCGCCCGCGGTGACAGGCCAAGACCCGGCGCCTGGCAGCAGCGGCATCCCGGCGGACACGGTGGTTACCGTCGGCTTTGATGAGGCCCTGGAGGCTTCAACGGTTAACAACGCCACGGTGCAGCTGCTGCTCAACGGCGAGCAGGTCGCCGCCACGGTCAGCTATGACCTGGTAAGCCACGTTGTGACCATAGTGCCCGGCCAGGATTTGTTTAAAAACGCCACCTACACCGTCAGGCTCGACGCGGGGATTAAAGATGTCCTGGGCAACCCTCTTGTCCCCGTGGAGTGGCAATTTACCACTGCCGGCACGGGAAGCTATGTAGTGGATGAACAGGGCGGCATCATTGATACCGGGGATGTGCGGATTGTGGTGCCCCGGGATGCATTTGACCGGCAGTCCCAAATCAGTGTCCAAAAAGTTAAAGTGGACGCCAAACCGCTGCGCGGCCACGGCTTTTTGGGCAGCGGCTACCGGTTCACGTCCGGTTATGGTTTCACCAAGGCACTGACCGTGGAGTTCAGGTATACCGACCAGGAAGTGGCCGGTCTGGTGGAAAGCTCCCTGGACCTTTACTATTACAACGAGAGCACCGGGGAGTGGGAGGCCACCGGCGGCAGTGTGGATACGGAAAACAACGTACTGAAGACCAGCTTGACCCACTTCAGCCAGTACGCCATCATGGGGCAGAGCAAAAAGTATTACCTCG
>CAZGXM010000085.1:0-8937 GCA_964529795.1 uncultured Thermoanaerobacteraceae bacterium
GCACCATGCAGGTCAACTACCTGCCCTGGCTGAATATCGGCCGGGATTCCCTGGCTCAAGCAGCTAATTTCAGGAGGGAAGGTTATGAGCGAGTATACCCATGGCAAAATTGTGCCGGTAAATATTGAAGATGAAATGAAAAATTCTTATTTGGACTATGCTATGAGTGTGATAGTAGGGCGGGCATTACCCGACGTACGGGATGGCCTAAAACCGGTACACCGCCGCATTCTTTATGCCATGTACGAGTCAGGTATAACTCCCGATAAACCCCACAAAAAGTCGGCAAGGGTAGTCGGTGATGTCATGGCCCGTTATCACCCTCACGGTGACGCAGCCATCTATGACACTATGGTAAGAATGGCTCAATACTTTTCCACACGTTACCAGCTGATTGACGGCCATGGAAATTTCGGGTCCGTTGACGGAGATTCCGCGGCGGCCATGCGCTATACTGAAGCAAGAATGTCCAAAATAGCCATGGAATTATTGAGGGATATTGATAAAGAAACGGTGGACTTTATTGCTAATTATGACGAAACATTAGCGGAACCGGTCGTCTTACCCTCGAAATTTCCCAATCTCCTGGTAAACGGTTCATCAGGGATAGCGGTGGGTATGTCCACGAATATTCCCCCGCATAATCTGGGCGAAGTCATTGGTGCCCTGATAATGTTGATAGACAACCCAAATATCAAAGCCCATGAATTGATGCTTGCCGTCAAGGGCCCTGATTTTCCCACCGGTGGCATTATCATGGGCAAAAAAGGCATTAAGGCGGCATATACCACCGGGCGCGGTGTTGTTAAAATCCGGGCCAAAACCCAGATTGAGAAAATGAATAGCGGTAAAATGCGAATTGTGGTAACGGAAATTCCCTACCAGGTAAATAAGGCAAAACTAATTGAAAAAATAGCCGGACTGGTAAGGGATAAAAAAATTGACGGTATTACTGACCTCAGGGATGAATCTGACCGTACCGGCATGCGCATTATCATTGAATTGCGTAAGGACATCAATCCGAACATATTATTAAATCAATTATATAAACACACACAACTACAGGAAACCTTTGGCATTATCATGCTGGCACTGGTAGACGGTCAGCCAAAAGTCTTAAATTTGAGAGAAGTTTTATCGTATTATCTGGAACATCAAAAAGATGTTATCGTCCGCAGGACCAAATTTTTGCTGGCTAAAGCAGAAGCCAGAGCACACATTGTTGAAGGATTGAAAATTGCTCTGAATAATCTGGATGAAGTAATTAATACCATTAGGTCCTCCGAAAATCCCGAAGTGGCCAAAGAGGCCTTGATAAAGAAATTTGCATTAAGTGACAAGCAGGCCCAGGCAATTTTGGATATGCGGTTGCAGCGATTGACAGGACTGGAAAGGGAAAAAATTCAAGAAGAATATAAAAATTTGATTAAGAAAATTGCCTACTATACGGAAATTCTTAATAATCCCAGGCTGGTCTTAAGTATTATCAAAGAAGAGCTGCTGGAAATCAAGAAAAAATACGCCGACAACCGGCGTACGCAAATTACTGTTGAGGAACATTCATTGGAAATTGAAGACTTGATAGCGGAAGAGGACATCGTCATTACCATTACTCACCGGGGCTATATCAAGAGACTGCCGGTTACCACCTACCGTAGCCAGCACCGGGGGGGGAGAGGTATTTCCGGTGTCACGACCCGGGAAGAGGATTTCGTGGAGCATCTGTTTATTACTACCACCCATCATTATCTTTTGTTCTTTACCAACCAGGGAAAAGTATATCGCTTGAAGGGACATGAAATTCCCGAAGCGAGCCGCCAGGCCAAAGGAAAGGCACTGATTAACCTGCTGTATTTAAAGAGAGATGAATGGATCACTGCTGTTATCCCTGTAAAGAATTTTCAAACAAACCGGTACCTGTTTATGGCTACCGAAAAGGGTATGGTGAAAAAGACATTGCTGGCAGAGTATGAGACAATTCACCGGAACGGTTTGATTGCCTTGAATCTGATAGAAGATGACGAGCTTATTGGCGTCAAATTAACCAGCGGTAAAGAAGACATACTTCTTGGCACGAGGGAAGGAATGGCCATCAGGTTCAATGAAGAAGAGGTGCGCAGTACCGGCCGTGCCACCCGGGGCGTAAAAGGAATAACTTTGGCAGTTGGTGACCAGGTAGTGAGCATGGACATTGTCAGGGATGATACTGAAGTAATGGTGATTACGGAAAAGGGTTTTGGCAAACGCACCGATGTCAGTGAATACCGTGTTCAGTCAAGAGCTGGCAAGGGTATTCTCGCCTACCGCCGTACCGAGCGTAATGGCAGGCTGGTGGCCATAAAACTTGTTATAGCAGGAGAGGAACTGATGATGATTAACAGTGACGGGGTGGTAATACGTATTGCGGTAGAGGAGGTTTCCAAATTAGGCAGAACTACTCAGGGTGTGACTTTAATGAGACTGGACAAAGGGGACCGCATTGTATCCGTGGCCAAAGTGGTGGCCAAGGACACCAAGACTGAGTAAAGAGTTTTCCCTTTGGTTCTCCAAAGGGAAAATTTTGTTTTTGCTTTAACTGCTTTGTCTGTGTTGTATAGACGGTAAAAATGTAGTACAATGGTTTAAAAATTTAACCATTGGCTTAAATAAAACCATTAAAAACAATGTCATTAATACAAGGAGGAGTTAACATTGTCTGAAAAGGGCACATGGAAAGTAAAAAAAGGGCTGGCGGAAATGTTAAAAGGAGGAGTGATTATGGATGTTACCACTCCGGAACAGGCAAAAATAGCGGAAAAAGCCGGCGCTTGTGCCGTTATGGCTTTGGAAAGAGTCCCTGCAGACATCCGTGCTAAGGGTGGGGTGGCCCGGATGGCTGACCCGACGGTGATTGTACGGATCATGGATGCTGTCACTATTCCGGTAATGGCCAAAGCACGGATTGGGCATTTTGTTGAGGCTCAGATCTTAGAGGAACTGGGAGTAGATTATATAGATGAAAGTGAAGTATTAACCCCGGCGGATGAAAATTTTCATATTGATAAACACGAATTCAAAGTACCCTTTGTCTGCGGGTGCAGAAACCTGGGGGAAGCATTACGTAGAATTGGTGAAGGTGCCGCAATGATAAGAACGAAAGGTGAACCGGGAACGGGCAACGTGGTGGAAGCAGTACGACACATGCGCAAAGTGATGTCGGACATTCGCAGGGTTCAGGGAATGCCAAAAGATGAATTGATGACTACAGCAAAGGAAATGAATGCACCCTATGAGCTGCTTTTACAAGTGAAAGAACTGGGCAGATTGCCCGTGGTCAATTTTGCCGCTGGCGGTATTGCCACACCGGCAGATGCCGCTTTAATGATGCAGTTGGGCGCTGATGGCGTATTTGTAGGGTCGGGCATATTTAAATCAAAGGACCCTGCCGCCAGGGCAGAAGCGATAGTAGCTGCCACCACTCATTATAATGAATCGAAAATTTTGGCAGAAGTGTCCAAAGGCTTGGGCGAAGCTATGCCCGGATTGGAAATAGCTTCTATTCAACCGCATGAAAGAATGCAAGATCGCGGCTGGTAATTTTAACAGGTGATATGGGAAGGAAGACTTGAATGAAAATAGGTATTTTGGCACTACAGGGCGCATTTCGTGAACACAAGCAAGTAATTACAAGACTTGGAGAAGAAGCTTTGGAAATTCGCTTACCGGAACAACTGCACAATGTAGACGGACTAATTATTCCCGGCGGGGAAAGCACCACTATTGGCAAGTTAATGCTTCGCTATGCTTTGATAGAGCCCATTAAGCAACTGGCTGCTCAGGGAAAACCGGTCATGGGTACCTGCGCCGGTATGATTCTCCTGGCGAAGGACATTGTCGGTTCCGACCAACCGCGGTTGGGTTTTATGGATGTTTCGGTTATACGTAACGGCTTCGGGCGGCAAGTGGAAAGTTTTGAGGTTGACTTGGCAATAGACGCTATTGGCAGCGTGCCTTTTCGAGCGGTTTTCATCCGCGCGCCTTATATCAAAAGTGTGGCGCCCCAGGTGGGTATTTTGGCCCAACTGGAAGACAAAGTGGTGATGGCCCGTCAGGGAAACTTTTTGGCCTGTGCTTTTCACCCGGAATTGACCGCGGATGATCGTATTCACAGCTACTTTTTAAAGATGGTGAAAGAAGCAGGTGAATAATGATGATTGACTGACTGCACTGCCTTGGAGGTTATATTGATATTTAATGCTTGAAATTTTCCGCCGGCTGGGGTATTATATCAATTAAATTTACTTGCTACATAAAAGTACAAACACAGTGACGGGGAAAAGTAGCTGTTGGACCGGTCCAAGAGAGTTGGTGGTTGCTGCAAACCAGCCCGGTCAAGCAGTGAAAGGCACCCCTGAGTGGCAGGCGAAAAATAGCTTATGGCTAAATAAGTCTATCCGGTCATGTCCGTTATCCATGGTACGAGTGGGCCAGAATCTATTCTGGTCAATCAGGGTGGCACCGCGGGAAAGACTCTCGTCCCTCCGTTTGGCAGGGGTGGGGGTTTTTTTAGTATACAGTAAACAAGATTTGCTTTAAACTGATTATAAAAACGGGGAGGAATGAAATTATTATGTGGGAGAATCCTATTTTTCTGCTGCCGGGGCCTACCCAGGTCCCACCGCGGGTTCTTCGCGCCATGAGTCAATCCATGATTAATCACCGGGGACCGCGGTTTAAAGATTTGATGGATGAATGTATACCCGGAATACAAAAAATATTGCAAACAGAAAATGATATCTGCATCTTGACTGCTTCGGGTACCGGTGGGATGGAAGCTGCTGTTGCCAATTTTCTTGCTCCGGGGGATAAAGCACTGGTCGTATCCATTGGTGCTTTTGGCCACCGGTTCAAGGCTATTTGCGACCGTTTCCGCGTTAAGGCAGCATTGATTGATTTTACCTGGGGAACCGCTGCCGACCCCCAAGTGGTGGAAGAATATCTGGCCAAGGACAAAAACAAAGAGATTAAAGCCGTTTTAATTCAGCATAACGAAACCTCCACCGGGGTATTAAACGACATGGAGGCGATCAGCAGGGTGAGGGGAGACCACCCGGCGTTATTAATAGTTGATGCCATTAGTGGTCTGGCGGCGGCTGATTTAAAAACAGATAGTTGGGGACTGGATGTGGTGATTGCCGGGGCCCAGAAGGCTTTTATGATTCCACCGGGATTGGCCATGTTATCTGTCAGCCGGCGTGCCTGGGAGGTTGCCGGAAAAAGAGACAGCGGTTCGTTGTATTTTGACCTCAAAGCCTACCGGGACTTCTACCAAAAGGGCCAAACGCCGTATACACCTGCCATATCGCTGTTTTACGGCCTGAGAGAGGCCTTGGCTACTATGCTGGAAGAAGGGCTGGAAAACATTTTCAAACGACATAACCTTTATAAAGAAATGGTGCGTCAGGGTATCCGTGAACTGGGGTTAGCTCCTTTTGTTGCGGATGAGATAGCTTCACCGGCGGTAACCACAGTCAAGACACCGGAGGGGGTCCAATCCGGGACGATTACCAAAATCATGCGCGAGCGTTATAACGTGGTACTGGCAGGGGGGCAAAAGCACCTTAAGGACATCACATTCCGGATTGGGCATTTGGGTTATGTACAGCCCATGGAGATTATTTCCGCACTGGCTGCACTGGAATTAACGCTAAAATCCTGTGGTCTGGATGTTACAGAGGGCATTGCAGTAGCCGCCGCACAAAAAGTATTAGAGGAGATGAGAGGTTAAGATGAGAGTTTTAATAAGTGACCCTATTGCGGAGAAAGGAATAGCCATGCTAAAAGAAGCGGGCTTGGAAGTGGATATTAAAACCAAACAGTCGGAAGAAGAAATCTGCCGCTTTATCGGTGACTATCAGGCCATGATAGTGCGCAGTCAGACCAAAGTGACCAGAAAGATGATAGAAAAGGCGGATAATTTGAAGATTATCGGCAGAGCGGGAGTGGGTGTGGATAATATTGACTTGGAAGCGGCTACGGAAAAAGGAATAGTGGTGGTCAACGCGCCGGAAGGCAACACCATTGCCGCCACGGAACATACCCTAGCCATGATGCTGGCCTTTGCAAGGAATATTCCCAAGGCCAACGAGATGTTGAAGCAAGGTCTCTGGGTACGTAAAAAGTTTACCGGTATGGAATTGCGCAACAAGATACTGGGCATTATCGGTCTGGGAAAGATAGGCAGTGGTGTGGCGAAAAGGGCGAGGGCTTTTGAAATGAAGGTACTGGCCTTTGACCCGTATGTCTCGGAAGAGAGAGCAAAACAGATGGGTGTGGACTTGACTACCTTTGATGATGTTATCGAACAGGCTGATTTTCTCACCATCCACCTGCCGCTAACCGAAGATACTTATCACCTCATTGGGCGCGAACAGTTACAACGCATGAAACCGGGCGTAAAAATCGTTAACGTTGCCCGGGGCGGTATTGTTGACGAGCAGGCCTTGTACGCGGCACTAAAAGAAGGTCATGTGGGCGGTGCTGCCGTGGATGTTTTTGAGAATGAACCGGAAACCGGCAGTCCCTTGTTTAACCTTGACAACGTGGTAGTGACGCCGCATTTGGGCGCTTCCACCGAAGAGGCCCAGGTAAACGTGGCTATTGATGTGGTTGAAGAAATCATCCGGGCTTTAAACGGGGAACTGGTAAAGAATGCGGTCAACATACCTTCCTTTAAACCGGAGCTGCAGCGTATTCTTAATCCCTACCGGGAACTGGTGGAAAAACTGGGCAAACTTTCCTCCCAGCTGGTGAATGGCCACATTCAAAAAGTGGAAATCAAGTATAATGGTGATATTGCCCAGTATGATGTTTCATCTTTGACCAATACTATGTTAAAGGGATTGCTTCGTCCAATTCTCAAAGAAGCGGTGAATTATGTGAATGCACCCGTAATAGCGAAAAACAGGGGCATTTCCGTGTCGGAAAGCAAGTCGGTGGAACTGGATGATTATGCAAATCTGATTACGGTCACTGTTGCTACGGATAAGTGTACTAAAACTATCAGTGGCACATTGTTTGACAAGTATGATGCCCGGATTGTACGCATAGACGGATTTACGGTGGATGCGGTTCCCCAGGGACATATACTGGTCATACCGCATATTGACAAGCCGCGGATTATTGGCCCGGTAGGCAACTTGATCGGCCAGCACAACATCAATATTGCCGGCATGCAGGTAGGCCGCAAGATGATTGGCGGCCGGGCAGTAATGTTTTTAAATGTAGACTCGGAGGTACCCAAGGAAACCCTTCAAGAAATAGCTAAAATAGAAGGAGTTTTGGATGTAAAATATGTGCGTTTGTAAAACTTAAGATTTGCTTACGGCAATAATATGTTATATAATTATTAAGAAAAAAAATAAAAAATTTCACAAGCGGAAAAGCGATGACGGAGACCAGTAAGCTGGAGAGGATTTTACAGAGAGTCGTTGGTTGGTGGAAAACGATAATTCGCATTAGCTGAATCCACTCCGGAGCGGGCGGGTGAAATATTCAGTAGGCCGCCCCGGCACAGGCCGTTAAATAATTAAGCGAATCGCTCAATCTAGCGGTTAAACAGGGTGGCAACGCGGGAAACTCTCGTCCCTTGGGGATGAGAGTTTTACTTTTTACAAGGAGGGGTAATTATGTTGGATTTGAAATTTGTACGCGCCAATCCTGATGCGGTAATTGCCGGATTAAAAAAGCGGGGAGCAAAAATATCACTGGATAATTTTCTAAAATTGGACGAAAAACGTCGGGCCTTGCTCAGTGAGGTGGAACAGTTAAAGCATAAGCGCAATACGGTTTCCGAGGAGATAGGCCGCTTAAAAAGAACGGGGGAAGACGCCGGGGAAATGATTAAGGATATGCGGCAGGTTTCCGAGAAAATAAAGGAGATTGATGAAGAAGTTAAAGAGATTGAGAAAAAACTGCAACAAGAGTTGCTGACCATTCCCAACATTCCCCATCAGTCGGTACCTGAGGGTGTTGACGAGGAAGATAATGAAGAGGTTCGCACTTGGGGAACCAGGACAGAATTTGCTTTTTCTGCCAAGGCACACTGGGAAATCGGTGAAGTACTGGACATAATTGATTTTGAAAGAGGGGCCAAGGTTTCCGGTACCAGGTTTACGTTTTACAAAGGATTAGGTGCACGCCTGGAGCGGGCATTGATAAATTTTATGCTGGACACCCATACCCGGGAACACGGTTATACGGAAATCTTCCCGCCCTTTATAGTAAACAGCGATGCCATGGTTGGTACGGGCCAGTTGCCCAAATTTGCCGAGGATATGTTTAAACTGGAAAACAGGGAGCAGTACCTGATTCCCACTGCGGAAGTACCGGTAACAAACCTTTATCGCGGGGAAATTTTGGACGGGGATAAACTGCCAATTTATCATACGGCTTACAGCGGTTGCTTCCGGGCGGAAGCAGGCGCTCATGGCCGGGATACCCGGGGCCTTATTAGACAACACCAGTTTAATAAGGTAGAGTTGGTGAAATTTACCCGGCCTGAAGATTCCTATGATGAGTTGGAAAAGCTTTTAAGCAACGCGGAGACGATTTTAAAAAAATTGGAGCTGCCTTATCGTGTGGTTAATCTTTGTGCCGGTGATTTGGGCTTTTCCGCCGCTAAAACCTATGATATTGAAGTGTGGCTGCCCAGTTACAATACCTATCGGGAAATTTCCTCCTGCAGTAATTTTGAGGACTACCAGGCAAGAAGAGCCGACATAAAATTCCGGCAGGGCAAAGGAAGGGCCCGGTATGTGCACACTTTAAACGGTTCCGGCCTGGCCGTGGGGCGTACCCTGGCGGCGATTTTGGAAAATTACCAGCAGGAAGACGGTTCGGTAATGGTGCCAAAAGCTTTGCAGCCCTATATGGGTACGGATAAAATTGGCTAAAAGT
>CAZGXM010000086.1:0-8896 GCA_964529795.1 uncultured Thermoanaerobacteraceae bacterium
GTAATTTTTTACTGGCTGGAAAAAGTTTTTCCTAAATAATTAATAATATATAGTTATATTAATAGCTCGGCAATTTGAACGGCGTTTGTAGCCGCACCTTTACGCAAATTATCCGCTACCACCCAAAGGTTGAGACCGTAGGGTACGGTATCATCCCTGCGAATTCTACCCACGAAAACTTCATCCCTGCCATCGGCATTGACCGGTAAAGGATACTCGTTTTTCTCAGGATTATCCACCACCACTATCCCCGGAGATTGAGCCAGCAATTTCCTGGCATCATCAGGTGGCAGCTCACCTTTCAGCTGTACATTAACTGCTTCCGAGTGCCCGTTTACCACCGGCACCCTGACAGCGGTGGCTGAAACGGCGATGCTGTCGTCACCAAGAATTTTTTGGGTCTCGTTGACCATTTTCATTTCTTCCCTTGTATATCCGTTATCCATAAAGACATCCAGGTGCGGGACAAGGTTAAATGCAATTTGATGTGGGAAAACCCGAGGCTTGGCCGGTTTCCCGGACAAGATATCTTGTGACTGTTCCTTTAACTCGTCCATTGCTTCAACACCGGCACCGGATACCGCCTGGTATGTCGATACCACCACCCGGCTGATGCCGGCCGCGTCATACAACGGCTTCAACACCACCACCATTTGGATGGTAGAACAATTGGGGTTGGCAATAATCCCTTGCTGCCACTTCACATCATCGGGATTGACTTCAGGAACTACCAGGGGTACCTTGGGATCCATACGAAAGGTGCTGCTGTTATCGATAACCACCGCACCGGCCTTGACAGCATCAGCTCCAAATTCTTTGCTGGCTGTCCCTCCGGCAAACAAGGCGATATCAATACCCTCAAAAGAATTTGGCATTGTTTCTTCAATGGTCAAGACCTCATTTTTAAACTGAACTTTTTTACCTGCGGAACGGCTGGTGGCCAAGAGTCGCAACCTGTTAACAGGAAAATTGCGTTCCGCCAGCACTTCCATGAGAGCCTGACCTACGGCACCTGTGCCAACTATGGCAACATTATACTTCTTCACTGTCAGCATCCTCCTTTGCTGGTCTTCTCTAATACTTATTTCAGTGTACCCTGATAATGGAAGTTCCACAAGTAAAATTTCATGTCACTTTGTTATGGTGATTTTCTTTTGTGCTACAAAACAAATCAGTACTGTATCAGCATTGGCTGGAGTTGTTTCCCGGCCAAAGCATGTGCAATGGTTTCAGGAATGAGTTCCATTTTTGCCACCAAAGAATTACTTTTTTCCACAGGGTTATCCTGCCCAAAAGGCACCATGTAAACACGGGGTGTGTTGACCAGGATACCGATATTTTTGGCATTTAACCCCAATCCGTCGTTGGTGGAAATGGCCAAAACCACGGGTTTTTGATTTCTCTGCTGTGCTTTGGCTGCCATGAGAACCACCCCGTCAGTGATAGCGTTACTTAGCTTTGCCAGCGTATTGCCGGTACAGGGAGCAATTACCAGAACATCCAGAAGAGATTTTGGTCCGATGGGTTCCGCTTCAATCATGGTACTGATCGGTTTTTTCCCGGTGATGGATTGGATTTCGTCGAACCATTTCTCCGCTTTTCCGTAACGCGTATCCGTCTTGCAAACTGTTTCGGAAAAAATGGGAAACACCTCAGCGCCGCTATCAACAATACTTTTTAAAGAAGGTAAAACCTTCTCCAGGGTACAATGGGAACCAGTCAATGCAAAACCAATTTTTTTTCCTTTCAGGGTCATCTGACAAGCACCTCCAGCACTTATGGGAGAGTCTCTGAAATAATCCTGGGAATGACCCGGCTCAATATTTCCCCAGCGGTTTTGGGGGCAACCTTTCCGGGTAGTCCCGGTGCAAACACGGCTTTGAGACCCAATTCCCGGGCACAGGTAAAATCCACCCCTCCCGGGGCAGTGGCTAAGTCAATTATAATCGCCGATTCGGGTAATAATTTTAATTCTTCGTTTCCCAGTATTAAATGCGGAATAGTGTTAAAAACAAAATCCATCTTGGAAAGACTTTGTTTTAACCGGCTGATATCAATTGCCTTGCAACCCAATTCGTAAGCTCGGGCCAGTGCCGGCGCTCTTCGCGCCGCCACCCAGGTATCCGCACCCATCGCTTTGAGCAACCGGGCCAGAGTTAAACCTACACGTCCCAATCCCAAAACCATTGCGGTACTGCCGTGAATGGTAATTGATGCCTCATTCATTGCCAAGGCCACTGCCCCCTCTGCAGTGGGAATGGAGTTTAAAATGGCCAGTTCATCATCTTCAGCTATTTCTATCAGGTTTAATGCAAACTCGGTTGCCCACTGTTTGAGACATTTTTGAGCAACACCGACCAGTACCGGTGTGCCTTCGGGTATCCTGCTCATTAGCTGAGAATTTAACTGCAACGTTTGCCTGCTGTGGACAGTTTTAATATAGCCCTCAGCATTGGTGCCTGGCATGGGTAAAATTACCACCGCGGCATTCTCTAAAGCCGAAACCATGTCTTCAGCAACTTCTACATGGTTTGACAGCATTTCCCGGGGAAACCCAATTACCTTCACTTTGGCGCCTTGTTGTAACAGTTCCCGGATAAGATAAAGCTGGCGCTGGTCCCCGCCCAGTACCGCAATTGACATTCCCTCAAGAAATTCGGGACACATTTTTTCCCTCCCCTTGTTCCGTACATAATGTATTATCACTATATGCTTTCCAAGGGGTTTGGTGCTTGTCAAGAATAGATTTATTCGTGTTTACAGTAAGTTTTCTAACCCAATCACCATCCTTTTTAACTGGACAACCTTTTTCACTGCCAATAAGAGTCCGGCCCGGAAGGATTCCCGGCTCAGGGAATCATGACGGATAGTTAATGTCTCTCCTTCCCCGCCAAAAATCACTTCCTGATGAGCAACCAAACCGGGAAGGCGGACACTGTGAACCGGGACACCGAAGACCTCTCCACCGCGAACGCCCACAGTTTTTTCAAAATTCTCAACCGTCTTCAGCAGTGCCGGTGATCGGGCCGCATCAATTAATTTTGCAGTGGTAATAGCAGTACCCGAAGGGGCGTCCAATTTCCCCTCATGGTGCATTTCAATTACCTCGCAGTTGGGAAAATATTTGGCAGCTTCACTGGCAAAGCGCATCATTAAAACTGCTCCCAGGGCAAAGTTGGGGGCAACGACAGCCCCGCACTGCTTTTCCTCACTTAACTGGTGCAGAAAAGCCATATCTTCCTCGCTGATACCGGTAGAGCCGATTACTGGACACACACCGGCATTTAAAGCAATTATCGCATTTTCCAGGGCAGCTTTGGCATTGGTAAAATCAACCAAAACATCTGTTTGGGTATTGTATAAAACCGTCGTCAAATCCGTCTCCACTACCAAGGCGATTTCCCGACCGATAAGGTCACCAACCGGGGTCCCGCCACCATTAACGTCAACAGCGCCAACCAGTTCGATACCCGGTTCGTCAGCCAATGCCTTCAACATTACTCTACCCATACGGCCCATTGCCCCGGCGAGAACAACCCTGATCATCTTAAAAACCCCCTTTCTGCTGTTAATTTGCTATTACAAAGTCCCTTCATTGCGAATTTCCGCTTTTCATAGAAAAAACCACTGAAGGTTTCTCCAGTAGTTTTACTACATAGTTTCACCCCTCTCTTCCCCTTAGTGAGATAGTTCTCCACCACCGCCCGGGATTACGATGGTGACAGTGTTATACTTCTTCAGTATAACCCCAGCCCTATTGGTGGGTCTCCCAATAGCAGCTTCGGCGGTGGCCCCTTTCGCTACGGTTCATGGTAACCCTCCCGTCAACCATAGTTACTGATGACTCACCGCTCCTCTACCTCACCCCGCAAGAGATGAGGCATACTATTGAATTTCATCCATATTAACATGAGCAAAAATTATTGTCAACTAAACGGAATATTTGTGCATGACCCCGTGGGAATCGTCCAGTTCCACGATGATTACCTGGCTGCCAATTTTTTTGACAGCCTGCCAGGGAATTACCAACTGGGACTTTTCCGTCCAAAAGTTAAGCAAGTTTCCTTTGCTTGGTAGAATAATGGACTCAATTTCCCCGCTGTTATCATCAATGACCAAATCGGATTCCCCGACCACTCCCAGTCTAACGCCGTTGTAGAGATTAACAATCTCTTTTCCCACCAACTCACTCAAGCGCATCGTATCCCTCACTTTCACGAAGTTTTAAAACCATACCACAACCGCATCACCAGAGGCTGTATTAAGGTTAAAAATACTGCGAGCAACGCTACAGGGTCAAGAAATATGCCGAAGAAATTGATTTTTTCCGGAATGTCAATCCCGAGAAAAGTAATCAGCATCACCAAACCCAAATAAATACCCCCGGCAATCCCAACCAGTTCCATTAACGCCCGGGAAAAGGGGGTTTCAATGGCATCCTCCGGCAGTTTTCGACTGATAAGGCGGCGCAGGCGCTGTTTTTCCCAGGCAGCAAGCATCGCCAACCCCATTAAAATTAATAAAAAAACAACCCTCGCCAGCAATGATTTCCCTCCCTGCATATTTCCAGTATATTATTATGATTGGACGGGGCAGGGTATACCAGTTTATACGCGAGGGCAAGCAATTAATCTCATTCAGTTGGAAACATGCTGAAAAAATGTTTCAGCCGGCACACTGTGCACAGGGCGCTTCGCACAGCTACCTGCCGGTGTGACCAAAACCACCGGAACCACGGGTGGTATTATTGTCCAATGCCGCGACCGGTACCGGTTCGGCCCTGGTGACCGGGCACACCACCATCTGGGCAACACGCTGCCCTCTCTTGACGACCGTGTTCTCTCTTCCCAAATTAATCATTATCAATTTAATTTCCCCACGGTAATCGGCATCAATGGTTCCCGGTGTATTTACCAAAGTTAAACCGTGTTTTAGCGCCAAACCGCTGCGGGGACGTACCTGTCCTTCATAACCCGCGGGCAGCGCAATGGCAATGCCGGTAGGCATCAAAACGATCTCCCCGGGCGCAATGACTATTTCATCCTCACATGCCGCATAAAGGTCCATACCCGCAGCCTTGTCCGTCATGTACTGAGGCAGTGGTAAGCCTTTCCCGTGCTCCAACTGACTGATGGGCAATCTTATCGGCATCAATATCAACTCCTTTCGGCTCAGAACCTTTTAATAAAAGTGTAGTCAGTTGTCCGTTGTACCGCATCATACCCTGCATCTTTAATAAACCGGATAATTTCATCCAGCGGGACCCGGTGCTTAACTCCCGCCGCCCGCACCACATTTTCCTCCAACATAGTGCCACCAAAGTCATTGGCACCAAACCACAATGATATTTGGGCCAGTTTAGACCCCTGCGTGACCCAGGACGCCTGAATGTTTGGTACATTATCCAACACTATCCGGGAAATCGCCAGCGTTTTTAAATAATCATGGCCGGTAGCTGCCACACCGCCCAATTCCGTATTCCGGGGCTGAAAACTCCAGGGAATAAAAGCGGTAAATCCGCCGGTCACATCCTGCAACTCGCGAATACGGATCATGTGTTTGACTCTTTCCCGCAGAGTTTCCACACTGCCAAACATCATGGTAGCGGTGGTCTTCAGCCCAAGTTCATGGGCTTCGTGCATCACATCCATCCATTGTTTCCAGGAAATCTTTCGGGGGCTAATGTATTTTCGTACCCTGTCAACCAGTATTTCCGCCCCGCCCCCCGGCAGGGAATCCAGGCCAGCCTTTTTCAATTGCGCCAGCGTTTCGCCAATACTAATTCCGGCCTGTCGGGAAAAATGCACTATCTCGGGCGGTGAAAATGAGTGGATGTGAATATCAAAGCTGTCCCTGATATCCCGAACCATAGCCAAAATTTCCTCAAAACTCAAGTTCGGGTTGAGACCGCCCTGCATCAAAATCTGCGTACCACCGTGGTCAATGGTTTCACGGATCTTGTCAAACAGCTCTTTTTTGGTAATTACATAACCTTCGGCATGATGTTCGCCACGGTAAAATGCGCAAAAACGGCAAGCCACTGAACAGATGTTGGTGTAATTAATGTTTCTATCAATCACGAAGGAAACAATAGGCTCCGGATGGATACGTTTCCTGATGGCAGTTGCCGCCTGACCAAGGGCAATTATGTCCGCTTTTTCAAAAAGCAGCAAAGCTTCTTCCTCTGCAATCCTTTTCCCGGTTACTGCTTTGACTAAAATATCATCAACAGACATCACTTTCACCCCAAATTTTCAAGTTAGGTACCCCGGCTAACAAATCGATGGATGCCGCCTCTTGATAATAACGCAGCAATGCCCGCTGGTAATATATGTCAAATTGGTGCCTGATATGAGCAAAGTGTTCGGCAATTAAAGGCCTGGGTAATCCGTGACTTTTTTCAGCCGCATCTATTAAAAGCTGCAGATTTTCCATGCCCCAATGTTTTGACTGCATAAAGGCTTTGGCAATAGCCTCCAGGCGCTCCGGCTCCGTGCGAAAAGCGGCACGAATGACCCATAATGCGTATACCATGGGCAGGCCGGTATATTCTTTCCAGACTTGACCCAGATCGTAAACAAACAGGTCTTTGATGCCCACCGTCTCCCGCAAGGCATCATCACCGATTAATAAAGCAGCGTCAGCTTTGTTAAGCATTTGCGACAAATCAGGCTGCAAGGAGATATACTTTACCTTTAGTAGCCAAAACTTTGCAACTAATATTTTTAATAACACCACTGAAGTAGCGGAGGAAGTGGTAAGGGCAATTGCCTTTCCGTTCAATTTCTCTACCGGTTTTTTGCTTATTAATAAAATACTGGTAACTCTTCCGTCAGCACTGATGGACATATCGGGTAATATCAGCATTTTTCCGGCATTACGGGCATATTCAATGGAGGAAATGGGTGTAATATCCAGCTTGCCGTCAATAAACATTTTGTTCAGCACTGTGGGCGGACCGGGAATCAAGTCTACATCCAAAGGAACGATACCTTTTTCAATTCCGTAATATACGGGCAAACAGTTAAGATATGCTATTCTTCCCAAACGAATTCTACCCATCAGAAATTCTCCGTAATAACGTTATACAAGGTATCTCTTTCCACCGGTTGCCTACCCGCAGCTTTAATCATGGTCACCAGTTCTTTCCTGGTCAGCGCTTGAGCCGTTTCCGCTCCCGCAGCATGGGTAATCTTTTCCTCCACCACAGTACCATCAATATCATCCACCCCGAATGATAGTGACACCTGGGCCAACTTTGGCCCAACCATAATCCAGAACGCCTTGATATGGTCAAAATTATCCAACATCAAACGGGAAACAGCCAATACCTTCAGGTCTTCAAATCCGGTGGTTCGACCGCTTACGGGTTGTTCAATGCGGGTGTTTTTCGGGTGAAATGCCAGGGGAATAAAGGACTGAAATCCCCCCGTTCTGTCTTGAAGTTCCCGCAAGCGCAGCATGTGGTCAATGCGTTCTTCAGGAGTCTCCACATGCCCGTACAGCATGGTAGCGTTGGTCTTTAAACCGGCATCATGAGCAACTTCCATTACTTCCAGCCAACGGTCACCGCTAATTTTCTTTTCACATATTTTTTCTCTCACCCGCGGTGAAAAGATTTCCGCTCCGCCACCGGGCATTGATCCAAGACCGGCATCCTTTAAGTCTGTAAAGACTTGGGCCAAGTCTTTCCCTGATATTTGACTTAAATAATCTATTTCCACTGCGGTAAAAGCTTGAATATGCACCCCGGGTAAACAGTCCCGCACTGTTCTCAGCATATCCAAGTAGTATTCGTACGGCAAATCCGGGTGTAACCCACCGACAATATGAATTTCTGTTACACCGGTATCCCTTACCTGCAACGCTATTGCCTCGATTTCCTCCAGTTTCATGGTATATGCACCGGGATTATCCCGATCGACACCAAAGGCACACAAGGGGCACAAGTTTACGCAAATATTTGTGTGGTTGATGTGGCGGTTAACAATAAAATATGCCTTATTACCATTAATTCTTTCCCTAACCATATTTGCCATATAGCCAATGGCCATTAAATCATAACTTTCCATTAAACGAATCCCGTCCTGCCTGGTTAAACGTTCTCCAGCACTTACCTTTTCTATCAAGTCACTAATTGAACTATCTTTAAATAAAGCTTTCAATTCAGATAACCCCCTATAATTGAGAATCTGCCAGTAGCTTCGGCCACAGCTTTTCCGTGTTTAGTTGCCCGATGGTGGCGGCAGAAAACTCACTGCGGGAGAAAAGCCTGTTAGCAACATTTTGGACATCTTCAGTCGTCACTTTATATACGGCGTCCACTATACCTTCAGCGGTAATAACCTTGCCAAAGCAAAGCTCTGTCTTACCCAACCGGCTCATCCTGCTGGAAACATTCTCCATACTCAGTAGCAGATTACCCTTTATCTGCGCTTTGGTTCGCTGCAGTTCGTTTTCCGTGACACCGTGCGTCTTTATTGAACTGAGCTCCTCAAGGATTACTTCCACCAATTCCTGATAGTTTTCCGGACTGGTGCCGGCGTAGACGGTAAACAAGCCTGTATCAACATAAGTATTGTGATAAGAATAAATTGAATAAGCCAATCCCCGTTCTTCTCGTACTTCTTGAAACAAGCGTGAACTAAGACCACCTCCCAACAAATTGTTCAGTACGTAAAGGGCATAGATATCAGGGTCATCCTGAGCCAGTCCCGGTACCCCCAAGCATAGCTGCAACTGTTCTGTTTCCTTTGACAAGTTCATAATTCTGGCCCGGGGAATAGGCTTTAACATTTCTCTTGTTTTCCCTTTACGTTGAAATTTTCCGAAATAGTCATTGAGGAGGCGGGCAGTTTCATCATGACTGACATTTCCCGCCACCGCCAAAACAATA
>CAZGXM010000087.1:0-8573 GCA_964529795.1 uncultured Thermoanaerobacteraceae bacterium
ATAGGAATGTATAGAAAGCTATAGATAAAGACTGCATATAACAAAGGCGTCAAACCTATTTTTTTGCTGTTCATCTAAAACACCTCTGAACCTTCTTTATTACCGGCGATTTTCATATAAATTGCAACCAAGACAAATGTCATAAGCATCGTCACGATGGAAACTGCAGAACCAAACGGCCAATCCCGCGCGCTCAAAAACTGATTTTTAATTAAATTTCCGATTAACATTGTTTTTGATCCTCCCATAAGGTCAGGGATAAAAAAGAGCGCAATCGCCGAGACAAATACCAGCAAGGAACCTGCCACAATTCCTGGCATCGTTAACGGAAGCGTGACTCGAATAAATGCCTGCCACGGTTTCGCCCCCAAATCACTCGCAGCCTCGAGATAAGAACGATCCAATTTTTCAATTGACGCATATAACGGTAGTACCATAAAGGGAAACAACGTATAGGCAAGACCTACCAACACTGCCCCGCTGTTATAAAGCATTGAAAGCGGTTCAGAAATCAAACCGATCTTGAGCAGGATTGTATTAATCACACCTTCCGTGCGAAGCAATACAATCCAAGCATAGGTCCGGATAAGTGAATTAGTCCAAAACGGGATAACGATTAACATCAGGAGAATGTTTCGATATTTTTCACTGCTTCGGGCAATAATGTAGGCAAAAGGATAGCCAACAACCAAACAGATCACAGTGGTAAAAACGCCAACCAGTGTTGAAATCCACAAAATCCTTAAGTAGAGGGGATCGAAAAGCCGAATGTAATTTTCCAACGTAAAAGTAAAATCAATTCCACCGTAAATACCACGTGACATAAAACTAACAACTAAAACGAGTAATAACGGCGCAACGATGAAAGCAATCATCCACCCGGCGATGGGAAAAATCGTCCAGATAGGACCACTGGATTTCATTTTATTTCTAACTTTCTTATTTTTCAAAGCATCAATTATCTTGCTTTTTGCTATTTCACCGTTCATGTTTTCATCACCACTGCTTTGTCAGGATCCCAGGCTACAAACACATCTTGTCCCTGCTGTAACGGCATCATCTCATCGGGGGTTTCGTTGACAATAACTTTCTCTCTGCCACTGATGGATATAACGGTTTTTGTAAATGATCCGGCAAAAATACGCTCTTCAAATTTCCCTGGGATCATCAGTTGATGATTATCATTTTTGATAAGTACCCTTGTATGTTCCGGGCGTACAGCGATATAAACGTTTTCCTTTTCCCGCAAAGAATCAATTTTGGGAATCGGAATAGTGATGCCTCGGAGATTTATTAAAGCATAATTTCCGTTAAAACCCACGACAGTTCCCTCAAACAAATTTGTTTCCCCAATAAAGTCGGCAACAAAACGTGATGCCGGACGATAATAAATCTCATCTGCTGTGCCGATTTGTTCGACTACGGCCTTCTTCATAACTACAATCCGGTCCGACATAGTCAATGCTTCTTCTTGGTCATGGGTTACGTAGATAAAGGTAATTCCTAACTTTTGCTGCAAATGCTTCAATTCCACCTGCATCTGTTTACGCAATTTCAGATCCAGTGCTCCCAAGGGTTCATCAAGTAACAACACCTTGGGGTTGTTAACAAGGGCTCTAGCGACCGCAACTCGCTGTTTTTGCCCGCCACTAAGCTGATCTGGCTTGCGTCCCTCATAACCTTCAAGCAGTACGAGCCTTAATACATCCATTACATGTTTAGCAATTTCTGATTTCGGCACCTTCTTAATCCTTAATCCAAATGCAATGTTGTCGAATACATTCATATGTGGAAAGAGTGCGTAGCTCTGGAAAACCATATTAACATCTCGTTTATAAGGGGGTACTTCTTCTACGTTTTTTCCATCAATCACGATTTTCCCCGCCGTCGGTTGTTCGAAACCGGCAATCATCCGAAGAATCGTTGTTTTCCCGCAACCCGAAGGGCCAAGTAAAGTTAGGAATTCGCCTCGTTTTATATCTATGCTGATATCATCAACGGCCAAATCATCAAACTTTTTTGTGATATTGACTAGTTGTACCATGTATTCGCTGTTGATACTCAATTCGGTCCCTCCTGTCATCTCGTTTGAATCCTATTCCGAACACCTTCCATCTCACCCTGATATGGAAGGGCCTTGGCAAGCCCCTCACAGAATTTAGAAATTCTTCGATTATCCTGTATCAGAACTAATAACTTTTTCGCATTATTTCATCTCGTTATTGTGTTCGACCTTCTAACCTTAAAAGCCTGTTCGAAAAGGAGCCGAAGCAGGAGCAAGAAGTTCGATACTCCTTGGAGACTACTGTTGACAAACTACTTCCGGCAGACATCAAGTTTCTATTCAATAGATGGGTTTAACTACCATCATGCCAGAATTCCCGGTTTTTTACGAATCTGTGCTGGCATTTCAAGTTATCATCCTGTTCTTCAATCTTGCCATTTGTCCCTAATTCCATAGGTAAAACCATAATCACACATCAATTCCATAAACACTTCGGGGGCAAATGCCTCTGGAGGCAACACCCCAGTCCCCTTCCAAATATCTTTGGTCAGTAATTCAGTCGCAACAATTGGGCCAATAGCAGTCTGCACTGCTACCGCCTGACAATTAAATTCATTCATGCACTCCTGATTATCCATGACTTGGTAAATATACACCTCCCTTGGCTTGTTTTCTTTAAAACCTTTTACCCAAGTACCTGCACAGGTTTTTCCACGCATTAAGTGACCGAGTTTTGCCGGATCAGGCAGGCAAGCTTCAACTACATCTCTGGGAGCAACACGCACACCTCTTACATTAATTTTTTCTTTATTGGTCAATCCTAACTTATCTATTGTTTTTAATATTTTAATAGTTTCAGTACCCAAACCAAATTTGAATGTAACTTTTTTTAAGCCCTTGTTAATCCACTGGGGAATCGTTACTACTTCCTCATGTTCAATACAAACGACTTCTACAGGACCAATACCCTCAGGAAAGTCAAATACCTCAGGTTCAGAGAACGGTTTGGAAGTGTACCACCCCCGTTCCTTCTCCCAAAAAATGGGCGGATTAAGACATTCCTCAATCACACTCCAGATAGAAAAATTGGGGGCAAAATTATAACCTTCAACTGTTAGATTGGACCCGTCCCTTATGCCAATTTCTTCTATCTTGTCAAATAGATGCTTTTCAGCATATTTAGCAAATACCTGAGATATCCCTGGTTCCACACCCATTCCCAACAGCGCAAGTAATCCCTTGTCCTGCCAGTCCTTTTGTTTAGCAAATTGATAATCTCCCAACATCACCCCCACTTTACTATAAGGTTCGGTAGGATGTTTTTCAGATAGCGTCATAGCCATATCCAGATAGTCACATCCAACCTCAAATGCACCGTCAAAAATAGTCTGGTTAAACACCTGCGCACAGCCGTTTATAATCAAATCCACATGATATTTTTGTGCTAAAGCCACAACTTGATCTTTATAGGTAACATCGATGTGCTCTGCAGGAAATCTTTTTTGATCTCCCAGTCTGGCTTGAACTTCTCGAGCTCTCGCCAAATCAAAATCCGCCAGTACTAATTGCTCAAGCCACTCACCCTTAGGGTCTCTCCTTTTACCCAATACTGCATATGCCTCTCCAACCGCTCCCACTCCTAGCAACAAAACCTTCATACATATTTTCCCCCCAACAATAAATTAAAGTTTTTCTCCTATTTATTGCTTAATGCTACATATAAAACATTTCGATATACCTCAACTTAAGCGAATAATAAGCTGGATTCGTGCCGGAAACCGGTGGAAAAATTACTACCCTGCAGTTTTCGATAGTCAGAGGTAAACCGCAAACTGTTCACCGCTTACATATAAGCAATTTAGTTACTTTTTGAGTCCAGTAAATTTCTAACCATCCGGGGCAGTTGAAAGGCACCCCGGTGCAATTCAGCAGAATAATACCTTGTCTCCAGGTTCCAGTCTTTCAGTTCCGCATCCAAGGGGTCAAACTTCTTTGAACCCAGGGAAAATGTCCAGAGACCGCCGGGGTAGGTGGGCGTGCATCCCAGGTAAACCCGGACCAGGGGAAACAATGATTTCATTACCTTGTTTACCTCTGAGATAAGCGCGCCGTCGTAAAACGGGGACTGGGTCTGGGCAACAAACATTCCGTCAGGGTTTAAAGCTAAATTGATTAACTTATAATACTCTTCTGAAAATAGTTTGGCTGCTTCACCCACCGGACCGGAAGAATCAGTGAGAATGACGTCATACCTGTCCTCACCTTTCACAACCTGAATTTCCTGATAAGGAGATTTTTCCCAGTGTAGTACCCTGTTTACGCGCCAGTTCAACGAATGCCCCGGAGTTTGGTGCTCGTTAAACCATATTGCCATTATATCCCCCTTTCCGGTAAATTTTTTAATCTAAATTTTCAGATTTGTGAAATTAATTTATTGCAATTTTGACGCCAATTTCCGGGGACTTATTTTTGGCCTCTTTACGGCATCAAAACGTCTCAATTATGAAACGCAGTATCACTGATGATATAAAAAGGAGAACCGGGCCAGGATAACACCCGGCTCAAATGGAGGCTGGTAGAAAATACAGGCATGAAAGCCCGTGTAACACACGGTCATCAATCTTTTGCAGTCCGAATTACCTTCACCAAAACGGCCCTACCGCATCATTCCTTTCTTTCTCTGACAAAACATGGTCTTTTAGCCGCCGGAAACAGGCGGGAAAATTACCATTCTGTCGCCATCCCGCAGTCGGTGATTGGAAGTTGTCCGCACACCGTTAACTGCAATAAGAAGATTTAAGTGTGCGGGAATGGGTAACCTGTCCAAGACATCTCGCACCGTGGCTTCTTGATCGAATTCCAACTCTCTCCTGCCCGCCGGCAAATATTTTTCCAGGGAACCATAAAGTTTAATAAATATTTTCATTGTGGAAATTGTGGAACTAAATAGCCAATTCCTTTATTTTTTCCACCGAGGGGTTGCCGTCATCATCCCAACCCCGCAGTTGGTAGTACTCGGCCAGCATCCTGTCAAACTCTTCTTCAGGTATCAACTTTCCTTTTGTTGCCCCGGTGTGCAGGACTTCCTTGTAAATTCGCCGGGGCAACCAGTCATCTTTGGCACTAAAACCTTCCCTGACGTTAAAGAGACGGGCCAGATTGACAATTCGCTCACCCACGGTCTCCAATTCCCGGGCGGAAAACTGTTTTCCCGTAGTTAACGTCAGTAACTTGGCCGCCGTTTCCAGGGATAAAGCCCAGAAGTCACAGAGAATGGTGGAAAACTTGGCTGCATTGTAGTGCTGCAGGTCAATAACCAGTTCTGCCTTGCCTTCAATGGTAAAGGGATCCATATCGCCGTATGCCTCATCGGCCACCGGCCAGGCCCGCATGTGGCACGCTCCCCGGTCAGCAGTGGCGTAGGCCAACCCCATCCCCCAGGAACCCCGAGGATCATATCCCGGAAACTCCAGCCCTTTGACCTGCATGGCAAAGTCTCTGCCGCCGTATTTCTCCGACAGCACCTTCACACCCAAAGCCAGTTCCGTTTCGTTCTTGGCTATGGCCCGGGGCATTTTCAGGTAAGCTTCCACGTCGCCAAAGGTAATGCCAAAGTCTTTAATCCCCTTTTCCGTCAATTCCATGGCAAAAGCTATAGTATTGCCCACGGAGATAGTATCCAGGCCCAGGTCGTCGCACTGCCTGTTAAATTCCACTATTGCTTCGAGGTCACTAATGCCGCAGTTGGCGCCGCCAATGGCCAGAGTCTCGTACTCGGGGCCTTCCACCATACTCTCCCCCACCTTGACGTAATTACCGCATCCCAGGCCGCAGCTGAGACAACCTTTCTTATCAGCGCGTATTGTCTTGACGGCATCGGCATTTATCTTTGCGAACTGTTCAAAGGTTCCCTGTTGAAAGTTTTTTGTAGGCAGGATACCGGTGGAATGTGAAAGTTCCACAATCATCGGTGTTCCGTCGCTGTAAGCCCAGAGGTTATCGTCAGTAAGAGTATCGTTTTTCAAAAATTCTTTTGCCGTACTGCTCAGACCAGAGCAGTCGGCCACGGTCACCCCGCCGCTGCCACGGACCACCACAGCCTTCAGGTTTTTGCTGCCCATAACGGCGCCGACCCCGCCCCGTCCGGCCTGGCGGTAAAGCTCGGAAGTAATGCAGGCCATGGGCACCATGTTCTCACCGGCAGTACCGATGGAAAGCACCTTCACATCTGACCCGTGGCTGTTTTTCAGGGAAAACTCGGTTTCATGGGTGCCTTCTCCCCAAAGGACCGTAGCATCCTTGATTTCCACCCTGTCATCCTCTACAAAAAGATAAACCGGTTTATCGGCCTTACCTTCGATAATCACCGCGTCATAGCCGGCATACTTGAGCTCCCCGGCTAAATGACCGCCAATTGAACAGTCCAGCATAGTACCGGTGGCCGGCGATTTCGTGGCAATAGCCAATTTCCCGGAACAGGGGACCAGCGTCCCGGTAAAAGGCCCGGTCATCAGTATCATCTTGTTTTCCGGAGACAAGGGGTCAATCCCGGCCGGTAATTCCTCGTAAATATATTTAATTGCCAATCCCTTCCCGCCAAGATATTTCTCCGCCCAGGTAAAATTCAAGGATTCCACACCGGTGGAACGATTATCCAAATTAACACGCAAGACTTTTCCCGTATACCCTTTCATCCTATCCCACCTCCTCTGCAACATTTCCGTAACTCAAGGCTTGGTGCGGGCACCAGGCCACACACTGGGGCGACCCGCCGCAGGAGTCACAAATGCCCACGCTGTCGTCTTTAACCACAATTACCTTCTGGGGGCACGCGTCTGCACAGGCGTTACAACCGGTACATTCCTCCCTCTCAAAGTGCAGCCGACCGTCCTTATACTCAATGGCACCGGTAGGACATGCCTCGACGCACTCCAGGCAGAGAGTGCATAAGGCCACTTCCGCCCTGATACCCCACCTGTCATAACTTTTATCTATCTTTAGCCGGGCCAAAGACGGTTGAAACACCCCTTCTTTTTCCGCGGCACAGGCAAGTTGACAAAGCTTACAGCCGATGCAGCGACTTGTATCAAGATTTAACCGCATGCCACATCCCCCTCGATTTTTCTCTTGGCTGCTTGGGCAAATACTCTTTCCAAAATCTCCAGCACTCTGTCCAGTTCTTCATAGGAAATGGTCAGGGCGGGTTCTATGCGTATGGTTTTGGCATTTATCAAAGTCCCGGCCACCAGTACTCCATTTTCAAATAACCCTTTGGCAACCACATAGCCCGTCTCATTGTTAACAAACTCAATCCCGATTAAGAGACCTTTGCCCCGAGCTTCCAGACAAACGCTGTCGTATTTCTTGACCAGTTTCTGGAGCTCGGGCAGCAAATAGGCTCCCTTTTCCGCAGCTTGCTGGTAAAGTTCTTCCTTGATGACCACATTAATAGTAGCAATGGCAGCGGCACAGCACACGGGGTTACCGCCAAAAGTGGTTGTATGCAGGAAGGGGTTGGGAGTCATCTTTTCCCAGATCTCTTCAGTAGCCACAAAGGCACCAATGGGCTGGACACCGCCTCCCAGCGCCTTGGCGAGACACATAATATCGGGAGCCACACCCCAGTGTTCCATGGCAAACATCTTCCCCGTTCTCCCCATTCCGGTCTGCACTTCATCGGCTATCAGCAGTATCCCATACTCGTCACAGATTTCCCGTACTTTGGGGAAATAGTCGTCGGGCGGTATAATTACCCCGCCTTCACCCTGAATGGGCTCCAATAGAACTGCCGCAAACTCTTCCCCCACAAATTTGGCATTTTCAATTTCTTCACGCAGGGCATCTGCGTCACCAAAGGGCACATGTCGAAAACCCGGTACCAGCGGGAAAAAAGGCTTGCGGAATACCGCCTTGGCCGTGGCCGACAGGGACCCCAATGACTTGCCGTGAAAGCCGCGGGTTGCCGCAATGACACCGCTTCTGCCGGTGTGCAGGCGGGCAAGTTTCAACGCACCTTCCACGGACTCTGTACCACTATTGGTAAAGAAAGCATATTTCAAATCACCAGGCGTGATAATAGCCAGCAGCTTTGCCAGCATGGTCCGTAACGGGTCCAGCAATTCCTGGCTATGCAGCGCCTGGCGATTTAACTGGTTTATAACAGCTTCCAATACCCTGGGATTCCTGTGTCCGACATTGTAAATGCCATACCCACCCAAACAATCAATAAATTCTTTACCGTAAATATCGGTAAAAGTTGAGCCGCTATCCTCCCATTCAATGGCGGCATAATTGGTGGATACCGACTTGCGGTATTGGAGAAAACCAGGGTTGACATGTTCCCGGAAACCAGCGACGGTCTCGCTGACCACCCACTTTTTTTCCTCGTCAGTCAGTTTTTCCTTACCGATAAACTCCAGCAGTTTCTCCGAATACTCCAATCCTTTGACAAGTTTTTCCGACATGATAAACCTCCCAATATGGTGTTTTTTTGAAAAGTTATTGTTCTTCACACTACTCCCTTTGCAAAGGTTCTGATAATTTTGATAAACCCTTAGTGCAAACACTG
>CAZGXM010000088.1:0-8211 GCA_964529795.1 uncultured Thermoanaerobacteraceae bacterium
TGAGCGTCTCTTAAGAGGTGATGTATTTGAAATACTTGATAGAGACCTGGGGCTGCCAAATGAACGAGCACGACACGGAGGTGATGGCAGGTATTCTGGAACAAATGGGGTATACCGCTACAGATGATGAGCATGCTGCGGATCTTGTACTGCTTAATACCTGCTGTGTGCGGGAAAAGGCAGAGAGCAAAGTTTTCGGCAGGCTGGGCACGCTGAAAAAGCTGAAGTCCAATAATCCGGAAGTAATACTGGGTGTCTGTGGCTGCATGGTACAACGGCCGGAAATGGCGGAAAGAATTAGAAAACGAATGCCGCATATGGATTTGATTTTTGGCACACATAATATTCACGAGTTACCGGAGCTTATTGCCCGGGTACGGCAAACCCGTCATACCCAGTTAGATGTCTGGCAAAAGGAAGGCCAAATTATAGAAAACTTGCCCGTTAAAAGGGCAACCGGAATTAAGGCTTACGTGAATATCATGTACGGCTGTAATAACTTTTGTACCTATTGTATTGTCCCATATGTCCGGGGCCGGGAACGCAGCAGGCAGCCTGAAGATATAGTTGAGGAAATCACCGTGCTGGTAGACAAAGGATATGTTGAAGTGATCTTACTGGGTCAAAACGTTAATTCCTACGGTAAAGATTTGCAAGAAAATATTGATTTTGCCGACTTGCTAACAATGGTCAATGACATAGGTGGTTTGGAAAGAATTCGCTTTATGACTTCCCACCCCCGGGATTTTACCGGTAAACTTATTGACGCCCTGGCCCGTTGTGAGAAAGTATGCGAGCATTACCATCTGCCTATTCAGGCGGGAAGTACTAAAATTTTGGAGAAAATGAAGCGGGGTTATACAAAAGAAAGTTATCTCAAGCTCATTGAGACAATTCGGCAGAGGGTGCCGGATGCCAGTATCACCACCGATATTATTGTCGGTTTTCCCGGGGAAAGCGAGGCGGATTTTGAAGATACATTGGATGTGGTGCGCAGGGTGAAGTTTGACGGCGCCTACATGTTTATTTATTCACCGCGCCCGGGAACACCGGCGGCAAAAATGGCGGACCAGGTGCCCCGGGAAGATAAAAAGGAACGCTTTCAGCGGTTATTGGCACTACAAAATACCATCACCGCGGAAAAACACCGTCAACTGGTAGGTCAAACAGTAAACGTACTGTTTGAAGGTACGAGTAAGAACGATGATGACATTATGGCGGGAAGGACTCGTTCCAACAAAATTGTGCACGTGCCGGCAGACAAATCAGTAATAGGAAAATTTTTTAAAGTTAAGATTACCGGCGCCCAGATGTTCAGTGTTTCCGGAGAATTAACGGAGGAAATTTAAATGTTTTCACGAAGTAATAGGTAAAGTTGGAGGTGATTTTGCTTGTCAATGATTATGGAAAAAGCTCATGCCTTGGCAGATGCCTTGAAAGAAAGTGAAGAATTAACAAATCTCAGAAACACCGAAGCGGAAATGGCTCGGGACCCCGGGGCTCAGGAGATATTGACCGAGTATCATCAAATACGACAAAAACTGGAACAGAAACGCGCTTCGGGTGCGGAATTAACCGATGCAGAGCAGGCCAGCATGGCTGAAGTGGAGAAAAAAATGCAGTCCAACCCGATCATCAGTGCGCACCTTGAGGCACAGAAAGAATTTAACAGTATCCTGCAAGGAGTAAACTTTATTCTTACCAAGGCACTTAGCGGTGAGGTAGCAAATACTTGCGGTCCCGGTTGTGGGGGCAGCTGTTGTTAATATTTAGGGCCGGGTTTCCCGGCCTTAATTTATGGAAATTTTGCCCTGTGGATAATTCTCTAAATAGTTAATCAGTCTATTGGCGAGAGGGGACAGAAAATGACCACACCGATGATGCGTCAATATCAAGAAATTAAACAGCAGTATCAAGACGCAATTCTCTTCTTCCGGCTGGGCGATTTTTATGAGATGTTCGGTGAGGATGCGAAAAAGGCGGCAAAGATTTTGGAAATCACCCTGACAACACGCGATAGCAACAAAGAAAACCCGGTTCCCATGTGCGGGATACCCTATCATTCAGTAAACGGCTACCTGGGAAAGTTATTGAATAAAGGCTATAAAGTAGCGATTTGCGAACAGGTTGAGGACCCGGCCCGGGCCAAAGGTATTGTCAGGCGGGAAGTTGTCAGGGTAATAACTCCGGGTACGATTGTGGACAAAGATTTGTTATCTGATACCCAAAACAACTACTTGGCCGCCGTTTGCCGCCTGGAGGATACTTGGGGCCTGGCGTTTGTGGACGTTTCCACCGGTGAATTCCACATTACGGAACTGGTAACGGGCAATCCCCTGAAAGTAATGGACGAGGTCAGTCGTTTTGGAGTCAGGGAGTGCTTGCTGCCACCGGAAAGCGCCGCTGGCATCAAAGAACAACTTGAAGCCATCTGTTTGGTGACCGCTTATCCGAAAAACCGCTGGTCTGTACAGAAAGCTTACGCCCGGATGGAAAAATTTTTTACCAGGGCTACCCTGGAAGCGTGCGGCTGCATGGGTTGTGACGCGGCCGTCTTGGCAGCCAGTATTTTGATGGCATATTTGGCGGAAACCCAGATGCAATCACTAAGTCATATAAACCACATTCATACATACTCGCCGGCGAATTTCATGCTTTTGGATGGGGCTACCCGGCGAAATTTGGAACTTTTAGAGACCATGCGCAGTCAGGAACGCCGCGGCTCTTTACTGTGGGTTTTGGATAAAACCGTTACGGCATTGGGCGGCAGGTTATTGAAAAAACTAATCTCCCAACCACTGCTGCATAAGGAGGAGATCGTCAGCCGGCAGCAGGCAGTTGGGGAATTGGTGGCCAACATCCTGTTGCGTGAAAAATTACATGACCAGTTAAAAAATATTTATGACCTGGAGCGTCTCGCAAGTAAAATTATTTTCCAGTCAGCCACTGCCAGGGACCTTCAGGCATTGGGACAGTCTTTAAAAATTTTGCCGTTGATTAAAGAGCAGTTAGCAAACTTCAGTTCACAATTGTTAAGTGACTGCTACAGGCGTTTGGACAGTTTAAATGATTTACACGCGCTCATCTCCGCAGCCGTCAAACCGGACCCGCCGGTTGGTCTTACGGAGGGAAATATCATTAATGACGGCTTTCATCGGGAAATTGACGAACTGCGCAAGGCTGCCGCGTCGGGGAAACAGTGGTTGGCGCAACTGGAACAGGAGGAGAGAGAAAAAACGGGGATTAAGTCTTTAAAGGTAAAGTACAACAAAGTTTTTGGTTATTATTTGGAAGTTACCCGTGCCAACCTGAGCTCAGTCCCCGATTACTATCAACGGAAACAGACCCTGGCCAATTCGGAACGATTTATCACGCCGAAGTTGAAGCAGTTGGAGGATACGATCCTGGGTGCGGAAGATAAACTGGTAAAGTTGGAGTACCGGGTGTTTTGTGACGTGAGAGAAAAAATTGCCGCTGAAGTCAGACGCATACAGGAAACCGCAAAGGTGATAGCATTGTTGGACGTATTGTTGTCCCTGACAAAAGTAGCAGTGGAGAACGCTTACTGCTGTCCGGAAATATGTGACTCGGGGGACGAACTAATAATAATTGACGGCAGGCACCCGGTGGTGGAAAAACTGATGGAAATCGGTCAATTTGTTCCCAATGATACCAACCTGGGCGGCAGTCGGGATTTAATAGTGATTACCGGTCCCAATATGGCCGGTAAATCCACGTACATGAGACAGGTAGCCCTGATTACTCTTATGGCCCAAATAGGCAGTTTTGTACCTGCGCGGGAGGCCAAAATACCTTTGGTGGACCGTATCTTTACCCGGGTAGGCGCTGCGGATGACCTTTCCACCGGGCAGAGTACTTTTATGGTGGAGATGAATGAAGTGGCCAACATTCTGTATAATGCCACCAGCCGGAGTTTAATCATCTTGGATGAAATTGGTCGCGGTACCAGTACTTACGATGGTATGGCCATTGCCTGGGCAGTGATTGAATACTTGCTGCAGGAAAAACGTGGCGCCAAAACATTGTTTGCCACCCATTACCACCAGCTGACTGCATTGGAGAGACTTTATCCCAAGATAGAAAACTTTCAGGTTGCAGTGCAGGAAAGGGGACAGGAAATAGTATTTTTGCGAAAAATTGTACCCGGGGGTACGGATAAAAGTTACGGTATACAGGTAGCAAGACTGGCGGGCTTACCCTTCCAGGTAATCAAACGTGCGCAAACAATCTTAAAAGAGATAGAGGAACAGGAAAGCAGTGCGGCCAATCTCGAAACCGCAGCGACTAAAGAACAGCAGTTAAGTTTTTTTGAGGAGACTGGTACAGACCATCAACCGGCCATAGAAAAAATCAAGAGTGTGGATGTTTTGCATACCACTCCTTTGGAGGCCTTGCAGATATTATCGGAACTGCAGCAGCTGGTTAATGAGGAGGAAAATGCCCATGGGGAGGATTCAACTGCTGGACACAGCGACCGCGAATAAAATTGCCGCTGGTGAAGTGGTGGAGCGTCCCGCATCAGTGGTCAAGGAACTTATTGAAAATTCTCTTGATGCCGGCGCCAGGTCAATTTTTTTGCGGGTGGAAAACGGGGGCAAAGACAAGATAACCGTTGGCGACGATGGTGAAGGGATGGCTGAAGATGATTTGTTACTGGCCTTTCAGCGCCATGCCACCAGTAAAATTGCCACTGCCGAGGATTTACACTATATTACTACCTTGGGGTTTCGCGGTGAGGCCCTGGCCAGTATCGCGGCAGTTTCAAAAATTTTCATTTGCTCTCGATTGAAAGAAAGTACCGGTGGCCTTGCTTTAAGACTGGAAGCGGGTAATGTTGTTGAGCGGCAGGTGGTTGGCTGCTCCCGGGGCACTACCATAGAAGTCACTGATTTATTTTTCAATGCCCCGGCACGGAAAAAATTCTTATTTAACACCTCCAGGGAAACTGCTGCCATATCGGAAATTGTTCACCGCCTGGCGTTGGCCCATAACAAAGTAAAATTTACTTATTACAGCGGTGAGCGTATGCTGCTGTCAACACCGGGTAACAATAGTATGCTGGAAGTAATTACCGCCATTTATGGCTATGAACTGGCGGAAAAGCTACTGCCACTTACCTTTGAGGACGGTCAATATCTGATCAGGGGTTTCATATCGCCGCCAACTGTTCACAGGGCTACTGCCAACGGCATAACTGTCTTGATCAACGGGAGGTTCATTAAAGATAGTTCATTGATTGATACTATCAGGGCGGCATATGGCTCACGCATACCCCGGGGGCGTTTTCCCCTGGCAGTGGTGGAGCTGCGGTTGGATCCCGGTACCATTGATGTAAATGTACATCCGCAAAAGCTGTCAGTAAAGTTTGACCAACCCGAGTTAATCCATTCTTTTCTGAATAAAGCATTGAACAAGGCTCTCAGTGTTTCCGGCACCGCGGCAAATTACGTTCCGTCAATTAAATTCACAGAAAGGAAAAATGACCGTCAGGAATTAATAAATTCAAACGATAGTCAGGATCAGATGAGCTTTAATTTACACACCGGGGTGGGAAAGCCAAAACCAGTTTCTCAACCCAAAGTCATACATGAAGCGGAAGAACTCGTCCATGAAGATAAATCGCAGCCGCACTTGCCGGCCATGCGGGTAGTGGGACAGTTTCAGGCCGGATATATTGTGGCGGAAGCGGGTGACGAACTTTATATTATTGACCAGCACGGCGCCCATGAGCGGGTATTGTTTGAGCGCTACTGTCAGGAAAACAAGATAAGTTATTCTCAATTGACCGTACCGCAAACGATAACTTTCACGGCAGATGAAGCGGAGTATCTGGTGAATTGTATCTTTTTATTGCAAAAGTTCGGTTTTATCCTGGAACATTTCGGTGGCAATACTTTTCTCCTTCGCGGTGTGCCTGAGTTTGCAACTACGGCAGACGGGGTAACGATTTTACGTGATGTGATACAGCTTGTCGCCGCAGGAAAGCAGGTAAGGGAACAGGAGCTAAAAAAGGAAATGCTGTTACAACTTAGCTGTAAAGGCGCGGTTAAGGCCGGACAATACCTGGAAGCGGCGGAAATGGAAAATCTCTTGAGGCAGTTGGCCAACAGCGACTACCCTTATTCCTGTCCGCACGGAAGGCCGATTATAATTAAACTTACCCTGAGAGAGTTGCAAAAACTATTTCTACGACAGGAGTAGATAAAATTGAAATTACCGTTAGCAGTGATAGTGGGCCCGACTGCGGTAGGCAAGTCTGCTGCAGCGGTGGAAGTGGCTGACCGCCTTGATGCAGAAATCATTTCAGCGGATTCCATGCAGGTCTACCGGGGAATGGATATCGGTACGTCAAAAGTAACTGCCGCGGAAATGACAGCTTCAAGTGGCAGAAGCATTCCCCATCATTTACTGGACGTTGTCACGCCTGATCAGGGTTACAGCGTTGCCCGTTTCCAGCAAGAGGCACGCCAGTTGATTGAAGATATTTCCAGCAGGGGGAGCCTGCCCATGCTGGTGGGCGGCACCGGGCTGTACGTGCAAAGCGTCATTGACCCGTACCGGTTTGGTGAAGGAAGCGGGGACAAGAACGTCAGAAAGCGACTGCAGGCAAAAATTAAGCAGCTTGGACGGCAAACATTGTATAAGGAATTAAAAGCGTTAGACCCCGGGGCGGCAGAAAAAATTCACCCAAACGACGAAAAGAGAATAATCAGGGCGCTGGAGTACTATTATAGTACAGGGGAAAGAATTTCCGATAACCGCGGGCAAAGAGAAAAAAGCAGGTATCATTTGGCCATGGTGGGATTGACCATGGAACGCCGGTTGTTATACCAGCGCATCAATGCAAGGGTGGAAAAAATGATTGACCGGGGACTTCTGGCTGAAGTCAGGGATTTGTTGGACCGGGGGTACAGCCCGGAGTTACCTGCCATGCAGGGACTGGGATACAAACAAATTGCCGCTTACTGTTCCGGCGACCTCACCTGGGAAGAGGCAGTACGTCTTCTGAAACGGGACACCAGGCGTTTTGCCAAGCGTCAGTTGACTTGGTTTAAACGGGATAAAAGGATTCATTGGCTTGATGTCACCGGCCTCAGCAGGCAATCAGTGGTGGACAAAATAGCAAAATATATTTGCAGGACTCTGGAAAAGGTTGTAGAATAAGTTAACAATAAAAATATGGAGGGCTGTTTAACATGGGTAAAGGGCAAATAAATTTGCAGGACACTTTTCTCAACCAGGTTCGTAAAGAAAACATTGCTGTCACCGTCTTTTTAATCAATGGTTTTCAGATCAAGGGAAACGTAAAGGGTTTTGACAATTTTACCGTTGTCTTGGACGTTGAAGGCAAACAACAAATGGTATATAAACATGCCATTTCTACCATAGTCCCGTTTAAGCCGGTAAGTTTGATGAGTGAACAGTAAATAATAAAACGTATTTTTTGCAATCAGAAAACTCCCGTTTTTTTATATGGGAGTTTTTCTGTTGCCAGGGGAAATTTCCCGTTCAATAAGGAGGGGCCATAGCGAAGCGTCCCGAGGAAGCATGGGTTCCCCGGGAAAGAACAAAAACATTACCGCTTAATGCGGAAAGGCATGAAATGTTTTTGCCCTTGTGCAGGATTTGCGCTAATTTTGGCGAAAATTTACCTGGTCAGCCAAGATGTTGGGGGGACACTCAATGAAAAAGATAACTGTATTATTGATATTGTCTTTAGTATTACTTGGCGGGTGTGGTACTACGGGTGGGGCCCACCAGCAACCGCTGCGTATTGGCGTGCTGCCGATTGAAGATAGTCTGCCCTTATATGTTGCTGAGTCGGAAAACCTTTTCCAAGGCAATGGACTGGAAGTGGAACTGGTTTCCTTTAACAGTGCCAGGGAGCGGGATATGGCCCTGCAGTCGGGAGAAATTGACGGTGAAGTGGCGGACATTTTGGCAGCAGCATTATTGGCGAAAAGCGGCATTGATGTATCTATCGTTTCTTTAACTTTAGGTGCTGTTCCCGGCGAAGGCAGGTTTGCCCTGCTTACCAGTCCCAATTCCGGTTTGGACAGTCTGGAGAAAATTGACCATTTTTCCGTGGCTGTTTCAGAAAACACCATTATTGAGTATGTCCTGGACGAATTGCTGCAAATTGGAAACATATCCAAAGATAAAGTGGATAAAGTGGCAATCCCCCGCATT
>CAZGXM010000089.1:0-7712 GCA_964529795.1 uncultured Thermoanaerobacteraceae bacterium
CCGCTTTTTCTCCCGGGATTTTGACAACTCTTTCCTTGTTTATAAATTTCCCCTTTTAAGATATGGACATTGCAATTCTTTATTGGGTTCCATAAATTTGCAAAAAAAACGTCCTGTGGGAAATAGCAGGACGATAACGCTAAATCAAAGGGATAAGGCCATTCAGAATAGGCCTTGTTGGTAGCCTTAGCCCCTCCTTGCTGCCAACAGCTTCTCGATCTTCATGGTTACCTTAAAATAATCATATTAGTTCAGCTTCGTCCTCGTTCCTGATGCCGGATCGACGGTCTCTGCTGTCAGTCCACTGGGTAACAACACGTTTACAGCACCACCGCCTGCAGTCTCCACTATGATCCGGTCCCCGCTATGATCCTTGTGATCCGCCACAACCCCCTTGAGTTCTTCCAGTTGACGCGTAGTATCCAAGTGACTGCCTGAAACCCCTTGGAAGATTTGTTGTCCCGATTTCGCTTGCAGGGCGATCTCCACTGTGGTTACCCATCCCCCACGGTTTTTTCTACAGTTTTAGACGAAGGTATATCCCTTTTTGTTCCATTTCCCGACAAGTACTAGCTAAAAGTACCCCGAGGAAAATCCAACAGGATTATTTCCTTTTACGGGTTAAATCCGGGAACTTTCCATCGCTTCTGACCGTCAAAGGTCATAGAAGATAATCGAATCTTGTCAACAGGTCAGAAGAAAGGTGAGGTAGTTTAATGCATTCGAGGAGGCTTTTTTACGGTTGGCGAGTGTGTATAATACTGTTTATGGCACTGGTGATGTTAATCTGGGCGGAGTCCCCCGGATTAGCAACTGGCGATGTTAAATTGGTGATTGACGGTCGGATGATTGATGCATCGCCCCCACCCGTAATCAAAACCGGTCGTACCCTGGTACCGGTACGTTTGGTCTCCGAAACATTGGGGGCTTTTGTTGAGTGGCATGCGGAAAGCAGGACTGTTACTATCACAAAGGGTAACCGTTCAGTTCAATTACGGATTGATAATCGCCTGGTTGACTATGCAGAGGGTAGTACAACCTACGGGTTGTCAGACGTTCCGCCACAGATTTTTGGCAACCGTACCTTTGTCCCTTTGAGGTTGGTAAGTAACGCTTTGGGTGTCTCAGTAAACTGGAATGACTCTGATCGGACTGTTTATGTTGATTCCAGTGTGCCTGCAGCCGTTACCCCATTCTTTGATATGGCGTTGCCGTCTATAGAACCTGGTCAAACTATCACTGGAACCACAGAACTTCAGGTCAGTTTTAATGGTACACCGCCTGCTGGTGCTGCGGAAGTGCGGTTTCTACTCCTTGACCCGGAAACGGGCCGGGGACCAATTGTGGCAAGGGGAAGTGACCTAAAGGGAATATACCAATGGCTGCCTGACCCGTTTTACAACGGTATTCGCGTGCTGGCTACTGTGATCTATGACAAAGAGGGCCGTTTCCTGGCTGGCAGTGTCATCCCCGTGGAACTGGCAGTTGCACCCCAGGTGGCATTGGCGGGTATAGCGCAGGAACAGGCGGTAGAGGATAGTGTTTCCCTTAACGTGGACTTAAACTTTGTGGCCGAGTATGTAAAGTATGAAATAAGTAACACGGATACTGGGAACGTAATTGTTACAGGGGAAACGGACCCTCAAGGTACTTACACCTGGACGCCTCAATTTGCTGATAACGGCAGTACTTCTATCCGTGCTATAGCCTATGACCGCTCCGGGCAGGCCTATTACAGCCCGCCCGTGACCGTGAAAGTAGACGTAAAAAGAAAGCTACAATTAAGAGGGGTATCCCCTGGCGCCACAGTGGAAAGGCCGGTTACGCTTTGGTTTTCCCGAAATTTCCTGGTCAGTAGAGCAGAGTACGTGCTGAAAGATACAAAGACAGGGAAAGAAGAAATCCTGCTGCCAGCGGACGGTCAGTTGAACTATAAGTGGTTTCCGGGGCCGGAACAGGCAGGAACGTGGGAACTGGCGGCAAGGGTAACGGACACTAAGGGCAATACTTATACCTCTGATCCCATCACTGTCCAAGTACCGGCAACCCCCAGACTGCTTTTGGAAACCGTAGGTCCCAACCAGGTGCTGACAGGGACGGTAAAACTGCAGTCATCGGCTAATGTTTCCCTCAGTAGTATCACATACCAAGTACTAAACCCTGAAACAGGAGAAAAACGGATCGTTGCCAGCGGCAGTGCTTCCCAGGCGAAATACTCCTGGACACCTAACGAAGAGGACGCTGGATCTAGGCAGATTCAAATCGTAGGTACTACTGTTTCGGGGGAGAAAATAGCAAGTGAAGCTATCCCTGTTAAGGTTTACTTGGGACCGGTATACGGGCCCAAGCCGGTAATAGAGAAAAGCAAGTTTTTAGATTTTGTATCCCAACTGGCTAAACAATCGCAGGAAAGAACAGGTATGTCTGCAGCGCTACAAGCTGCCCAGGCTATCCTAGAAACGGGTTGGGGTCAGTACACGCCGGTGGATAAATATACCGGCCGGCTCTCCTATAACCTGTTTGGCATCAAAGGCCAGGGTCCAGCCGGTTCGGTAATCTCCAATACCTGGGAAGAATATAACGGCAATACCTTCCGCGTCGATGCAGCATTCAGAGCTTACAATAACCCGGCTGAAAGCTGGGCGGATCACAAGAAACTTTTACTCACAGCCAGCAGGTACGAGCCGTTTAGAGCGGTGATGCATGACAGTACCCGGGGAGCGTGGGCATTGAGACGTGCTGGCTATGCTACTGACTCAAAATATCCGCTGAAACTAATAGATATTATTAAACGATATGACTTGCACCTGCTGGATGAAGTAAGTATATAGCTTTATGTCTTGTGAGTAGAAGCTACCATCTCTCTGAAGTTTGTGGTTGATAATTTTTTAACAGTCACCCTGGGGCAGGACTTTACCTGCCGTATTTGTTGGATACCAACCCCTGGTACGAAATGTCGCTTGCTTATCGGATCTCACTCAATCTTTTTTCTTTAGTTATCAATCTCAGTAACAGATCAAACAATTTGAAGGCCAAAAACCCAAACAAGAGACCGAAGGTATTCAAAATAAGATCATCCACATCAACCGCCCTGCCCGGAATAATCAACTGCAATAATTCAATTGTCAAGGACAGCAAAAAGCCTGTGGTGACAACTTTGCCCAGTGTATTTACGCCCTTCCAGACTAGAGGCAATAGAAACCCAAAAGGAGCCAGTAAAACTAAATTTCCGCCGATATTCCGCAACGGAACCATATACCAGGAATGGTTGAGCGATCCCAGGATGCTTTTAAACGGTATGAAATTGACGTGGAAATAATCGTTGTAACGAGGTATTCCGATCGGAATGGGAAAGATGGTCACACCGACCAAGGCCACAAGATAGAAGAAGAACAGGTTTAACAGTAACTCCCCGGAGAAAGAAGTTTTTTGTTCTTTCCTCTTTCGCACTATCAAGACCAGGATTCTAAACGGAACCCAAGTTACCAGAGCAATAAACCAAACAAAATCGGAATCAATTAGCACAAGAATCTCCCCTTGCCCTAATAAGGTTGGCGACGAAACTCCTTTTTCGGTTGTGGTCGTTGACCTCTGACTGGTTCAGCACTATCACCGTTCTGGAATGGGTGGCGCCGGATCGCGCCAAAATCTACCTGCGCATATTTAACTTGCCATCAATAAAAACCGTTTTTACTTGTGTATTTAATATTCCTTTCTTTTCACCTTTCTTTTCAAATATATGCAATCCACCCAATTGTTCGATTTCCTTCCAACCTTTATCTTTCATGTATTCACGAAAAACATTGAAATCATATTCATCGGAACTAATTTTCACATAATATGTCTCTGAAAATAATGATTTCGCAATTTTTGAATCAGTAAATGCTAACTTTCCGATTGGAAATAAAACTAATATAATAAACAATAAGGCCAAAATAGATATTATTTTTATAATATTTTTCTTCAACTAACCCCACCCCACGTGTATTTAAAATCTATGTTTTTATAAGATATTTTTTTATCATAGTTTATCAGAATTGAAATCCGTCTTCAATCAAACTACCCGTTAGTTTAAGATATCACAGAACGACCAAAATTTCGGGTTGTTACACATTCACTATCTACTGCGTTTGACGCGCAAGACCTCCCAATAGTTCCGGTCTGTTCTCCTACACTTGTTTTGAGGCAAAAATGAAGGTGATGAATAGCATAAATATTCATCACCTTGCATAAAGGGCAACTGAGCAAACCGTAAGCCGAGTTCTGTCTTGAGTGATCATCTGTCTGGGATGCCAGTTGCCTGGCATCTCGTGCGACCTACCCGGGGACAAGCGGGCCACTTTTGACGTCCCCCTATCAGGTCTTGCTCCAGGTGGGGTTTACCAAGCCAGCCAGTCACCTGGCTGCTGGTGAGCCCTTACCTCACCGTTTCATCCTTACCCGGCGCTCAAAGAGCGGCGGGCGGTTTGTTTTCTGTGGCACTTTCCTTGGAGTCGCCTCCACTGGACGTTATCCAGCACCCTGCCCTGTGGAGCTCGGACTTTCCTCAGGCACGGCCTTGCGGCGCTGTGCCCGCGATCACCTGGTTTACTCAATTGCCTATGCTGTTTTAAATTGATATTCCCGCCTTTCAGCGTGGATTTATAGTATAACAATTTTCATGGACATAATCAATGGTAATTGCTGGCAAACGTGTGTAGGTATCGGCAGCATGGGGGCAAATATTTTTTCTGTTATTTTTTATAAAACAATAGCCGCCCGCAGTTTTCACAGGTTACCTGTTTTTTGCTCTTTATCGCCTTAATAACTACCGGGGAAATGTCAATGCGGCAGCCGCCGCAGGTGTTGTTCTCCACCCGGGCGACCACGGTATCACCCAGCCATTTGGCTTTCTTTTTATATATTGTTACCAACTCCGGGTCCACTTCGCTCATCAGCTGCTCTGCTTTTTCCTTCAGACGCAGTATCTCGGCATTGATCTCTTCTTTCCACTGTTCGTATTCCTTGACATGTTCCTGGTACTGGTCCTTTTCCTTTTTTAGCTCAAATCTCAACTGCTCCAGCATCACTGTCAGTTCTTCATGCTCCTGGCTCAATTCCAGCGTCGTGTCCTCACACCCGGACAGTTCTTTCTCGGCCAGCGCCAGCTGCTGCTCGATATTGCGCAGTTCCTTGGGGTTATTGTGTCGACCGTCGTACAGTTGGGCTTTAAAATTTTTAATCCTTTCCGCCAGCGCACTGCAGTCCATTTCCTTGGACTTGATCTTTTTGCCCAGTCGTTTCAGCCGTTGTTTGTGCTGCTTGTATTTCTGCAGCTGTTCCTCCAGCTTCTTCTTGACTTCTTTCAGCCGGGGCAGGACTGTCTCCTCTTTTACCCGCTGCCTGGCAAGTTTATAAGCCCTTAAAGCATTCTGGGCCTGCCACAGCTTTTCCAGTTCACTCATCTTATTCCCCCCATTTCATTTTAAAAATCGACGGCCTACAGCAAATAAAATGAAAGTTGCGACCGGTAACCAATTAAAAACAAAAAAGATAGGGCCGGGCGTTCGAGCCTTTCCTATCTATAGATACTGCCAGGGATTCGTATTTACCTGGGAGATGATTACCTTTACCGCCGGGCGGCTGTCGTCCAGTTTTTCCTGCAGGTAACGGGCCAATACCGGTACAATAATTCTTTCTGTAGCGTAGTGGCCGGCGTCCACAATAGCCAGGCCTCTGGCTACTGCTTCCTGGGCTTCATGAAACTTCAGGTCGCCGGTAACCAGTACGTCGGCTTTTTGGCGCAGGGCATGGTCCACCAGGGACGCGCCGGAGCCGCCGCATACGGCAATTTTCCTTACGGGACGCTGGATGTCGCCCACCACGCGTACCTGCTCACCGCCCAGGGTGCGCCTGACCCTGCGGACAAAGGTCTCCAGGGTTTCCGCCCGGGCAAGGCTGCCTATCCTGCCCAGGCCGTAGGGCTTGCCCTCATTGGCCAGCGGGTAGAGGTCATAGGCCACTTCCTCGTAGGGGTGGCTTTCCGTCATGACGCTGAGTACCCGGCCTAATTTTTCAGCAGGCACAATTGTTTCCAGGCGGTATTCCTCCACGTATTCCAGCTCCCCCACCTGCCCGATATAGGGGTTGGTGCCTTCCAGGGGCTTGAAGGTGCCCTCACCCGGCGTCCGGAAGGTGCAGTGGGAGTAGTTGCCTATCCAGCCGGCGCCGGCGTCGCTGACGGCCTGCCGTACTTCCTCAACGTTGTCCCGGGGCACAAAGACCACCAGTTTGTAAAGCTTCTCCCGGCCTGACGGCAACAGCACCGACACATCCTTAAGTCCCAGGTACTCCGCCAGGTAGTGGTTGACACCGAAATCGGCACTGTCCAAATTTGTATGGGCGATGTAGACCATAATATCATGCTTTAAAAGCTCTTTGACCATGCCGCCCCGGGGCCGGTCAAAGCGCAAGTTTGTCAACGGTTTAAAGATAAACGGATGGTGGGCAACTATCATGTCCACACCCTGGTCCACGGCTTCCTCCACCACCTGACTGTCAATGTCCAGGGTTACCAGGATGGTTTTTACCTCGGCATCCGGTTCCCCTACCTGCAGGCCTACGTTATCCCATTTTTCCGCGCGGTGGAGGGGGGCCAGTTCTTCAATTACCTTGCAGACGGTCCTGCAGCCAGTCATCCTTTCACCTTCCTGATTTTTTCAAGCTTTTCTTCCAGTTCACTGATTTTCTCACGTGTGGCGGGGTCGGCGCTTTTGCTGACACCGGCAAGAATCCCTGCCAGCTGCTGTTCTTTCTGTTCAAGCAGCTTGATTAACAGGGGATGCCGTTTTTCAATCAACCGCGGGCCGATAAACGGGTCCCGGGGCAGTTCCTGGCCCGGGACCGCCACCAGCAGTTCGTAGAGCCTGCCGTCCTCCGCAATCAAGTCCTCATCCAGGAGAGTCCACTCGTTATCCCAAAGCCACTGCCGCACTGTCTCCGCACCGGTCATGGGCTGCAGCACCAGACGCTGCACCTTTTTCAAAACTTTGGGGGACTGGCTAAAAATTTTTTCCATGGTGCTGCCCCCCATACCGGCAATGACCACAATTTCCGCTTCCCCCGGACGCAGCACTTTCAGCCCGTCTCCCAGGCGAACGGAAATTTTATCGCCCAGAGCATGACTTTCCACGGTGCGCAAGGCGCTTTGAAACGGGGCATTATGCAAGTCAGCGGCAATGACCCGGGGCGAAATACCCTGTTTGACCAAATAGACGGGTAAGTATGCATGGTCCGTACCGATGTCGGCAACCGGACTGCCCGGCGGGATATATGAGGCGATGGCGCTTAACCGCCGCGAAAGTTTCATTACAAATATCCTCCGTTTTGCCTTATCTTCAATATTATACCCAAGCAGGAGAAAATCCTTTAATATAAAAATTTTTTATGCGAAAAAACCACCTCGTAGAGGTGGTTTCTGGTGGGCGATGACAGGATCGAACTGCCGACCCCCTGCTTGTAAGGCAGGTGCTCTCCCAGCTGAGCTAATCGCCCGGATGGTGACCCGTAGGGGATTCGAACCCCTGTTACCGGCGTGAAAGGCCGGTGTCTTAGACCACTTGACCAACGGGCCATGATATTTGGATGTTAGTGGTGGGCCCACCAGGGATCGAACCTGGGACCAACCGGTTATGAGCCGGTTGCTCTACCGCTGAGCTATAGGCCCAATTTTA
>CAZGXM010000090.1:0-7653 GCA_964529795.1 uncultured Thermoanaerobacteraceae bacterium
GAACTTTCCGAAACAAGTTCATCAAGCAGCTCTTCATTCTTCGACAAAAAAATACCGTGCACTTTGGCACGGCAGGCTTTACCCTAAATTTTTCATCAGCTCGTCATCGATGTCAAAATTGGCATAAACATTTTGAACGTCATCATGGTCTTCCAGGATTTCCATCAGGTTCAGTATCTTTTGTGCATCATTTTCATCGGTGACCTGCACCGTGTTTTTCGGGACCATAGTTACTTCAGCCACACTGACGTTTATTCCTTCGGCAGCCAGTTGCTCTTTTACCTGCTCCAAATCCTCGGGGCTGGTGGTTATTTCCATAGTATCTTCTTCCACGGAAACATCCTCAGCGCCGCATTCAATTGCCGCCAGCATGAGCTCTTCCCCATCCATATCTTCTGTCAGGTCTACTGCGATATAACCTTTTCGCTCAAACATCCAGGCCACACAACCGGACTCACCCAAGCTGCCGCCATTTTTGGAAAACAAGTGCCGTATCTCCCCGGCGGTACGGTTGCGGTTATCCGTGGCAACATCCATTAAAATTGCCACCCCGGCCGGGCCGTAACCTTCATAGGTTATCTCCTCGTAGACAACACCTTCAATTTCGCCGGTTCCTTTCTTTATTGCCCGTTCAATATTGTCATTGGGCATATTGGCTTCTTTGGCTTTTTGGATAGCAGCCTTGAGGCGCGGGTTTGCTTCCGGATCTCCCCCGCCCCGTTTTGCGGCCACGGTCAATTCTTTAGCCATCTTTGTAAAAACTTTTCCTTTTTTTGCATCCATTCTTGCTTTTTTATGCTTGATATTAGCCCATTTTGAATGGCCGGACATAGCTTGTCATCTCCCGCTAAACATTATTAAACTTAATATTATTCACCTGGTTGACAAACAGGTCTGAACTGGTGGTCAACAGTAGACGCTGTTGTCAACAGGTTACGTTTATTTCTATTTATTCAGAGGAAATTCCAAAACAGGTGGCACCTTTCGTTTATGCTCACTGCTTTGGTGTAAACGCCGGGTAACTGTCCTTACCTTCGCAGAACCCCTGCCGTGCAGGATATATTCATCCAGTTCCTCATAGGTAATGTCCATTTCACCTTCGTCTGTCTGACCCTGCCACAATCCTGCCGTAGGCGGCCTGGTGATAATAGTCTCGGGTACACCGGAAATTTTGGCCAGTTCTCTTACCTGGGTTTTCACCAAGCCGCCAATTGGTTCCATATCCACACCGCCGTCCCCGTACTTGGTAAAGTAACCGGTAAACAGTTCACTGCGATTACCGGTACCCGCAACCAGGTAATTATACTTGGCAGCATAGTAGTAAAGGGCTGTCATGCGCAGCCGCGGCTTGATGTTTGCCTTGGCCAGCTGCGGTGCGTCATCGTTTTCCAGGGCAGTAAGCAGTGTACGGTAAGTATCGGTCAGGTCAACCTGCACATACTTGATACCTAAAGTCTCGGCCAGTTCTTTGGCTAATTCCGCGTCCCCGGGGTCACTTTCACAGGGCATAATCACACCCAGGTTATTTTCCGGAAAGGCCTGTTGGCACAGCGCCGCCACCACTGCCGAGTCAATACCACCGGATATGCCAACAACCGTACCTTCAGCCCCTGCTTCAGCTACTTCCTTTTTAATCCAATCAACTATCTGTCCCTTTACTCGTAAATAATCCACAAGTTTACCCCCTTCGTATTTTATATTTCCGCTGGCAAAAGTGCAAAGTTAATTTATTTATTTATTGAAATTATATACTTTCCCAAAAAATTAGACAAGACGCCAGTCCGGCGAGCGGCAAGAAATAAAAATACAAAAGTCACCTGGAGCAACAGGTAACAAAAAAACAGGAGGGACTGCCACATATTTCGAAGCAACTTTACCTCCTGCTTTTATCAATTGTAACCCGGGAATAACCGGGTAATCATACTATTCATCCGATAACTTGAATAGTTCCGTAGTCAGATACCGTTCTCCCGTGTCAGGAGCGATGGCAAGAACTTTTTTCCCTTTACCCAGTTTGTGGGCTACCTGCAGCGCTGCCCACACCGCCGCACCGCTGGAAATACCCAGCAGCAGTCCCTCTTCCTTGGCCATACGCCGCGCAGTCTCCATGGCATCATCATTTGTAACAGTTACTATTTCATCCACCAGTTCCACGCTCATCACTGCCGGTATAAAACCCGCGCCAATACCCTGAATTTTATGCGGCCCGGGATTGCCGCCGGAAAGCACTGGAGAACCTTTTGGTTCCACTGCAATCAGTTTAATCTTTTCCAGCTTTTCTTTCAATATTTCGCCCGCTCCAGTAAGGGTACCACCGGTACCAACGCCCGCAACAAAAGCATCCAGGCCAGGCAATTGTTCCAATATTTCCAAGGCAGTTGTTTCCCTGTGAATTTGCGGGTTGGCCGGGTTCTCAAACTGCTGGGGCATAAAATAACCTTTTTCTTGAGCTAACTGGGATGCTTTGTTTACCGCACCCTTCATTCCCTCACTACCCGGCGTCAAAACAAATTCCGCACCGTAAGCCGCCATTAATTTCCGTCTCTCAACACTCATGGTATCCGGCATCACCAACAGCAAACGGTAGCCTTTGGCAGCAGCAATCATGGCCAGGCCAATACCGGTATTACCACTGGTAGGTTCAACAATGGTCATGCCGGGTTTCAGCCTTCCCTCTTTTTCCGCCGCTTCAACCATACTCAAGGCAATCCGGTCCTTGACACTGCCGCCGAGGTTAAATGCTTCCAATTTAACATAAACCTCAGCACCATTTTCGGAAGCCAATCGATTTAACTTTACCACGGGAGTATGTCCTATCAGGCCGGAAACACTATCAACCACGCGCATGTAAATTTCCCCTTTCATTTCCAAGTATTCTTATATGTTTTGCTGGATTATATCAGAAAGGACCTTCTTTGTCAATTAAACCTACCAATAACTCCCTGGCTTCGCTTAATGTTACCGGCAATCTGTCCGAGTTCACAAAATCCTGGAAAACCCGTGTTACCAGAGGCGTACCCAGGCGTGCGTCAGACACCAAAGAGGCATCTGCCAGCAACCCGGGTTGGCCGCTTGCAAATAATGTACCCTGCTTTAAAATAATTAGTTGGTCCGCCCAAGCCGCGGCAAAATCCACATCATGAGTGGCAACAATCAAAGTCTTCCCCTGCTGATGAAAATTATCAAGGGTATCCAACAATTTTTTTTGCCCTTCCGGGTCTAAAAAGGCCATCGGTTCATCAAAAATAATGATTTCCGGGGCCATGGCGATAATACCGGCTATTGCCACTCTCTTTTTCTGCCCGTAACTTAGCTGGCTCGGCGTGTGGTCGGCATAATCACGCATACCAACATCCCTTAACGCCTGGTCAACCCGCCGTTCCACCTCTTTTGACTCAAGGCCCATATTTATCGGTCCAAAAGCCACATCATCCCACACACGGCTGGAAAATACCTGGTCATCAGGGTCCTGAAACACCATGCCCACCTGCCGACGTATGCTATTTTCAGTTTTCGGGGTGACCGGTGTGTCAAATATTTTCACTGTCCCTCCACCGGGCAGGAACAGGCCGTTAAAATGCAGTAACAAAGTAGATTTCCCGGCACCGTTATGACCCATCAAGGCCACTTTACTGCCTTTTTCCACGGTAAAAGTAATATTATCCAGGGCTTTTACCCCATCCTGATAAGCATATGTCAAATTGTTTACTTTAACAGCTGGAACCATTGACTGCCTCCCTTATCCAATAATAGCAACATGAAAGCCACTGCCACCAGTGTCGCCCCCCAACAATAATCCAGCACCCGGGGCTCTTGTTTATACAGTTGGTACGACCAGTCATCCCTGCCGTATGCTCGGGAAATTACCGCCCAGTGAACCCGCTGCGCACGGTGGAAGGAACGAAGAAACAATGCACCAACCGTCTCTGCTGATATTTTTAGTGTCCGCGGGTGAAAATATGATTTTGCCACAAATCCCCTGGCCTTTTGTGCCCGCTGCATCCGCTGCAGTTCCGCCCTGAGAACAGTTAAGTAACGCCAGATAAAATCAATTAGTTGCGTAAAAACTGTCGGGATAGGCAGCTGCTTTATCACCGATAGCAACTGGGTTCGCGGCGTGGTTTCGGTTACAAAAACCATTATCAAAATAGCTGTGACCACCCGTAAAGCCAGTGTTTCCGCCAGCAACAACCCCTGGATGCTGACCGGCACGACAATATTGGCAACAACAAATTCCTGCACCGTTCCATCGTGGGTAAAAGGCAGAAATATCAGTATCCCACCCACAAAGGGGACAGCAATAAAAATCCGGGCAAAAACGGTTTTTAAAGGAACTTTTGCTAAAAACTGCAAGCCCATCAATAATATAACCCCTAGAGAAAGTATCTTAATGGAAGAGATGTTGACTAAAACCGCAATACATATCACAGCGGTCAAAAGCTTTACCTTGCCGTTCAAGTGATGTGCAAAACCGTGCTTTTCCGTCTTATTTTCCCGACCACAGGGCACATCATCACCTCCCAACGCTACTCAGTTTTTTTTTGTGTAAAAAGCTTACCCAAGCCAAGAGTGATCAGAAAAGTTACCGCGATACCAAAAATACCTGCTATTACCGTACTGCCGTAACCCTTCAATCCCGGCACCTCATAACCAGGCATAATTGCCAGATTTACTTCCGGGGATGGCGCAGCAGATAAAAAACCCAAGTCTTCAGCAACTCTTTCCAAACCGTCGGGAAAAGAGGATGCAAGAGGCGCCAGAACCAGCACAACAATTACAGTGACTAATAATAAACGAAGTACCCGCTTATCCATTTATCTCACCCCCGGCAACAATATGTTTTTCCAGTGGCCAGTCATTATTTTTCAAATAAACCAGCACAAGCGAAGTGATAACACCTTCCCCAATACCGATAATTGCATGCCAGAACAAGATAGCGGATAATACTACCTTATAATCAGCCGTTCCGGAAACCGCAAGCTCCATCCCTGCCGCACCGGCAGCCACAAACACCGACAACCATGCACCAACAAATGCACCAATCAACCAACCTCTTTGTTCCCATAGTTTGCTGAATAAGAGATAAACTGCATAGCCCACCCACGGACCGATAATAGCCATGTTTAATATATTGGCGCCCAAAACTGTAAAACCGCCGTCATTCATAAATAACCATTGAATAACAAGAATACAGGTTATGATAATACTGGCAACCCATGGACCAAAAACCGCGGCTGCCAGCGTACCGCCCATCAAGTGGCCCGATGTTCCGCCGGCAACCGGGAAGTTAACCATTTGTGCTGCAAAAATAAACGCACCCATCACGCCCATTAAAGGAATTTGCTTTTGACTTAAACCGGCTTTTACTTTTTTAGCCGTATAGGACAAATAACCAATACTCACTCCCGCAGTAGTCACACAAGTCTTTAAATCCAAAAACCCGTCGGGTATATGCATGTTCAATCCTCCTTGTTTGGTTCTTAACCCCCCCAAAATAACAGAACCATGAAGGGGTATTTTGTACCACTAACCTTCATGGTCAGACTTAAAATCTTTTTATTCTTCTTCTAAAATTATCCGGTGGTCCACCAATTCCATTTCCTTAATTTTTGCTTTAATAAACTTTCGCTGTCCAAAAATGTTTTCCAACAGCAGGCCCCCTTCCTGAGAAACCACTTTATCCACTTTTTCCATCAGCAGTTCCACACTGCCACTTTTCCGCAAGTAGGCATTTGCTTCACACACTATTTTTCTCCTCCATTTTACTTAGTTTTTTTATTACTGCGTCAATCTGATGAGGCAACGGCTCATCAACAACACCCACGATTTCTACTTGCGCCCTGTTTATGGGTAGCAGAATTTTTTTTGCCGGTGACTCACCCACTGCCCGGGCCATTTTCGGCGTCAGTTCACCCAGCATGGAATTTGCCACCAGGACAGCCACGGAACCAATAATAACATCCACTTTGTCGGCATTGAGACAAACAGCATTTTCACCCGTGGCTCCTTCGTTGGCACCGGCTTTAAGCATTTGCGCGGTTGCCAGAGCATTCGTGCCCAGAGCTACTATCTCCACCCGGTCGGAAAAATTGCGGCGCACTTTTTCTACTATGTGCTTGCCAATGCCGCCACCTTGGCCGTCAATAACTGCTACTCGCATACTCTGCTCCTTAGTCATTTTTCAAATTCAAACAACATTTTCTGCCATAATAAACAAACCATGAGGAAGCTCGGTTCCATACCGCAGCGACCTTCATGGCCTACATTTATAAAAAGTTAAAACTATTGGCTGTGCGCAACCTTCATGGTCGCTTGTTATATTAATTTTACAACAAATTAAATGACAATTCAAGAATTATCTTAGAAATCTGACCATCCCGCCTATTTGTGCACCGGTATAAATTAACAACTCCCGGGCATTGTTCATACTTTCGTTAAACTCCATGGGTCCTTTGCAAATTGACAGCACCATATCAACACCCAGTTTGGGCGCAAGTTCCCATGCATCCACAGTACCAGCTACAACTATCACGGGAAGCCCTTTCTTTTTTGCTCTCGCGGCTAGACCGGCGGGAACCTTTCCGGAAGCTGTTTGTGCATCAAACCGTCCTTCACCGGTAATAACCAGCCGGACACCATCAAGTAAATTATCCACTTTCAATGCATCCATAATCAAATCAATTCCTTTTACCAGTTCTGCCCAGGCAAAAGCAATCAGCCCCGCCCCCAAACCTCCGGCCGCTCCGGCGCCGGGTATTTGAGACACGTCGGTGCCAAAAGTTCCGGTCAGCATTTTCGCCCAATGACGCAAATTTTCATCCAATATATGTACCATTTCGGGATCAGCACCTTTTTGCGGCGCATACACATAGGCGGCACCGTTCTCACCATAAAGGGGATTGTCCACGTCACAGGCAACCTTTATTTGAGCTTTTTGCAACCCCGGATGAAGGTTTTTAGTATCAATGCGGGCAGCTTTATGTAACTGCAGGCCGCCGTACCCAACATCTTCGCCATCATTATCCGTTATCACGGCGCCCAGTGCCTGGGCCATACCCAAACCGCCATCGTTAGTGGCACTACCACCAATTCCAACAATGATTTCAGTACATCCGGCATCCAAAGCCTCAACTATTAATTGGCCTGTACCGTAAGTAGTGGTAATTCCGGGGTTTCTCAACTCACGAGAAACAAGCATTAAGCCTGAAGCAGCAGCCATCTCAATCACTGCAGTCTTGCCGTTTCCCAGCAGGCCCCACTTTGCCTTAACAGGATGTCCCAGCGGTCCCACTACCTCTTTCCACATAAATTTACCACCTGTCGCACTAACCAGCGCATCAACTGTTCCTTCACCACCGTCTGCGAGGGGAAGTTTAAGCAAATTTGCATCTGCATTTTTACTAATTCCTGCCGCCAGAGCATCCGCCACTTCTGCCGCGGGCAGGCAGTCTTTAAAGGAATCTGGTGCTATTAAAATTATTGTTTTCATTTTATCACCCCTGTTTCTCTCTTTAATATTTACCGGCTAAAGCGATTTTACCTGCATTGCGAGCACATAAAAAAGGACCTTGATTTACAAGATCCTAAAAATATTAAGTTTGTGGCGACGACCTACTCTCCCGGGGCTTGAGCCCAAGTACCATCGGCGCTGGA
>CAZGXM010000091.1:0-7512 GCA_964529795.1 uncultured Thermoanaerobacteraceae bacterium
TACCGGTACAAGGATGGAACACTTTTGGAGCTCTCTGAACCGCCTAGTTTTTAATCTGGTTGGCATATATGCAACTGTGTAATAGATGGTAAATGTGAAGGTAAGAAAATCGTAAGAGAGGTGTACTATTTGATGAAAAAGACAAAAAATATCGTAAAAATAATATTGGTAACCTGGCTTGTTTTTTTAATAACAGATTTTGCATTGGCTCAAGCAGAAAAACCTCCTATTTTTGCTATTCCCATTGTAAAATACAAGGATGGTGGTTCGGTAGAATATTATGGCTTGGGATATAAGGTTATAAAATATGTTGACCTCGCTGCTGAAAGAGGTCCAGTAAGACTGCGTCAAGGGGTGCTGGTGGTAGAGCGGCAGTGGTTGAGCTATCACAATGGAGTTCTTTAACGAGGAGATGATAGCCGTGATCAGAAAACTAAATTATTTCTTCCTTTACGCTTTGGTGATAATCATCTCCCTGGTAGTATTTTTTGTAGGGGGATGTTCCGCCACAGGAGAGAAAAATCCCGAAAAAGAAAGTCTTGAACCAACAGCAATGCTACCTTCACTCCGGAGGATACTGCCTGATGATCCATACTTATTATTACCCTTAGAAACTGTAGGCTTCCAGTTGACTTTTACCCAGGAAGTTGACCCGGCTGTTATTGAGCAGTCGATTTCCTTTAAACCCGATTTAGATTTTACAGTGCAAATTTCCAAGCATGACCCAAAGGAAATTTACCTGCAGCCACAGGAAAAACTTCAATCTGACACCATCTACACCCTGCAGGTTAAAGGTGTAAAGAATGAATCTACCGGAATACCCGAAACTCTCAAGTTTACTTATCGTACGGAATTTCAGGGTGATAAGCAAATTACCAACCCGCAATGGTCCCATGACGGGGAAGAGATAGTATACCTTGTTCGGCCGCAGGAGAGTAGTACCGCAGAGCTTTGGAAGGTTAGCGTCAAAGAAGGAAATGAGCAGTTGCTGGCTACCGGGTTGTCCTGGCCCGGAAGGGCCAGCTGGTCACCTGATGACAGCAGCATCTTATATACAAAAATGGTTGCCCAATCAGAAACAAAAAAAGATTATATCCCTGAGGTGCGATCAGTGGACCGCGAAGGCAGGAAAGAAAAGGTTATCGTTCCTGCCGCGGAACTGGCAGGAATGGTTGACTTTGGCCCTTATGACGTGCATTCCTGGTGGTCCCCCAATGGAAAAAAGATCGCCCTACAACTAAACCTGGGAGGGGTGGACTCCCATTCTGACATCATCAGGTCGATGGCAGTGGTTGACAGTGACGGAAGGGACCTCCACCCGGTAGAAGGGCAGATCTTTGTAGGTTGGCAAAATGACGATAGCTTCATGGTCTTGAAAACCCACCAGGATTACAACCACAGCCGCGCATACCGTTATGACCTGTTTCTGGTCGATGCAGATGGGAAAGAGCCGGTAAGGCTCTTGTTGGGAAAAGGGCAAATACCCAATTTTGACCGGGCCAGCCAATCGCCCGACCACAACACCCTGGTGATTGGCCAGTGGAAAAGCTTGAGTACAGTCAATGGATTTAAGGACGAAGGGACGGGGCTTTTGCTATATGATGTGCCGCGAAACTCTTTAACTCCTTTAGGGTTGGACAGTGGTTACCAAAAACACCCGGCTGTCTCCCCGGTAGGAAAGGGAATTGCCTTTGCAGCTATTAGAGACGGGAATTGGAACCTCTATCTCCGGGAAAACGGCACAACCAAACAACTTACCAGGGATCCGGCCCATGAACTATACCCGGCATGGTCGCCCAACGGGGATAAACTGGCCTTCGTGTCCACCCGCAGCGGTACGGAAGAAATCTGGCTACTTGAACTTTCTTCCGGCAATGTGAAACAGTTAACCGGGTTGGACAGTTAAACCTTTTTGGAAACTGCCAACGGCGCCTTTTAAATACCGCTGTGGATTTCTGGAGTTGACTTGTTCTGGAGGGACCTTTGAAAACTGCAAAAGAGTTTCATGAGTGGATATAAGTCGCATTCAAGGGGAACCAAATAATGGTTTCTTTCGTCCATTTGTTAAAGAGTAAATTTTTTATCCGGTAAACATTACGGGAAGGAGGCTTTACATTTTGAAACCTCTGTCTGCGTACAAAACCCTTGCCATAGCAGTACTTGCGTTCTCCCTGATATTTTCAACAATAGCCTGTTCCCGGTTTGGGGTTACTACCAGTACTTCTAAGGAATGGGCATATCGTTTTGTAAAATGGAACGACCATTTCTACGTGGTAACGGATGAAACTGTATCAGGGACAGAAAAGATGCTGGGAAAGATAATAAAACATTCCACGAATGAGCTTGATGAGTTCCCAAATAACTCTTCGAATTATTTTCCGGAAGGAACGAAGCTTTACGAAATAGCCGGGTTAGAACCGGAGCAGTATATTGCTGTAGCAACAGAGGATGGGATTTATGTAAAAGCTGTGGAAAGGGAAATATGGGAGAAAATGAACACAGTACCCACTACCGCCGGGCAGATAACCGAAAGGCTAATACCCCAGTACGATATTCCACGGCAAGAAAGTTGGGTGACCGCCGAGCAGGTCCTGGAACAAGCCTTCTCCATGGTGGATCAACTCCAGCAACGCGGGTCTCTCGTACCGGTTAGCCTCCGACTGACCACCTTTGATAAAGTGGCGCACGGTGGCGAATACCTGCCAGCCAACACGCCGGTGTGGCATGTTGTCTTTAAAGCTGATGGGCGGGTTTGGGTTCCGACGAGCGGCCCGGCAGTTCACGACCCCAAGGATGCTTATAGCCACACGCAAGTGGTAACCACAGTGGAGATCGCCCTGCAAGCGAAATCGGGACAACAAATCTTCGAAGGGGTTTCAGGCGGTCGCTTGGATACTACGCGTCAACTGGAAGAACTCAAGGGGGTTGTGGCAGATCACAAGGATCAGGGCGGGGACCGGGTCATAGTGGAGACTGCAGGCGGTGATGCTGTAAACGTGTTGTTACCCCGTGGAATGACAGCAGAGGCAATTGATCCGGCATCAGGAACGAGGACGAAGCTGACTTTTTGGGAAACCCTGAACCTCCAGCCGGGTACTCCTGTCACGACCCGTGGGTTAAAAACCAAAACCGGCGAATTCCTGTCCTATGTTTTAGAAGCGGAAGTTTCCAACACCAGAAAGAATCTTGCGGAAATCTATATTCTTGCTTTAGATTCTTTCATGCCGCTTGATAAAGGACTAAACCACGATATGAAATTTATTGCCATAGACACGCGCACCCTGGAAGAGGCAACCGGCGAAGACAAAAAACAGGTTTTAGACTACTTTAAGAAGTATGGAGTGGACGTATTGGATGCTTCTTTGGAAGAGTTAAAAGAACAGGGACTCTTTGATGAAAAGAAAATGGTTCTGGATGGAATTTTATTGAGAGTAAAAAATATAGACGTTAAACCGGATATGGTTACCATTGAAGGCTCGAAATACCGTTCAGGCAATGGGGCAATAGGCGTAATAAGCACATTGATTTATAAAGAAGGCAAATGGCAGTTAAAAGAAGCCAAAATGGCTTGGATTAGTTAGCGCTCAATGAGACGTAATAGATATTAAATGTGAAGGAGAGATTACATGAACCCTTGGACTACGACTTTTCAGGCAATTAATATTTTACTTTTATTTTTAGCTATTGGTTCTGGTATTTATGTTTGGTATAACGCAAGAAAACTCGGAATGAATCAATGGTTATGGGCTCTACTGACAATAGCGTTATTTCCGATAGGGTTAATAGGATACATGCTTTATAGGTATTTAAAACTAAAAGGCAACAACGCTTATTAGGTGTACATTCTCTATATACTGCGCGTAACCCTGCAAGATCCCGGGATTTTTGGCACCGTTTGTTCAGAAGCTGGTGAAATAGGGAACCGTTTGCCACATTACTGCGTCTAACAATTAAAGGAATTTATCGACGGCGGATCACAATTAGGGAGACTGTTTCCTTAGTAATAGCTGTTCGCTGTAGTTTAATTTGCTAAACTATGGTTTGCAGACGGGTTTGGGTCACAGGAAACCAACCAATACTTATTGTAGTAAGGTATTTGAGGCATTTGCCGGTGATACTAAACAAATGATCAAAGCAATAACATCTTTTTTATAGGCGACCGCCGTTAACCCATTTTCCATAGGGGCGGTGAAAGGATGAGAATTCAAAGAACTGCAGTAATAATTGGAACTACAGCTGCTTCCTTTAGCATTTTATTGTGGTTGTTAATGATATTTTTAAACCCTTACAGACCCGTGGCCGACAGTGACGCTGTGGTCGTCACCTTCGCTATGCTCTTATCCCCTGCATGCCTTGCTTTGTATTCTTCTTTGCGCTTAAAAACCGGACTTATGTTCGTTTCATTTTTTTGGTCTCTACCAGTCAGTCTTTACCTCGCCGGTACCCCAGGAATCTTTAGGTTTTTTGGGTTGACGTCTATTTTATACCTTTTCTCAGCGATTCTAATGACGGCAGGGAAAAAGCAATTAAACCGGACACAAGACTGAGGCAATAACGTTATTTCCGGTTTTGGCGGAAAGGCCTGTGGGGCTAGATTAAGAAGATACACTATGTTGCAAGTGGGGTTCGAAATTTATGAAATACAATAGGTTTATACTGATAAAATGGCTGGTAACTTTAATCGTTCTGGTACTAATTGGTACCCTTACGGCTGCGGCCTATTCCGCTGGGTCAATCAAGCTTGTAGTGAACGGGCGGGAAGTTAAACCAGACGTTTCTCCCCAGCTAATCAAGGGCCGTACCATGGTGCCGGTGCGCTGGGTTGCAGAGGCCCTGGGTGCGCGGGTAGACTGGAACGCGGAGGAGAATAAGGTGTTAGACCGGAGTGTTGATGCTGCTTCTTCCGTGGACGAACTGAAGGCCGAGCTTTGGATAACGCCATTACCGAGCGCTTTTGGAGAACACTGAAGTGGGAAAATATCTACATCATGCAGTACGAAACTTCCCGGGATCTCCGTAAAGGAATCGATGCCTATATCTGCTACTATAACCATGAACGAGGGCACCAATCACTGGATGGTCAAAAACCGGACAACGTCTATTATTCTATTTCTCATTCGCAACAGCAGTCTGCTGTTACTTTGATGATAAAACCTTTTTAATTAACTTTTTCCTCAGTGTTGCTTAAAACCTTAAAATTTGTGTCTTGACATTGGGGCCCATTTTAGCAGGAGGCAGCACCTTTCAAGTTAAGTTTCTCGTCGATAATCCTCAAGGGCCTGCCTTTAGAGTGCATTTTCATGCTAATAACCCATCAGGCCCCAACGGTGGAGAGAGAGTGAAAGAGGCGAAACCCACAAAACCTGACCTGGAGGGTCCCGGGTATCTTTACGATTATTATATTACTGTGCGGCAAGGAGGCCAGGTTCGCAGCACGGAGCCATCCAGATTGGACTTGAGTAAATTGGCCCTGTACAATTTCAGCCCTATAACAGTCCAAATGGAGGAAGGTCAGCGCCGGGATGAGCTATATGTGTCCATTTATGAAGAGAGGCCGGTAGAACCGCAGCACCGTTTGGCAGGCGCCTACTTGGAAGTTTATCCTGACAAAAAAAGTGGTGACGGAAATCCTACCGAGATTCCTCTTAAGAATGGCACCACTACTATCCGGTACGCTGAGCGGGAAGTACCGGTATATGAAGCTTCTATCCAGAAGGGAACAAGTGACGTATCGCGGATTGTTATCCGGGTGGAATACGAGGACGGTCAAGTTTTCCGCGGCCAGATTTGGCCCTAACAGCAGTGGCAAGAATGGACTTCTGCCATCTTGCCCAAAGGACGAAACTGGCAGTAACCGCCCATGTTCAATCCTAACCTTGGTAAAAATACGAGAACGGGTTAAACGAACTTGGTTTAGCGTATCCTATAAGGCATGACTATATTTTGTGGCGAGGGGAAAAGGGCCGCTTGACGACCAGTGATTGTTTACTGCTTAAGGGAACGAGCCCTTACGCAGCACAAACTCTAGAGAGCTACACTTTCAACTTTCGTGGCATAGTATCCGCCTTTGATTAAACATCCATGATGTTCAAGAGGAAGCGATACTAGTATCTTGTCTTCTGATTATTTATTTCCTTGCTATATCAAATAGGAGAGTCCTTGGCTAAAGGATGTGATTCATATGGGTTACAAGTGCTTAAAAGGTTTAATGCTTTTACTTATCGTGGCAGTCATAATTACAGGATGTAATGACAAGCCCACTGAGTTACCCAGGCAGAGCGACGGTGAAACTGGGAAACAAATTAACCAGAATGATGATCAAACTGGAACTGAAGAATTAACACCTCAGCCCCAGGTGATAGCCCTCGATCCCGAAGACTACGGGGGGATCCCCCTTAAGAAGGATAGGTGGGAATTCACCACAGTACCCGATGGAGCAAACGTTTACCTGGATGGTAAGCTGGTTGGCAGGACACCCATCATCATGGAACAACTGCCTCCCCCGGGCTCGGTAATGACTGTGATCAAGGAAGGATACCAGTGGTATATGCATCATTTTGGCAAGGAAAAGCCAGGTGCCAGGACTATTAACCTTACGCCTGGCCGGTGGTTAAGTCTTGAGGAAATAGAGCGCGCCAAATCTGGGGTTAATCTGGAACTGCTACCCTTCCAGGAAAAACACTGGCAGATGAATCTAGGCCTGATGCAAGTCGAGCAGTTTTCTGCCAATCCTGCCGGAACTCTGGCTGCTGTAGTAATTGAGCGCCGGATCCCGGAAAACGAGCCGGTGACAAAAGTGACTACAGGTTTACATATACTGGCCCTCATCCAGTTTTCACCCGAATGCAAGGTTAAGATAATGGAGTTCCGTCCTTTTTATGTTGGTTACAACTCATTTAGGAGTAAACTGCTAGGCTGGATTGATAACGACCGCCTCTTGCTGCTTGAAGGGGCACCTGACCCGCAGGGCAACGACAAGTTCAACCTTGGTCTGGCAATCCGGGTCTTAAACGTGGTGGACGGGCAGAAGACACAAGTGGCATGGATTCCCCATATAACGGCCGGCAAGTACTTGTGGGACGCCTGGTTGTCCGGGAATAAGGACGAGGTTTATTTTAGCCGGAGTTGGGGTTATTATAAGGGAGCCATTGAAGGTGTCAGGCTGGATACGGGGGAATACCGCGTCATCAAGAAAGACCTCCGGTTGTACAGGCCATTTGAAGAACTGTTTCTAGTGAAGTCCCCGGGGGGCACCAGGGTGGTTCATTTGCTAAATACACACAAGGATAATACCATGCCTATCATAGATCTTAAAACAGGCCACGAAGTTGACCTCACTCCAAAAGGGGTCGTGGCATCGGATCCGGTCTGGTCCCCAGACGACAGCCTGGTTGCAGTGAAAGTGGGGGAACCTGGCCAGCCTTTTCAGGTGATATCCACAGAAGGCGGAGTTTATCTGGAGGCCAGTAGTATCTGGGTTGTAAACACAAAGGGGGAAAAGGTGGCCCGCCT
>CAZGXM010000092.1:0-7177 GCA_964529795.1 uncultured Thermoanaerobacteraceae bacterium
ATACCGTTGGTAAAGACTTCCGCCCCGAGCAAAATAATACCCAGACTGATAAGTAATTTTCCTGCTTCCAGCACTGTAACACCCCTCTTTTTACTTTGCGCCATTATTTTGTTATCTACCAATTTTTTTATCGTAAAATTCGTTCTCCAAAAACACTGGTTACCTTTTTATCTAAGACTTTTACAAAAACCTTATCTAAAAAAAGTCCCCCGGCATTACCGGGGTAACTTTCTTTTATTAATATTCGTCAGGCATACTCTTTAACTGTTCAAGAGTAAACACCGGCCCGTCCAGGCAAACATAGCAGCTGCCAATATTGCAGCGACCACACTTGCCGATACCGCATTTCATACGCATCTCCAATGTGGTGACAATCTGACCATCACTGAAACCCAATTTTTCCATGATGGGCAACGTAAATTTAATCATAATGGGCGGACCGCAGATGATGGCCACCGTGTTGTCAGGTTTGGGCGCCAGTTCCTCGATAAAGGCGGGAACAAAGCCCACATTACCCGTCCACTCGTCATCCCCTTTGTCTACTGTGACGTTGACCTGACAGTCGGGAACCTTGGGCCAGTTTTCAAACAAATCCTCTTTAAAGACCAAATCCTGAGGCGACCGCGCGCCGTAAATTATCTGCATTTTGCCGTAATCATCACGATTATTGATGCAGTGATAAATCATGGAGCGTACCGGCGCCAAACCGATACCGCCGCCGATAAAGAGCATGTCCTTGCCTTTGCAAAAATCTACGGGAAAGCCGTTGCCATAAGGGCCTCTTACACCGATGCTTTGTCCCACTTCCGCTTCATGCAGGGCATCCGTAAGCATACCGGTCTTTTTAATACTGAACTCCAAATGTTTCTCACCCTGAGTGGTAATGGAAAACATGGCTTCTCCCACAGGTAACAGCGATACCATGGCCAGTTGTCCCGGCATGGGTGTAAAAGGCTTGCCATTCTCCGTGGTCACATGAAAAGTTTTGACATCGGGAGTTTCCTCAATGATTTTAATGATTTCGCCGACTACAGGAACCAACGGGTGTTCTGCCAGTTGTTTTGCCGTATCACTCATTTACAGACACCTCCCTCAGTTCCGCGATTATGCGGGTGATATCCATGTTGACCGGGCACTTGGCCACACATCTACCGCATCCCACACAGGCCACTTTCCCATAACGCTCCGGGAAATACTGCAGCTTATGCAGGAACCTGTTGCGCACCCGCTCCTTTTTGGACGGCCTGGGATTATGACCACCGGCCATGCGGGTGTATTCGGAAAACATACAGGAATCCCAACAGCGAAACTGGAAACCCTGATCCCCTATGTTTTTCCGGCGGATGTCAAAGCAGTGACATGTGGGGCAAAGATAGGTACAGGTACCGCAGCCGATACAGGTGCGGCCCAAGTCATCCCAATAGGGATGCTGGAACATCTGTGCCAGTTTTTCAGCCAATCCCTCAGCATCTGCCTGTAACTGGCAATCCTTGGCTGCCGGCTTTTCTGCTGACCCGTCTTCCAGCCCGGCAGCGCCATTTAGCAGGTTTTCGCCAGCTTCCGTTTTTGCTTCCAAGGCCAACCTGTCGCCCAAGTCATACATGACCACATCGGCATCAGCAGCTTCTGTCATGTCAATACCCATTGAAGTACAGAAGCAGGTAGGCTGAGGTTCACTACAACCAAGGGACACTAAAATAGTGTTTTCCCGTTTGGATTTGTAGTAGTCGTCTTCGTACCCCTTGGTTAAAAACACGTCATCCATCATGGATAAACTTTTTACATCACAGGGACGAATGCCGAAAATAACTTGCTTTTCAGCTGTGGCTGCAACCTCAGTTATATCGCCCAGCAAACCCTTGGCTGTATAACGATACATTACTTCAGTCTGGGGAAATAGCAAGTCTTTAGGCGGCAGCAGGGCATTTTCCCGCAAATCCACCTCGCCTTCGCCCTTCCAGGGAAGAAATTTTATCACGCCATTTGCGTTTACCGGTGCAAAAGTCCGGGCTTCTTTGGCAAAGCTGTCCAACAACGTCTTTAGCTTATCCTTTTTAACGACTTTCATTTACCACACCTCCTCCTTTCTCCCTACATAAATTCTTCGGGGTCATTTTCGTCAAACCGACCAAGAGGAGGTTTGTCCTCCACACTGATACCCGCATCATATTCACCGAAAAGACCGTTAATATCCTTGATAATCTTTTTGTTCAAACTCATGATGGGAATGTCCATGGGACACACCCGTTCGCACTCGCCGCACTCAATACAGCGGCCGGCCACATGCATGGCCCGGGTAAGGGCAAAAAACTGGTTCTCCGCGGTGGCCACCCGCTTGCCCAACCACTCGGGCTCAGCCATATCAAAGCAGCATTCGCGGCAGTTGCACGCCGGGCAGATGTTCCGGCAGGCAAAACAGCGTATGCATTTGGCATACTGGCCCTTCCAAAATTCATACTTCTCATCCGCAGATTTACCTTCCAGTTCATTTACCCTGGCAAAACGCTCATCTTCAGCTACCTGGGCAGCAGCTACTTCATCGCCTATGATTTCGTCATAGACTACCGGGTTAGGAGTAGAACACTGAGCGCACTTTTCAATTTTCTGTATATCAGCCAACTTATCCCGCCCCATCTCCTTGGCCTTAGCAGGGTCCTTCATTCCCGGGCAGGGAACACCAATCAAGACCACTTTTTCCCGTTCCACCTGCTGGTCCTGGAGCAAGCGGTTGACTCCCCGGGAATCGCAGCCCTTAACAAACAGGGCAATTTTACCGTCCAAATGCTTGTAATCCAAAAGATACTTGCTGAGGTTGTTGAGACAGAATTCATCCCAGACCAGCTTGTCAACGTCCTCAGCACGACTGATAACCACCGGCGGGGACTGGTACCAAAAAGTACCTTTTCTCCAGCCGAAAACATATTTTACTTCCTCACTTTCCAACAACGCCTTGGCTTTATCTCGCATTTCCCGTACCAAATTCATCATCCCTCATCCCTCAACTTCCTGTTCGGTCCCAAGGGCCTGATCTGCTCTGTAAGCTTGGTAATAGTATCCGCAAATTTTGCCGCCTCGGAACCGGAAATCCAACGCGCTTGAAAACGCTGGGGGTCAACACCGACAAACTCCAACAGGCGCTGCATCAGGAGATAACGCCGGCGGGTGAAATAATTGCCACTAACATAGTGGCAGTCACCGGGGTGTCAGCCGGCTACCAGGACAGCATCCGCCCCCCGCTGGAAAGCACGGATGACAAACTGGGGGTTCACCCGTCCCGAACAGGGGACCCGGATCACCCGCACGTTGGGAGGATACTGCAAACGGTTGAGCCCGGCCAAATCGGCTCCAGCATAAGCACACCAATTACAGCAAAATGCCACAACCTTGGGCGTCCATTCCTGCCGGGTGGCTTGAGCTGCTTGTTCTACAGACATACTGCATCCACCTCCGCTAGGATTTGTTCATTGGTAAATCCTCTCAAATTGATTGCACCGGAACGGCAGGCCACCGTACAGGCACCGCATCCCTGGCAAAGTCCCTTGTTGACCGAAGCAACCTGGCGCTCCACGGTCCGGCCGCGGACGCGTTCCTGAATTTTCTTCATTTCTATTGCACCGTAAGGACAGACCGGCTTACAAAGTGCACATCCGGCACAGATGCTTTCATCAACGTTGCTAACCATCGGGTCGGTAGCCATTTCATCCTTGGAGAACAGAGCGGCCACCTTCATCGCTGCCGCGCTGGCCTGGGCTACCGTGTCAGGAATATCCTTGGGTCCCTGGCAGGCACCGGCCAAATATACCCCGCCGGTATGGGTCTCCACCGGACGCAGCTTGGGATGGGCCTCCTGGTAGAAACCGTCCTTATCAATTTGGAAACCGACAATGTTGGCAATTTTCTCGGAACCAATGCCGGGAATCATGGCTGTGGCCAGGACCACCATATCCGCTGCCACTTCCACCTGCTTGCCGATGAGAGAGTCTTCACCGCGAACAATCAGCTTGTCTCCCCGTTGGAATACTTTAGATACCCTGCCGCGCAGGTAGACGGCGCCATCGTCCAGGGATTTCTGGTAAAATTCCTCGTAAGCCTTACCCGGAGTACGCACATCTATATAAAACACATAGGCCTGGGAATCCGGAATTTTCTCCAGCACCTGGTGGGCATGCTTTGCCGTATACATGCAGCAAGCCCGGGAACAATAGCTCTTACCTTTGGCATCGTCCCTGGAACCCACGCACTTTACAAAGACCACGGTCTTGGGCTCTTTCCCGTCAGAAGGCCGTAAAATCTTTCCGTCGGTGGGCCCCGAGGCATTGGACATGCGTTCAAAATGCAGACCGGTGATTACATCGGGATACTTGCCGTAGCCGTATTCACCATAGACTTTTTCCCATTCAAACAAATCGAAGCCTGTGGCCATGACAATGGCACCGAACTTCTCGGTGATCAGCTCGTCTTTATCCTCATAATTGATCGCCCCTACCGGGCAGACCTTGGCACAGACGCCACACTTGCCTTCAGTGAGCTTACGGCAGTTTTTGGCATCTATTGTGGGTTTGCTGGGTACCGCCTGGGGAAAGGGTCTGTAGACTGCAGTACGCGTCCCCAAACCCAGGTTGTACTCGCTGGGTATTTTCTTCTGTGGGCACTTTGTCTCACAGAGACCGCAGCCGGTACACTTGTCGTAGTCCACGTACTTGGCCTTTTTGCGAATGGTCACTTCAAAGTTGCCGATATAACCGTCCACCTTTTCCACTTCTGAATAGGTCAACAAAGTAATGTTGGGGTGCTGCGCCGCAGCAACCATTTTCGGCGTGCTAATTCAGGCGGAGCAGTCCAGAGTGGGGAAGGTCTTATCCAACATGGCCATCTTACCGCCAATGGTGGTCTCCCGCTCTACCAGCACCACTTCGTGTCCGGCATCGGCAATATCAATGGCTGCCTGCATACCGGCAATACCGGCACCGATTACCAGCGCCCTCTTGGTGATGGGAATATTGGTAATATGCAGCGCCTCATTCCTGACCGACTTGGCAACAGCCATGCGTACCAATTCAATGGCTTTTTGGGTAGCAGCTTCCTTCTCCTTGGAATGTACCCAGGCACATTGTTCGCGTATGTTGGAAATTTCCAGCAAATACGGGTTTAACCCGGCACTTTCCAGCGTTTTCCGAAAAGTGGGTTCGTGTAGCCTTGGCGTACAGCTGGCCACTACAACACGGTTCAAATTGTGTTCTTTGACAGCCTTGCGAATTTCCTCCTGGCCTGGTTCGGAACACATATATTTGTAATCAGTGGCAAATACCACGTTGGGCATGGTGCGTGCAACTTCCGCCACATGAGCCACATCCACGGCGGCGGCAATATTGGTACCGCAGTGGCATACAAAAACTCCAATACGTTTCATGCTTCATCCCTCCTGGTGGCCGGATGTCTCAACAAGTCCTTACCTTCCAAAACAGGCATGGGGTTGACAAAGTGCTTGATGATACCCATATCCTTGGGTGAGTACCCGAAAGCCAAACCCATCAGTTCGGTAAAATAAAATACAGGCAGTTGATAAGAACGCTTGTATTTTTGCTCGATTTCCTTTTGACGCATGTCAAGGTTGAGGAAACAAAGCGGGCATGCGGCAGCAACACAGTCCGCTCCGTTGGCTCCGGCATCTGCTAAAATGTTATCTATCATGGGCAGGCCAACATCAGGCCTGGTGGTGGAGTGTCCCGCCCCGCAGCATTCCACTTTAAAAGCCCAATCCACCGGCGAAGCTCCCAGGGCTTTCATGATATTATCCACGGTTTTGGGGTCTTCCGCGTCATCAAACTGCGTTAATTTCGGCGGCCTTACCAGCAAACAGCCATAATATACAGCAACTTTCAAATCATCCAGCGGGCGAACAACTTTTTCTTTAATTGTGTCCAGGCTAAATGCCCTGACCAACGCATCCGGTAACGCCAATACGTTGTTGGTACCCCGGTACTCCATTTCAATGATGTTACTGATGGTTTCCCGGGTGGCAGCAGACTGGCGCACCGCCTGCTCCGTGGCTTTTAAGCGGTTAAAACACGCCGCACAGGGTACCGCCACATCCAGTCCCTCTTTCTCGGCTATGGCCAAATTTCGCGCCGGCAGCGCCAGGGCCAACAGGTGGTCGGTATTATGTGCCGCAGAAGCGCCACAGCAGTTCCACTCCGGGATTTCCCATAATTCCAGTCCCAAATGCTTGGCCACCGCTTTTGCGGAGATATTGTACTCTATGCTTGTAGAATTCAGGGAGCAGCCGGGATAATAGGCGTACTTCATCATTCAACCTCCCCTCCCATATTTTTCACCTTGTCAAAAATCCGTTTTACTGCACCGTTATCTTCGATTTTTTCCGCAGTAATATGAATCTTGCCGTCTTTAAACAGCTTGGGCCCCAGGGCCGCATCCTTGAAAAGCTGGCCGCTCTGGAGATTATACTGTAAGATCAAACCCATCTCATGCACTCTGCCGTATTTCTCTACGGACTTGAGAAACAGGTCGCTGAATAAGTCAACGTTCTTTTCAGGAATATATCCCAAACCCTTGGCTTCAATGCGCAGCGCTTCCATCAGTTTGGCCAGGTCTATTTCTCTCGGGCAGCGGGCATAACAGGTTTCACAACAGGCACACAACCAAATACTGTGGCACTTTAAAGCTTCCTCTTTCAAACCCAATTGTACCAAGCGCACAACCTGTCGCGGTGTATAATCCATGGCAAAAGCCACCGGGCAACCTGCAGTACATTTGCCGCATTGATAGCAGTCCCTGACGTTTACCCCGCTGTGAGCTCTGATTTGTTCACTAAATTCCCGGCTTTCCGCCCCGGCAATACTAAGATTTATCCGGTCCATACTATCCCCCCTCTTTTGACAAAAATAAAATGCACTATCTGGCACAAGGTCTTACCCAAATAAGCCCATAAACCCATATTAGGGTTGTAATTCGTTACAGGACTCAAAAATCCTGCACAATTCTCTAAAAATTCTTATCAACATCTGCTAAGGGAGTTTAATTGTCCCGCCCCATGAAGTTTCACGGCAATCTGGTGTTATATGAAGTCCGCAGCGCAATATCTAATAAACAATCGGTTTGTTATATTCAATTTCCGTAATCTCAAAATGATACCAACTGAAATCTCCTGTTTTTAATT
>CAZGXM010000093.1:0-6917 GCA_964529795.1 uncultured Thermoanaerobacteraceae bacterium
TCGATTGATAAAATTGAAGTAGGACAAATAAGCACTAACAGTTTCAAAATCCAGGTGGGTGCTATGGATTATGGATTTAGTATTAATGGAATATGGCAAGGGAAATATCAAAGAACATGAAAGTAAGAATTAAGTGGAGGATTATTTATGGGTAGAAAGGTAAATAAAGTTAGATATCGATTGGATGCTAAGGGGATCAAAGAATTACCATTTGCCGAGATAAAAGCCATTTTGCGCGGCGCGGACGATATTATAATGGCTGGCGGAAGAAGTATGCTTGCTAAGATTTTAAAGGGTTCAAGGGAGAAAAAGATTCTTGAATTAGAATTAGATAAAAATCCTGTTTATGGCTTTTTTGAGGATTTAACCATTGATGAAATTACAGCAAAAATAGACTGGTTAATCATCAACAATTATTTAGATATTAAATACGATTATCGGCTGCCATTATTGGTATATACGGAAAAAGGTTGGGAAATTGAAAAAGACACTTATACTGATGAACTGTTAGACAAACTTCAGGGATTGCTGGAAACTGAAGATTATTCCTTTGTTTTAGATTTGAAAGATAGAAACAGGGCGATGATTTTATTATTACTTGCTAAGATAAAGGCCACAGGAGATAAGCGGTTTATTCCATTGTTGAAAGCATGGGCGGCGATTGATTATAAAAAGGTGAAAGCAGTAATAAGAGAAGTAATAGATTCTTTGGAAAGACAAAAACCCTTTACCGTTATTCCGGGAGGACGCGGTAACAGCTTCTAACAAGATGTGGCGTCAACTGTTAAGAAAGGTCAGTCTACGCAGGAATATATCATAACTGACTTGCTTAAAGTGGATTAAATCAAATTTAATTTGCTTTTATTGTAACTATATGGTATGATAGCTACGCTAAAAAGTATTGAAAACCTGAAAACGATTTACGGCCTCTTGTCAAAAAGGTTAGGGCGAAAGAAGTTTTTATGGTATTCGGCTTTTTATCAAATCTATTTTTAGGAGGCCAAAATCATGACAGGTACAGTAAAGTGGTTTAATGCTGACAAGGGTTTCGGTTTTATTGAGCGTGAAGGTGGAGATGACGTATTTGTCCATTTCACGGCTATTCAGGGGGACGGATTTAAAAGACTTGAAGAAGGGCAACGGGTGGAATTTGAAGTTGTAAAGGGCAACAAGGGACCACAGGCTGTAAATGTAGTCCGGTTGTAAGTTAATTGCCAATAGGTGATTAAATGCAAGGGGATTATTCCGGCTAAGAGGGAATAATGCTCTTTTTATTTGGAAATTTTAAAAGAAAACACATAATAAAGGAGACAAATAGCTTTGGTTACATTTAAAGAATTAGGACTTGAACAGGCGGTCATTCGGGCCGTCGGTAATATGGGGTTTGAAGAGACAACACCAATTCAGGAACAGACAATTCCGGTTGCACTGCAGGGAAAAGATTTAATCGGACAAGCGCAGACGGGGACCGGCAAGACAGCAGCTTACGGAATTCCTCTCATTGAGAGATTGGTTACAGACCGGCAGCAAATCCAAGGGCTGGTTTTGACACCTACACGGGAACTGGCGGCCCAGGTTGCAGAGGAATTAAATAAGATTGGTCAATTTAAAGGGATACGTTCCTTGCCAATTTACGGGGGCCAGGACATTAACCGTCAAATCAAGGCGCTGAAGAGAAGGCCGCATATCATTGTCGCAACTCCTGGCCGTCTCATGGACCACATGCGGAGAAAAACAATCCGGCCTCATTCAGTTGAAATGGTAGTCCTGGATGAAGCGGATGAAATGCTGAATATGGGTTTTATTGAGGATATAGAGGTGATATTGCAGGAGGTCCCAAAGGAAAGGCAAACACTGCTGTTTTCGGCGACCATGCCAAAACCTGTCCAATCTCTTGCGCAAAGGTTTATGATTAAACCCAAGCTATTTGCGGTTAGGGCGAAGGAAATCACTGTTCCCAACACCGAACAGCAGTATATAGAAGTACCTGAAAAACAAAAGTTTGATGTCTTATGCCGTTTGTTGGATATCCAGTCACCGGAATTGGCAATTGTATTTGGAAGGACGAAACGCAGAGTGGACGAATTGTGCGAAGCATTAAACAAACGCGGGTACGGAGCTGAAGGGATTCACGGCGATTTAAATCAGGGGAAGCGGGATAGTGTCCTGGGAAGGTTTAAAGAAGGTGTAATAGAAATTTTGGTTGCCACAGATGTTGCGGCCAGGGGTTTGGACATCAGCGGGGTGACACATGTGTACAATTTCGATATACCGCAGGACCCGGAAAGCTATGTCCACCGAATAGGACGTACAGGTCGAGCGGGTAATAAGGGGTTGGCAATTACCCTTGTTACTCCGCGTGAGATGGGCCACTTGAGGATAATTGAAAGTATTACGAAGCGGAAAATGGAGCGCAAACCTGTCCCCACTGTCACAGAAGCTATGGAAGGCCAGCAGCGTCTCGTCATTGAAAAGCTGCTGGAAGCAGCGGAGCGGGGAGAGTTTCAAGCCTATAAAGCGATGGCAGGGGAGTTGCTTGCGGAATATGACTCTGTGACGCTTGTTGCCGCTGCGTTAAAGATGCTAACCAAAGAACCGGACCAGACACCCGTAAAGTTAACCGAAGGGCCGCCGTTAAGGGTGAAAAAAGAAAAGAGGGGTACTAAAAATCAGGTATTGAAAGGTATCAAGGGTAAAAATAGAAAGGGCAATAGCAGAAGAACAAGTTTCAAGGGAAATAACAAAAAAAGCAGGGCAGCTTTTGCCGCCTACTAATCCTTATTAAAAAAACCAATAAATATTTGCTGTTTAGGGCGTCACCGGGAAACGTATCATAGTAACAAAAAACAGAATAGTTTTTGGCTTTTTTTCAAAAAGCACCCCCTGTATTATCAAAATAAAGGTTTTTCTCTGATTGCGGAGAACCTTTTTTTGATGAGGAAACTTTTTTTCTTGGGATTTAACGGAGGTGTGATTGATGAAAGAAATACGTAACATATCATTAATAGGGCTCGGAGCCATTGGCGCCGCTTATGCCGGCAGGCTGTATGAGATGGACCCCGGTTGTATTAAAGTTATTGCTGACAAAGGACGTTCCCGGCGTTACCTGGAGCAGGGTATTTCTGTAAACGGTGTGCGCTATGATTTCAGGTATGTGGAACCGGGGGAAGATACCGTTCCGGCGGATTTGGTGCTCATTGCGGTAAAATATCATCATTTGCAGCAAGCTGTCCAGGATGTTAAAAATCATGTAGGGCCGGACACAATTATCCTCTCGCTGCTGAACGGTATTGCCAGTGAAGAAATCGTCGGCGGCGAATTTGGTATGGATAAAATGCTCTATTCGGTATGTGTCGGCATTGATGCAGTGAGGGCAGGAACCAGTATTCATTTCTCTGATATCGGGAAAGTCTTTTTCGGGGAAAAAGTGAATAATACATATTCACCCAAGGTGCAGGCAGTTAAAAATCTCTTTGACAGGGCGAATATTCCGTACGTGATACCGGAAGATATGCTGAGGACCCTCTGGTGGAAGTTCATGGTTAATGTGGGGGTAAACCAGGCATCCGCTGTACTCAAAGCGCCTTATGGGGTTTTTCATAAATTGAAGGAAGCGAATGACTTGATGGAGGCTGCAATGAGGGAAGTTATTTCTTTATCTCAAAAGACAGGTGTTAATCTGGATGAAGCAGACATCATTGAATTTAAAAAAGTTTTACAGACCCTGTCCCCCAAGGGCAAAACGTCCATGCTGCAAGATATAGAAGCAGGGCGGAAAACGGAAGTAGAAATGTTTGCCGGTACTGTCAGTGAACTTGGCCGTAAATTGCAAGTGGAAACCCCGGTTAACGATATTTTCTATAAAATGATACGCACAATGGAACAGATGTCAGTATCCCGTGGATGCAATCCGGCACATGATTAAGGACAGGCGCAGCTAAATTCTGAAAAGCTATCCATCTCTTGGCTCCCGGGCCCGGGGGCCCGTATTTTTTGCCATCACAAAAGCCGGTAAAAGTGTTTATTTTAACTGCTTTGCAGTGCCAAAGAAATTACATAGCCGGAAGGATTTCCGGGCATCATATGGAAATATGAACTAGTCAGCTGGGTTCTTCTAAAAATTTTTACCAAAAGCGATAAAATGAATTTGCTGTGGCTAAAGGGGGCAAAAGCTGAATGAAGACGAATGCTGGAGAATGCAACAGGCTTAAAGATGAAAAAGTTGAAGGGGAGGATGGTGCTGCCGGCAGTAAAGCAGCGCCCGCCAACTTCATTGAGCACATCATTAATGAGGACCTCAAGACAGGTAAAAATAATAGCCGGGTGCGTACCAGATTCCCTCCCGAGCCAAACGGTTACCTGCATATCGGGCATGCAAAATCCATCTGCCTGAATTTTGGCGTGGCCGAGCAGTACGGTGGTCTTTGCAACCTGCGTTTTGACGACACCAATCCCACCAAGGAGGATGCAGAATACGTGGAGTCCATCAAAGCCGACGTGCGCTGGCTGGGCTTTGATTGGGATGACCGCATGTATTATGCCTCGGACTACTTTGAGCAACTGTATCAGTATGCAGTGCAGCTCATTAAAGACGGAAAGGCCTATGTTTGTGATTTGACTGCCGATCAAATCAGGGAATACCGCGGTACTCTTACCGAACCCGGTAAGGACAGTCCCTACCGCAGCCGAACGGTTGCGGAAAACCTGGATTTGTTTAAGCGGATGCGGGCCGGTGAATTTCCCGATGGTTCCCGGGTGCTGCGGGCAAAAATCGATATGGCTTCGCCCAATCTCAATATGCGGGACCCGGTACTGTACCGCATTCAGCGGGCGGCACATCACCGGACAGGGGACAAGTGGTGTATTTACCCGATGTATGATTACGCCCACCCCATTTCCGATGCTTTGGAAGGGATCACACATTCCCTTTGTACATTGGAATTTGAAGACCACAGGCCTTTGTATAACTGGGTAGTGGCAAACGTAAATACCGGCAGTCAGCCCCGGCAAATTGAATTTGCCCGGTTAAATCTCAGCCACACTGTCATGAGCAAGCGTAAATTGAGACAGCTGGTTGAAGAAGGCTATGTGGACGGTTGGGATGACCCGCGGATGCCCACCATTTCCGGTTTGAGAAGGCGCGGTTACACACCGGAGGCCATTCGTGACTTCTGCGACCGTATTGGCGTTGCCAAAGCGAACAGCATCGTGGATATCGCCTTGCTGGAACACTGTGCCCGGGAGGACTTGAATGCCCGGGCGCCCAGGGTAATGGCAGTTCTAAATCCCTTGAAAGTGGTGATAGAGAATTATCCTGAGGGGCAGGTAGAAGAGTTGGCGGCGGAAAACAATCCCGAGAAACCGGAAATGGGTTCCCGTAGCGTGCCTTTTTCCCGGGAAATTTATATTGAGCGGGATGACTTCCGCGAAGACCCGCCGAAGAAATTTTTCCGCCTGGCTCCCGGCCGGGAAGTACGGCTGAAACACGCCTATATCATTAAGTGTGAGGGAGTAGTCAAGGATGAAAATAGCGGGGAAATAGTGGAGCTGCGCTGCACCTATGACCCGCGCACCAGGAGCGGTTCCGATACCAGCGGCAAGAAAGTCAAAGGGACGCTGCACTGGGTTTCCGTCAGACATGCCCACAGTGCGGAAGTGCGTTTATACGAGCACCTGTTTGCCAAGGAAAACCCGGAAGAAGTGGCGGGAGATTTTAAAGAAAATTTAAATCCCAATTCCCTAGAAAAGTTAACCAACTGCATGGTTGAACCCGGCCTGGCCGGTGCAGCACCGGGAGAGCGGTACCAGTTCTTGAGAAAAGGCTATTTTTGCGTCGACCCGGACTCCTCTGAGGAAAAGCTGGTGTTTAACCGGATTGTTTCCTTAAAGGATACATGGGCCAAGATACAGAAAGCACAGAAAAAGTAGTTAACAAACTGTTGGACCAGGGGAAGCCTGATGTATGATTGGGCCTCCTGTTTTTTAATGCTAATTCCACAAGCGCTGGTGTTTAGGCGCCCCAACCAAGTATTTCAAACAATCCCAGCAGTTTGGCCGCCATTAGGGTCACGGCAATTACCAGGAAGACGCGTATCCATTTATCACCCCTGGAAACAGCGAAATTGCTGCCCAGCCAACCGCCCAGGCCGTTACCCACCGCCAGGGTCAGGCCCAGCACCCAGTCCACCTGGCCGCTGTAAACAAATATGGCCAATGAGGAGAGCATGTAGATCGCTACCACGAAGACCTTGATGCTGTTGATTCTCACCAGCGACATGCCGGTAATGACCGTCAGGCTGGCAATGATGATAAAGCCCACCCCCGCCTGAATAAAGCCGCCGTAAATGCCCACAAAGAAAAAAGTAATCACGGCAGCAAGCTTCCGCTTGCTGCTCAAGTTTCCCCCCGCCCCCGCAAGTTTTTTCTGCGGCTGCCAGAGGATCAGGCCCAGTACCAGCAGCATCACCACGGCCAGGATTTTGTTAAAAATTCTATCCGGCAGGGAAATGGCCAGGTTGGCGCCGAGGACGGACCCCAGCACGGCGGGAATCCCCAGCATTAAGCTCAGCTTCCAGTCAAAAAAACCCTTGCGGCGAAAGTTGGTAACAGCTACAATGTTCTGCGCCATCAGGGCAATGCGGTTGGTGCCGTTGGCCATGGCGGACGGGAGCCCCAAAAAAATCAATACCGGCATGGTTAACAGTGAACCACCGCCGGCCAGGGTGTTGAGGAATCCTGCGGCAATTCCGGTGACGAGAATCAGGGCAATCTGTTCTACAGGCATTACGGGCATGTCTCCTTTTCCTAGCAAGTTTCCTTGGTAGTTACCATCATAACATATTGCTTACTGGTGCGCATTGTTTTTCCAAGTGTTTTTATGAACATAAAGGGACAAGATTTGAGAGGAAAAAGGATGG
>CAZGXM010000094.1:0-6764 GCA_964529795.1 uncultured Thermoanaerobacteraceae bacterium
TCCAATTAAAAGGATGTGCCCAGTTTTCGTTCCAGGTGTTGATAAACTGCAAAACCTCATCCATTCCTATTTCTATATTTTTAAAATCAGAACGGCGGATACACTTTTGGGGTTTGGGGACGGTTCTTGACTTGAATTCCTGCATTTGGAAAATAATTATGGCTGTGGTTTCTGTTGGAGGATAATTCCATTTCTTGGTATTCAAGTCAAGAACCGTCCCCAAACGATACTACAAATAAAAAAACTCCCTCCAAAAGGAGAGAGTCCTGAAATTAATTTCGTATTAAATATCGTCCGTTCCCGAGTCATCAGTTTCGGTTTCCGGCTCCGGGTCCGGCTCTTCTTCCACAGTAACGTAGTCGTCATCATTGACAAAAACCACGGTATCGCAGTTGGGACAGGCTACTTCAATGTAGTCATCATCATCCAAAATATCCGCATCGAAGCAGACGGTGTTGCCACACTCGGGGCATTCCACCTCAATCATGTCCGCATCTTCTTCACCTTCGTAATAGTCGTCTTCATCCTCGTAATCGTCAGAAAAATCCTCGTCAGCCAGGTAGTAGTCATCTTCCAAGTCGTAAAGGTCTTCATCAATGCTTTCCAGGTATTCTTCCAGTTCGTCTTGATTCGCCCGAAGGTCTTCCATCACCGCGGACATTTCTTCCAGTACCTCCACAATTCCCTGAAACAACTTGCCTTCCTTGGAAGCGGGATCAAGTTCTATGCCAGCCATCAATCCCTGCAGGTAAGCAATCCTTTTCTTTAAGCCTTCCATTTTTTATCCTCCTTTCATCCCATAGTAGTATTTCCCGCAGCAAATAATTTTAATCCCGGGACCACCCTCTCTATGCCCGGGTGATATACTCTCCGGTCCTGGTGTCAATACGCAGCACATCACCCACATTAATAAACAGCGGCACCTGTACCGTTGCGCCTGTTTCCAGAGTAGCAGACTTGGTGGCGCCGGTAGCGGTATCGCCCTTGATGCCCGGCTCGGTTTCCACAACTTCCAACTCAACAAAGTTGGGCAGTTCCACATCAATAATGGTGCTGCCGTGCATGGCCACGTCCAGCAACATGTTGTCCTTCATAAACTTGCTTTTGTCACCGATAATGTCGCTGGGAATCTGCATCTGCTCGTAAGTATTGGTATCCATGAAATAATAAAACTGACCGTCATTATACAGGTACTGCATCTGTTTTCTTTCCACATGCGCCTTGGACACCTTTTCACCGGCCCGGAAGGTTTTTTCTACTGTAGCTCCGGTCATCAAGTTTTTCAACTTGGAGCGTACAAAGGCCGCACCCTTCCCCGGCTTGACATGCTGGAAATCCAAAACCTGATAAATCTCGCCAGCCAACTCAATAGTCAAACCGGTCCGAAAATCGTTTGTAGAAATCATCTCATTTCCTCCCCTCAGCCTGGTTGCAATACGCGTAAGTTTAGACAATTAAAAATTCTTTGTTACTCCCTGTGAGGATTTCACACCCCGTAGAGGTAACCAGAACCATATCCTCTATCCGCACACCGCCCCAATCGGGCAGGTAAATACCCGGTTCCACGGTAACCACCATCCCCGGTTCCAGCACCGTATCGACGTTGGGTGCCAACCGCGGGCCTTCGTGGACAGCCAGGCCCACGCCGTGACCGAGGCCGTGGCCAAAATATTCACCATAACCGTGGTTTGAGATTATTTCTCGGGCAACCTCGTCTACTTCCGCGCCGGCCAACCCCGGTTTTATTATATCAATCGCCGCCAGCTGGGCTTCCAGCACAATGCGGTAGATTTCCTCCTGTTTTTCCATGCTTTTACCCACAGCCACCGTACGCGTTATATCCGAATGATAACCACAATAAACTGCACCAAAATCCATAACCACCAAGTCACCCGGTTGGATCTTCTTATCCCCGGCAACTCCGTGAGGCAGCGCCCCCCGGTATCCCGATGCCACAATAAAATCAAAGGCAGGACCGCTGGCCCCCTGGCGCCGCATGTAAAACTCCAACTCCAGGCTTACCTCCTGCTCAATCTTACCCGGTGAGATAAACCGGCTGATAAAGCTGAAACCTTCGTCGGCAAGGCGAACAGCCTTTTTTAAAGTCTCCAGTTCATCCCTGTTCTTTATCAACCGCAGCTCTTCCACCCAGCCCCTGACCGGTTCCAGAGTCACCGTCAGCTTGTCCCGCAATTCGCGGTACTGCTTGAAAGTGACGTGCTCTTCCTCAAAGGCGAGAGTTTCAATTTGTAAGTCATCCAACAGCTTTGCCACGTCCTTCAAGCGTTCAGCGCCATACTGCACTACCTGCAAATGGGGCGCCTGGCCTTTAGCCTGCTCCGTATAACGGAAATCAGTAAGTAAAAAAGCTTTTTCCCGGGTAACCAAAACCATCCCCGCAGTACCGGTGAAGCCGCTCAAATAACGCCGGTTTTCCGGGTTCTCAATGAGAACTGCGTCTATGGAAGCAGTCTTTAATTTTTCCCGTAGCTTTTCCAGCCGCCGTTTCAACTTTTTCCTCCTATTTACCCGTACCGGTTACCAATAGTTTTGCCGCTTCCAGGGCAAGAAAATAACCGTATTTGCCAAAACCGCTAATCTGCCCCGCCGCCACCGGCGCAATCACCGACCAGTGCCTGAATTCCTCCCGGGCGGCAATATTGGACAAATGCACTTCAATCACCGGCACCGCCACCGCTGCTACAGCATCCCTGATAGCGATGCTGTAATGGCTGTAAGCGGCCGGGTTGAAAATGATGCAGTCAGCTTTTCCGGGGGCGGACTGTATCTTTTCTACCAACCAACCTTCATGGTTGGATTGGTAGCACTCCACCTCCAGGCCCAGTTTTTCCCCCCGGCGGATAATTTCCTCGTTGATTCCCTCCAAAGTGTCCTTACCGTAAATCTGCGGCTCTCTTTGACCCAAAAGATTTAAATTGGGCCCGTTAAGTACCCATATCGTCACCAGGCTTCACTCCTTTAAACCTGGTTGCATTTTACCACTTTTTTCATATCTAAACAATATCTTTAGCAACATTAGCGCTCGACTTTTGACCTTTTTACTAGGCACCGCTAATGGTCATCCGGGAGATACGCACCGTGGGCGACCCCTTGCCCACGAAAAAGGTCATGTCGTTGCCAACACAGTCTATGGATTTCAAAAGTTCCATTACATTGCCGGCAATGGCTACACCGCGTACCGGGCGGGTAAACTGCCCGTTTTCTATCCACAGCCCCGAAGCCCCCACGGAAAAATCTCCGGAAATGGGATTGGCCGTGTGCATACCCATTACCTCGGTAATATAAAGGCCTTTATCTATTTCGCCCAACAGTTTCTCCCCGGGTGTGCCGCCCGGGGCAATATAAAAGTTGGTGGTACCAACCTCGGGTGTCCCTTTAAAGGAACTGCGGGTGCCGTTGCCGGTGGATGCGACACCGTCTTTTGCCGCAGTATATGTATTATGCAGGAAACCCTTCAGCTCCCCCTTATCAATCAGCACAGTCTTACCCGCAGGCACGCCCTCACCGTCCATGGGCGCAGAAATGATACCGCCGGCCATCGTCCCGTCATCAATAACGGTCAGCAACTCTGAACCGACGGCTTTTCCCACTTTGCCGGCAAAAAGGGATTTCCCTTTCTGCACCGCTTCCGCAGACAGGGCCGGGGCAATCACGCCCAAAAAATTGGTAGCCACATAGGGATCAAGCACCACTGTGGCCCGCTGGGTGTTAATCTCCTTTGCCCCCAGCATGCGTACTGCCTTCTCCGCACCTTCTTCCCCTACCTCTTTGGGATTTAACTGGTTGTATTTTAACCGGTACTGCAGGCCAAAGCCGGTCTGCTGCTCGTCATTTTCTTCAGCGACCAAAAAGGCATAGGCCCCACAGTAAGCGCCTTGATATTCCTCATTAATACCGTGGGAATTAACAATTGCCACACGGTAGACTGAATCCTGGTAGGCACAGCGCTCGGTAATGGTTACCCTCCGGTCATACTGCCGGGCATAGTGCTCTATTTCTTTGGCCAAATTTATTTTATCCTCTACCGGTGTGCTTTCAATAGCCGGGTCGAATATGTCCAGCTTGGCATAACCCCGTGCAGGTTTCGGTAGAATATTAAATTCATCCACCGTGGCTCTTTTGGCATTTTCCAGTGCCTGGGAAATCACAAATTCCAAGCCCCCGGGAGTCAGGTCAGCGGTATAGGCAAAACCCATTCTCCCTTCTTTAAACACCCGCATACACAGGCCGGCGCTCTCCGCCACCTTCATATTCTCCACTTCCTGATTGGCCACTTCAATATTAAGTTCCCTGTCGGACACAATAAAACTTTCGGCCGCCGCGGCACCTTGTTTTAAGGCCCTGGCTACCGTATCTTCACCCAACTTACGCAAGTTTGCCACTGCAAGTGTCACCTCCTAATCTTCATCCAGTATGCCGCCAACCACCAGTTCCGGGATGCGAATGGTGGGCTGGGCATCGGAAACCGGTGCCCCCTGACCGTCTTTACCACAGGTACCGATGGCAAATCCCAGGTCGTTACCCACTCGGTCCACGATCTGTAAAACCTTGGGGCCGTTTCCCGTCAACGTTGCACCCCGCACCAGCGGCCCTACTTTGCCGTCCTTGATTAGATACCCTTCAGCCACGTCAAAGACAAAATCACCGTTGGTGGTATTTACCTGGCCGCCACCCATCTTTTTCACCAGCAGGCCTTCCTTGGTCTCACGGATAATTTCCTCCGGGTCACTTTCCCCCGGGGCAATATATGTATTGGTCATCCGCGGGATGGGACGGTCCTGGTAAGACTGCCGCCTGCCGTTACCGTTGGAGAAACGTCCCTCCTTCATGGCTGTCAGTTTATCGTACATGTAGCTCTTTAAAATACCCTTTTCTATCAAAACTGTCTTTTCCCCGGGCGTGCCCTCATCATCATAGGCCAGGGAACCGTAGTTTCCCGGGATGGTGGCGTCATCAATTACCGTTACCAGCTCTGACGCCACTTTTTCGCCGACCTTACCGGCATATACCGACAGTTTCTTCTGCACCAAATCCGCTTCCAAACCGTGGCCGCAGGCCTCATGCACCATGGTACCCCCTGCTTCACCGGCCATTACCACCGGCATACGACCTGCCGGCGCCGGTTTGGCATCCAGCAAGGCCACCGCCCGTTTGGCCGCAGACCGGGCGATTTCCTCCATGTTAACTTCATCAAAGATTTCAAAGCCCTGCAGGCCACCAGCAGATTCAAAGCCGGTCTGAATGGCGTCGCCTTCCTGGGCCACAGCGTTAATCACCACCCGGGTGCGGATGCGTTCGTCCTCCACAAGGGTGCCTTCACTGTTGGCTATCAGCACTACCTGTTCCACATCGCCGTAACCCACCGTCACCTGCTTGATGCGCGGGTCAATGTCCCGGGCAGCCTTATCCATCTTTTCCACCAGGGCAACCTTGTCTTCAATGGCTACTGCTGCCGGTTTCTTTTTAAAGTCCGGCTGCCAGTTGGCAGGTACACTTTGCAAGGATGACGCCACCCGGCCGGTCTCCCCTTTTACCGCTTTGCTCACCAAAGCAGCCAGCTTTTCCAGGCCTGCCACAGTGATGTCATTGGTATGGGCGTAGGAAGTACTGTCCCCGGATATGACCCGGATACCCGCACCCACGTCAAGGCCGGAATTGATTCGCTCAATTTTTCCCGCTTCCAGGCTGATGGTAGTAGTGCGCTTTCGTTCCACAAAAATATCGGCGAAATCACCGCCGTTTTCAAGTGCTATCTTCAGTATCCGGATTATATTTTCCTTATTAACCATTTGCTCACCCCACAATTACTTTCTGTTGCCTAGTAGTATTATTCAAGTAAAAGCAAAATATTCCTGCATGGGCCAGAGGTCTGGCACCATTACAGACAGAAATTGTTCACTATTAAACAGGTAGCAAAAATGCAGATGAAATAGTCTTATTATGAACAGCACCATGGTATCAAGGCATTATTTTGGTGAGATATCAGTCAATAAAGCGTAGCCGTTAAATACTTTTACCGTGGCAACAAGTTCCCCTCGCACAGACATTTTTTTCAGATTTTCCCCTGTATTTTCCGGGACAAAGTACTTATCAAGATTATAATTTATTCTCGCTTGACCGTTATGATTATACCGCAGTTCATATAAATAAGGCAAAGTCCCTTTAAGAAATGTCCTGTTAAACGGTTTTTCCAATGTTATATGGTCTACCGTATGATAATCATTGACTTTTTCTAACACCACATAAAGTGTTATATCTCTCTCTGCGAAAAGAATGAGATTCCTTTTTTGCTGCTTCCACCAGAGTTTCCGGAAATTTATCTATATCCACCTCATTGATTTTATAACTCAAGGCAACGTAGTCGCCTCTAAACAAATCCCTGGGATCGTAGGGTTCAGTTTCCAATTTTATCTCTTCGCCAAAAAACAGAGCCGAAAGAGGAAGGGCTGTCATGGATAACAAAATTACTATGGGAATTATCACCGCACCAATATACTTCTCACGAATATTATTTTTCATGGGTCATCCTGTCTCGCTGTTTTTGATTCTTTGAAAGATAAATGCCATTGCCAACAAAATCAATCCCCCGACCATGAAAAATAAGGACTTGGGCATGAAATTGAACATGGTATCAATGTAATACCTGAATATGATAATGCCGGAAAAGACCAGTGCCAACAAGGCACCCTTATATACCAGGAACAATAAAAAAGTAAAAAAAAAAATATCTAACAAAAATATCA
>CAZGXM010000095.1:0-6706 GCA_964529795.1 uncultured Thermoanaerobacteraceae bacterium
AGTATTCCCCTGCCTTTCATAAAAAAATTTTATGAAAAAGAACATAAAAAAAGAACGGCCGGTTAGCCGTTCACAGAAGTTTCCCCAGAATTATTTATGCTTGCTTTAAAAATATCGCAATCTCCTTGAGCCCAATTGATACAGTTATCACATCGGGGATTCTCCCTGCCGGAAACATTGGCCAAAGAAACCCCGTAACCCTGAGCGAGGCTCACCGATGCAAACTCCGGGCAGTTTTCGGCAAGCAGTACCAGTTGTTGCTGAGTAAGCCCCATCCTTATCTCTCCTCAATGCAGTTTTTTTTCGATAGCTTGCCTGTCAAAACCGACAATTATCTCACCGTCAATATCAAGCACAGGCACCGCCATCATACCGGTTTTGTTGTACATATCGTTCCGGGCTTTCTCATCAGCAGCGACGTTAAATTCTTGAAAGGAAATTCCTTTTTGCGAAAGATACTCTTTCACCCGGGTACAATGAGGTCATGTCGGTGTGGTATATACCTTTACCGTATTTGCCATTGGCAAAACTCCTTTCCAAAAGTTTATTGTTAGCATGCCTCTTAACCGCTTCTTTATTCCAGAGAGAACTAAAACGGGTTGACCCAATTGGGAGGTTTGCTTCCATTAAGATAGGAGCGGCAATTATTTCTGCTTTGGTCAAGTTTCTCTCTCCGGACCCCACTGTCACCTTAAAACCATTTTTCAGCTTTTCCATCCCGGCCGCGGGTATTTGACGGGTTACAAATATTTATTTCATTACTTCACCTCCATAATTTTTCATGTCAGCTTGTAAACATCATCCTCTTTTACTATTTTGCCTGAAAATTGGTATATTACTGCAATAATGGCGCAAGATATTAATGGACAATTTCCTTTCGCGAAAGGAGAAGAAAAAATTATTGTCATGGAAAGCTGTAAAAATCCCGGGTGCCGCTGGGTATTTCGCCGCCAGTGCGACGGGAGTTATGGATGTAGTAATCCCGACGTCAGGAATAATTCGGTAAGCTGTCCTTATTGGGAAAGCATCGGAGAGAAATAAAACATTGGCTGCTTTAATTTAATAAAGAAGGGGTTGCCATGCTGAGGAAAAACGTGGGCAAGACTGATCAGGTTATCCGTTATATTGTTGCAGTATTGCTATTAGTGGCGTCGTTTTTTGCCAGCCCCAACTTGACCTGGTTTGGCATCTTGTTAGTCTTGGGACTGGTTATGCTGACAACAGCAGTGGCCCAATACTGACCGGTCTACGACTTGTTAGGTTGGTCAACCTACAAGGTAAAAATAAAATACAAATAAAAAAGTTCCTACGCAATGGTAGGAACCTTTGAAGGGTGGGGTGGGGATTTGGGGAATCCCACATTTATAGTATACAATAAATAAAAGTATTTGTGATGTGACAAAGGTCACTTTTTTGCAAGAAAATAATACTATGTGTATTAGTTTAGTTGGATATAAACTAGCTTTAAAGGAAGTGAAATTGTGAAAGACCAGCTAAAAGAACTAATCAACCGACTTGATGCCAGTTCGTGGGATAGTTGGAAAAAATCCCTGGGGAAACTGGCAAATCAAGCAGAAAAATCGGGTGTCTCCAAAGATATACTGGTAGAGTTTGCGGCGGAATTTGGCGATTTCTTAACTAAAAACGTTAAGCCGGACGTGCCAGAAAATATAGCAATGAAAGAACTCTGGGAAGCAGCCAATGAAGAAGAGCAAAAAGTGCTGGCAAGACTGATGCTCAAAATAACAAAATAGATGATGACATCCTGAATAAAAGGTGGTCACACGCGACCACCTTTATGTATTACTACCTATCCTTATACAGTACCCCGCCTTCAGCGTAGTGCTCCTTTTTCATTTCCCGAATAATAACCTTGACAACCTCCGGTTTGCAATTGACCGACTCCACCACTGCATCGGTTATTTTTTTTGCCAGCGTCCTTTTTTGTTCTTCTGTACGCCCTTCAATCATTTCCACCTGCACTATGGGCATTTGACAGCACCTCCTCCCCGGTAGTCTAAATAGTCTAGTTAAAGAATACACTTTATTAAAAAATAATACAACATCAGGACCAAAAAATTCAGGGGGGGGACTCTTATGCTCACAGCCCGTATTCTTCGTACCGAAAAAGTGGGGAACTACCTGATCATTCATTATGAGGTAGACTGCCCGTGCTGTGGCCAGACCAAGTTATTTATCCTCGCGGAATCCAACAGTCAATCGCAACTTCACTGTCCAAACTGCGGTGTTTTCTTTTACCCCACCAATTTTGAAAAGAAAAAAGACGAAAAGGATAAATAAGAAACTCTACGCCATTTCCAACAGGAAATAGCCACATAGCTATAGAAAATAATGTAGCAAAAAGGAGGTAATAAAAAATGCGTCTTGCCACGGTAAAGTTAAAAAACGAGGAAATCGCCGCCCTGGTCATTGACGAAAAAACCATCACTGTCGAAAAATTAAACAAGTTCTTTAATACCGCCTGGAAAACAAGCCTGTTATCCATTTTGGAAAGCGGACAGTTGGGCGACTTCAAAAGTTGGGTTTCCCAACAAGATACAAAGACTCTGAAAAAGCTGGCGTTAACTGAAAGAGTCACATATGGACCTCTATACCGGCGACCGCGGAAAATCTGGGGTATAGGCCTCAACTACGCCGAACACGCCGCCGATTTGGCGGAAAAAACACCCACTACCGCCCCGGCAAGTTTTATGAAGCCGGATACCACCATTATCGGCCCCCGGGATACCATTCAAATCCCGCTACAATCCCGGCGGACCACCGCTGAAGCAGAGTTAGGGGTGATCATCGGAAAAAGGTGCAAAGATATTTCCCCTGGGGATGCCTCCCGGTACGTAGCAGGTTTTACTACCATTATTGATATGACCGCAGAGGATATCTTAAAGCAAAACCCCCGTTACCTGACCCGCTCAAAAAGCTTTGATACCTTTTTTAGTTTTGGGCCGCAGTTAATCACCGTTGACGAAGTACCCGATGTCCTCCAGTTGGAAGTAGCCACAATCATTAATGACAAAGTACACCGGAAAAACATTGTGAAAAACATGACCTTCAAACCCTGGGATTTAGTGGCTTTCCATTCCCGGGTAATGACCTTGCTGCCCGGAGACATTATTTCCACCGGCACACCGGGGGCAGTGGTTATTGCCCACGGGGATAAAGTCAAGTGCCGTATAAGCGGCTTTCCCACTTTAGAAAATCCCGTCCAAGACTTAAAAAAATGCCGCGCTTGACCAAAACGCGGCATCAATATTTAAAATCTGATCCCGGTGGGGGCCAGGTTGTTTAATTCATCCCAAATATAGGGGTTCAACACCCGGATATATGTTCCTTTCATACCCAGGGATTTGGAATTGATCACACCGGCACTTTCAAATTTGCGCAGGGCATTGACAATTACCGAACGGGTAATGCCCGCCTCATCGGCGATTTTGCTGGCCACGATAACCCCTTCGTCGCCTTCCAAACTTTTCAGTATGGCAACAATCGCTGCTGCCTCGGAGTAGGAAAGGGTCTGCATGGCCACATGCACCATGGCTTTTTGCCGCGCTTCCTCTTCGGATTTTTCCGCTTTGGAGCGCAGGACCTCCATGGCTATTACCGCGGCACCGTACTCGGCCAGAACCAAGTCCCCATCGGAAAACCACTGGTCAAACTTGCTCAACACCAGCGTGCCCAGCCGCTCGGCACCGCCAATTATGGGAATATAGGTAGTGATTTTATTACCAAAGACACATGACTGCTTGCCGTTGGATAGTAAGCAGAAATCCTTATAGGCTACGTTTGCTTTAGTCTCCCTGATGTCTTCCAACGTCTGGGTATAGTCTTCGGGAAAACATTTGGCCTCGTAAAGAATGTCTTCAATAATATCGCAGGAACGCCCCCGTGAAAATGCATACCCGAGAATTTCTCCATACCTACCGATGATATAACAATTGGCTTCCACATTATCAGCCAACACCCGGGCCATTTCCTTAAAGTCCACCGGCTGTCCCGCTGATTTTTGAATCAATTCGTTCATAGTACGCATTTTCTCAAGCAGTGTTTTCATAATAACCTCCCAGGGAAATTTCAAAAAAATTAAGTTGTTTTAATTAATTATAATAATTCTTGACTTACGGTCAACCCTGACTTGACTATAGTTTTTTACATTTCTCAACTTATATAATTAATTCAGGTGGTTTTTTAAAAAAGGCTCTCTAATTTCATTATAAACGCCCACAGCTATTTGAGCAAAGTTTTGCAAATTATTATATATTATTAACTTTGCAATTATTTAAACGAATAAGACATTGGCTGTTTTAGCGAGAATTTGACAAAAACCTTTGAGTCTTAACCGCGTTTCAATTATAATGTGAAATAAATAATTTTCAGTAAAGGAGTTTTTTTATGGGCAAAAGAGTTTTCAACTTTTATGCGGGACCGGCAACACTGCCGGAAACAGTTTTGGAAAAAGCTAAATCAGAATTGTTGGATTACCGTCAGTCAGGCATGTCGGTAATGGAAATGAGCCACCGCTCTGCGCCAATAGAAGAAATAATTTCTTCCGCTGAAGCCAATTTGAAAGAACTGCTGCAAATCCCCGAAGATTACCGGGTATTATTTTTACAAGGCGGGGCCAGTTCCCAGTTTTTTATGGTGCCGTTCAACTTCCTGGCTGAAGGTTTGACCGCCAATTATGTCGTCACCGGCAGTTTCGCCGAAAAAGCATACAAAGAGGCAGTAAAAGTGGGCGAGGTACATATCGCCGGCTCCACAAAAGAGGAAAACCACCGGCGCATCACCACGCCCGCAGAAATTGCGTTAAGTAATAACCCTGCCTACCTGCACATTACTTCAAACAATACAATTTACGGCACCCAGTGGCAGGATTTCCCCGACTTGGACGTTCCCCTGGTGGCGGATATGTCCAGTGACATTTTATCCCGGCCTTTTGACGTATCTAAATTTGACTTGATTTATGCCGGTGCCCAGAAAAATTTGGGTCCTGCCGGTGTCACCGTGGTAATAATCAGTAAAAAATTCCTGGAAATCAGCACTGAAAAGAAACTGCCGACCATGCTTAAATACGCTGCCCACGCGGAAAAAAATTCGCTCTACAATACACCGCCCACTTTCCCCATTTATATTGTTGACCTGGTACTGGAATGGTTGAAAGACCTGGGTGGTTTGCAAAAAATTGCAGCGCTGAACCAACACAAGGCAAACCTCATTTACGGAGTGATTGACGAAAGTGCGGATTTTTACCGGGGTCATGCTGTCAAAGACCGCTCATTAATGAACGTTACCTTCCGCCTGCCGAGTGAAGAACTGGAAAAACGCTTTGTTCAGGAAGCAGCGGAAAAAGGCCTGGTGGGACTGAAGGGACACCGTTCCGTTGGCGGTATTCGTGCCTCCATATACAACGCCATGCCTGTGGAAGGTTGCGAAGCGCTGGCCAATTTCATGGTAGAATTCAGGAAAAAAGCCTGATATAAAACTTCAGTCCACTACTGCTCCGCGCAGGCCTACGGCAACGGGTGGTACAGCGGGCCTAACGTTTAACAACAGGCTGATCGGGACCCACAGGTCCCGTTTTTCTTTATCGGAAAAGTGCCGATATTAGAAGGAATACCGCCCATTCAGCGTGAAACTTATATCAAAGGAAAAAGGAGGCCCAATCAATGAAGTATATAGTTATCTTAGGGGATGGAATGGCAGATTACCCTATTCCGGCGCTTAACAATCTCACCCCGCTTCAATACGCTAACACACCCAACATGGACAAATTGGCTGCTACAAGCCACTTGGGTATGGTAACCACAGTGCCCCGTGGATTTGCGCCGGGAAGCGATGTGGCAAACCTCTCCGTCATCGGATATCACCCCGAATTATATTACACGGGCAGGTCACCGTTGGAGGCCATCAGCATGGGAATAGATTTGCAGCCCGGTGATGTTTCCTTTCGCTGTAATTTGGTAACTCTATCAGATGAAGAAAAATATGAGCAGAAGATAATGTTGGATTACTGTGCCGGGGAAATTTCCTCCGGGGAAGCGGCTCAAATAATTAATACCGTCAATGAAAATATGGTAAATGAAAACATCAATTTCTACCCGGGTATCAGTTACCGGCATCTTATGGTCTGGCGTGGCGGCCGGGGAAAGCAGCAGTGCACACCGCCCCACGACATTGCTGGCAAGGTAATTTTTGACTACCTACCCAAAGGTGAAGACAGCGATAAACTAGTTACATTGATGAAAAACAGTTTTCAGTTGTTAAAAAATCATCCGCTTAACCAAGTCAGAAAAGCATGCGGGAAAAATCCTGCAAACTCCATCTGGCTCTGGGGGCAGGGCACCAAACCGGAAATGCCTGCCTTCAAGGACCTTTACGGGCTGGACGGCGCCATGATTTCCGCAGTAGACCTGACAAAAGGCATCGCCCTGGCCATCGGCTTGAAAGTGATTGACGTACCCGGTACAACGGGGAACATTCAGACAAATTTCCCGGGTAAAGCCCACGCCGCTCTGAAAACATTGGCAGAGGATTGCGATTTTGTATACGTGCATGTAGAGGCGCCGGACGAGGCAGGCCACCAGGGAGATTTGGAAACCAAGATTAAGGCTATTGAAGCCATTGACAAGCAGGTGCTGGGGGAAATCACTTCCGGAATGGATTCCCTGGATGACTATAAACTGCTATTGTT
>CAZGXM010000096.1:0-6582 GCA_964529795.1 uncultured Thermoanaerobacteraceae bacterium
ACCCGTATGTCCTGTTGATGTGGGGGATCACTTCTGAACGCCTGGAAAGCTGGGACGAACAGGAGGAAGAAGGGAAGATTAAGGGTGCAGCTGGTTCGCCCGGTGTCGGTACAGGTATAGCGAGGGTGATCAGGTCCATCGACAAGCTTCACGAGGTCCAGGAAGGTGAGATTCTGGTATGTCCTGCCACTTCGCCCAGTTGGGGCGGAATCTTCTCCAAGGTAAAAGCCCTGGTAACTGATACAGGAGGAATCATGTCCCACGCAGCAATTATTGCCAGGGAACATAACTTGCCCGCAGTGGTCGGGACCGGCAGAGGTACTAGCCTCATTAAGACCGGGGATATGATCAGGGTTGACGGCAATAATGGGGTCGTAGAAAAACTTTGAGGCCCGGTTCCTGGGTTTGAGCAGGGTGAGGTGAAAAGCGAGAATGAGCGATATAGTACTCCAGCCTTACCCCGCTTCATCATTTTAATTTGATTAAGGAGAGATTGCCATGAGGGTTATTTACTGGTTAGAGGAACTGGCTCAAGATGCTCTCGATGAAGTAGGAAAGAAATGCGCGAACTTGGGAGAAATGACAAGGAGAGGTCTTCCTGTACCACCGGGTTTTGCCATATCAATGGAAGCATACAAAACATTTCTCTTGGAAACGGGGTTAAATGAGACCATCGGCCAGATAATCAAAAGTGCAGGAAAATTAAGCGGCCGGATCGATGAATTGGAGCTTCTAAGCCAGCAAATTCGTAAGGCTATGGAATCCGTGGAAATGCAAGCAGGCTTGAAACAGGAGATACTTTCCGGCTACCACGAGTTGTCCAGGAGAATGGGAAAGGAACATCTTAAAGTTGCGGTTCGTTCCAGTGGCGCCGTAAGCATGCCGGGAAGTTACGAAACCTATCTAAATGTTCATGGTGACGAGGAGCTTATAGAAAAAGTAATTAAAGTATGGAGCAGTACGTTTAACGCCCGGTCCCTTGGTCATAAGCTGGAGAAAAAAATGAGTCTTGAGGATACCCCAATCGGTGTTGGGGTGATCAAGATGGTTAATGCCAAAGCAGCCGGCGTGCTTTTCACCATCAACCCCATCACAGGCGACCGGGCTAAAATGATTGTCGAGGCCAATTACGGGTTGGGTGAAAGTGTAGTTTCCGGTAAAGTTGGCCCGGACAGGTTCCGTATAAACAGGATCACCTCTGCTATAGAGGAAAAAATCTTGGGCGCGAAAGAGGAGGAGTGTATTTACTGTCCTGAAAAAGGAGGTGTTATGTTCAAACCGATACCGGAGGAACGGCGCAATGAGTTTTGTTTGTCGGATGCAGAACTGATGCGGCTGGTGCAACTGGGCAAGAAGGTGGAGTCATATTTTGGCGGGGTACCCCAGGATATTGAATGGGCTTTCGATTGTGACCTGCCCGCAGAAGAAAACTTGTTGCTGTTGCAGGCAAGGCCCGAGCAGACCTACGCGGCCAAAAAGAAGAGCCGCATAAAGTTGACCACTAATAATGGTATGGAGTACATTTCGAGCTTTCTTGCCAAAGGTATTCAACTGGGTACGCCTACTTAATAAGGAAAGGAGTGATTAGATGAAAACCTTGGGATCTTTTCGTTACCAGGTGCCGGGGAGCATGCAGGAAATCATGATGCTATTAGACGACAATAAAACGCGCTGCCGGGTGCTGGCAGGGGGTACGGACCTGCTGGTCATGCTGCGTAATGGGACGATTCAGACAGACCTTGTCGTTGATATTAAAGGAATTCAGGCACTGCACAAGATTCAATGGAATGAAAGCGATGGGATGCGCATTGGCGCGGCCTGCACCATCACCCAGTTATGGAATTCTGATCTTATAAGGAAGTATGTCCCCGTTTTTCTTGAGGTAATCAAGACTTTTGCCAACATGCAGGTGCGGAACCGGGCCACCATCGGAGGAAATATCACTCGCTCATCGCCGGCAGGGGATCTGCTGCCGGTACTCCTTGCCTTGGATGCAAAAGTTCGTCTAGTGAGCAGGGGAAGTGAAAGGACCTTGCCGCTGGAAGGTTTTTTTACTGGCCCGGGACAAAATATTATGGAAGCTAATGAACTGTTGGCAGAAGTCATCATACCACCGGTGGACAGGAAGAGGGCCGTGGCCGTTTTTCACAAGGTGATGCGAACGGCTGATGACCTGGCCAAGATTAATGTGGCCGTTTATTTAGAGGTGGAAAACGGCAAAATTCAAAAAACCAGAGTGGCGGTGGGCTCTGTTGCCCCTATTCCTAAAAGACTGAACAAGGTTGAGGCCTTTCTTCAGGGCGCGGACATTTCGGAGGAGTTATTGGATGAGGCGACCAGGTATGTCAAAGAAGAGATCGCACCTATCTCCGATGTGCGTTCAACCAAGGAGTACCGGTCGCAAATAACTGGAATTTTCGTAAAAAGAACTCTGCAGAAGGCCTTACGGGGGGTGAAGCAATAATGGAACAGGCCTTAAGGACAATTAACCTGAAGGTAAATGGGGAAATGATTGCGGTACAGGTTCAGGATAGTTGGAGCTTATTATACGTGCTGCGTGAAAAGCTTGGGCTGTTTGGGACCAAACACGGTTGTGGTACCGGGGAATGTGGGGCTTGTACGGTATTAATAGACGGCTTGGCCACTTCTTCTTGCCTGACCCTGGCAGTGGAAACTGTTGGGTGCGATATTGTTACCATCGAGGGATTGAAGAATGGCATCGAATTGCATCCCGTGCAACAGGCATTCATAAATACTCATGCAATGCAGTGTGGTTTCTGCACGCCAGGAATGATCATGGCTACGGTTGCTCTCTTAGGGATGAATCCAAAACCGACAGAAGAAGAAATTATCCAGGCATTGGTGGGAAATCTTTGCCGGTGCGGCTCTTATCCCAAAATCATTGAGGCAGTTAAACAGGCAGCTAGCAACTATGTAAGGATGACGTGACCGGCTTTAATGGTTCATAACCTACCATAAAAAAGGGGTGAAAAAACATGAAATCGGTACCGGAACTTAAATTTGTTGGCAAGTCTATTTCTCCGCGAGATGGCTTTGAGAAAGTGACCGGGCAAGCGCGTTACGCTGCGGACCGGAACCTTCCGGGGATGTTATACGCTAAAGTCTTGGGGAGCCCTTATCCCCATGCCAGAGTGAAGGCCATTGATACCGCAAAAGCAGCCGCTTTGCAGGGCGTCCACGCGGTTATTACCTGCATGGATGCACCGGAAATCAGTTTTCAGCCTGTGGAAACCAGGGAACTGTTACCGTTAAGCAAATATGTGCGTTGTTGGGGAGATGAAATTGCCGCCGTTGCTGCTACGTCCCCGGAGCTTGCTGAAAAGGCCATCGAGTTAATTGATGTGGAATATGAAGTTTTAACCCCGGTATTTGATGCCAAAGAGGCCTTGCAACCAGAAGCCCCCAAACTGTATCCTGAAGGGAATCAGTCGGTACCCACCGGCCCCCTCAAGGAAGAATGGGGAGATGTGAATAAAGCTTTTCAGGAAGCTTATGCCACGGCAGAGGGTGCTTTTACCACCCAGCTCCACATTCCTACACCTATCGAGCCCAGGGCTTGTATGGCCAACTGGAACGGCAAAGAAATGGATTTGTGGGTTTCTACCCAGTTTCCACACCGGGTGTGTAGCGATGTTGCTACTGTACTGGGCTTACCGCTAAACAAAGTCCGGGTAGTGGCCCCTTATGTGGGGGGCGGTTTTGGCGGTAAGAAACAGGAACGTTACCCTGTCATCGCTGCTTTGTTAGCTCAAAAGGCCGGGCGACCGGTAAAACTTGAATACACCCGAGAGGATGAACACACTATCGCCCGGAGGCGGTATGCCGTTATCATGGACGTAGCATTAGCTTGTGACGGGGATGGGATTCTCACGGGCATCAAGTTCGAAGGGGTGTATAACGTCGGCGCTTACGGCAACCCCGTAGGTGGTTCGCTCCTGTTCCTCTTGAGTGAGTTTTTTGTCTACCGTTTTCCTAGCGGGTCCTTCACCGCTTGGGATGTAAACACCAATTTAATGACCGCCCAACCTTTTAGAGGCGTTCAGGCCCCGGCATTCCATTTTGCCGTCGAACAGTTGATAGACGAATTAGCCAGCAAAATGAACATGGACCCTGTGGAGTTCCGCCGCAAAAATACCTACCGGTCCCATCAGGTTACTAAACCGTTCGGGGAGATTCTGTCGACTTATGCCATCGAGGAATGCCTGGACAAAGGAAAGGAGGTCTTTGGTTGGGATGCCAAGTGGAGAGGATGGCAACCAAGCAAACCGGACGGCGGCAAGATTCGCGGCGTGGGAATGGCTACTTCTTTAGGCTGGTGCGACTGGGAGAGGCAAGAAATAGGAGTGGTGGTGGAGATTCAAAAGGACGGTAGCGCCATCTTGTACACCGGTACTACTGATATAGGTACCGATAGCAAAACAACGCTTACCCAGATCCTGGCGGAGGAATTGAACCTCTCCTTGGATAAGGTAGGGCTGGTTTTTGGTGATACCAGCGTGACCCCCTTTGACCACGGTTGTTGCGCCAGCAGAACATTGTTTCTGGCCGGGTTGGCCATTAAAAACGCAGCCAAGGAAGCTATCAGTCAAGTGCTGGAAATGGCAGCCATGAAGATGGATGCCAATGTCAAAGACCTCTATTTTGAAGACGGGTTTGTCAAATCAAAGAGTTCGCCGGGTGCAGAAATGGCGGTATCTGATATCCTGCATCATTCAGTCTTTGGCAGGGGTACGCTGTCAAAGAATGAGGAGGCTGCTCCTTTGCGCAGTAAGATATACGTGGGCGGGGCCGCGGCCCATTTCGCCGAGGTTGAGGTTGATACCGAAACCGGAGAAGTGAAATTATTGAGGCTGGTGGCAGTTCATGATGTGGGGCGGGCCATTAACCCGGCAGTGGTGGAAAACCAAATCTATGGGGCCGCAACCCAGGGTATTGGATACGCATTAACTGAAGAATTGCGTTTTGATGTAAAGGCCAACCGCTACTTGGAAACAAATTATACCGATTACAAGATCCTTACTATTGGCGATATTCCGGAACTCAAGGCGGTCATTGTAGAACCAGGTGAACCTTTGGGACCATATGGAGCCAAGGGCATCGGGGAACACGCGCTGAACTGTACTGCGGGAGCCATTGCCAACGCAATCAAGAATGCCATCGGCAAAAAAATGCCGGAACTACCCATGACGCCCGAACGGGTTTTAAGGGTACTTGAGGAGTTATAGATATAGGACGCGTCTTATCTTCCCCACACCGGAAGGGGAGGGGGCTACCATTTTAAAAGCTCAGGACATTCAGAAGAGTACAAAAAGGGGGCTTGCTTTTATTATGAGAATTGGGCTGATTAGCGGCATGCAGAGGTTGACGGGTGCCGAGTATCCAACGGAACATATTCCCAAGGGAGAGAGGTTGCCTGTGATGGTTCCAACCGTAGCATGGTTGGGATTCGCAATGTTCATGTTCACATATTTAATCGGCGGCCTTGTCGGTATTAACACCGGGCCTTTCAGTCGAGGAGTGCTGGCAATAGTCGTTGGCAATATCTTTCTGGCGGTTTATTCGAGCCTGCATGGCCGGATTGGGATTGCAACAGGGCTAACAAGCTACATGCTGACCACGTACAGTTTTGGTAGACGTGGTGCCGCGATACCATCCTTCAATTTTGGTGATGTCGGTTGGTCTGTCGTTATGGTGGCAATATTTGCGTGGGCTGTGCAAGGGGTTTGGGGGATTGATGCCCGTGTGCTGGCTTTTGCCTTTGGTTTGTTGTTCCTGACAGGTACATTCATAGGCATACGCGGGATTTACTGGATTTCGCTTATTCAACTGGTACTGATGGTGGCCATGGGGATTATTGCCCTGTACGCGGCAGTTGTAAAGGCCCCAAGTGGTATGACGGGATTGTTTGCGACTGTTTTTCCAGAAAAACAAAGCTTTGCCATGGCCGTTACCATGATAATCGGGCTATTTGCCAATGGAACTACCCGTAGCGGGGATTTGGTCAGGTGGGGCAAGGAGCCCTGGCATGCCTGGGTTGTAGGATTTGCGGCGTTTGGGCTTGGAGCCATGTTTGCATCTTTATCGGGTGCGATCATTGCTGCTTCAACTGGGATACCGGACACGTTTGAGGCCCTGAAGTCGATGGGAATGCTGGGGGTAGGCATGCTACTATTTTTCTGCCTGTCTTGGACTACCACGGATGTTGCCGGGTACCTGGCCTCTTTGGCTTTCACAGCCTTTCCAAAGGCACTTTTTGAGCAAGATGTCGACAGGCGGAACGTGGCAATAATAATTGCGGCCATTGTGATGGCAGGTGCTGCTGCAGGACTCCACCGGTACATTGTCGATTGGTTGGTTCTTATGGGCCTCTATATGCCTGCGGTAGGCGGAGTGGTAATTGCAGACTTCTACATTATGAGCAGGACGAAATATCATTGGATAGAAAAGGGTGTGTATGAGCGGAGGAAAATCAATGATCCCGAAATGGCCAGGTTTAAATTTAATTGGGTAGTTATCCCGGCTATAGTTATTGGAACTGCGGTGGGTTATTATACCACCTAT
>CAZGXM010000097.1:0-6350 GCA_964529795.1 uncultured Thermoanaerobacteraceae bacterium
AAGTTTTACCGCAACTACCAGGACCGGGTAGGACAGATATTTGGTGTTGAGGACCCGTTAACGCTGGATTCAGCCGATATGATGTACATTCTGAAGAGGTTTGCCGGCATATCCGATAAACTGGTACTTGCTGTCCATTGCGAGGATATGGACGTACAGCGCCGGGTGGTCGCCGACCTGAAGGCTCAGAGTGGCCAGGAAGATACTCTGGCTTTCTTTGCGAAAACCAGCCCCGATTATGTGGAGACGGTTTCTGTTTTAGGTGCTTTGTATTTAAACGAGATTGTGGGTGGTAACATGTACATTGTCCACCAAAGTGCCGGCAGCAGTATGGATTTATTGGAGCAGTTTCCCGGGCTGCGCAATCAATCGGTGACTGTGGAAACCTGCCCGCACTATCTTGCTCTGACGGAAGATGCGTCTTGTGGATTGCTGGCCAAAGTGAATCCGCCAATTCATACGGCGGAAGACAGGGAGAAATTATGGGAAGGTATTCGGAAAGGTATCGTTCAAACAGTTGGGGCGGATAACTGCCCGAATGACAAAAGCAAGAAGTTCAGTAAAGGGACCGGGGTATGGGATACTTTACCCGGTTTTCCCGGTGCGGGAATTATCCTCCCGTTATTAATCAGTGAAGGCTATCACCGGCGGTCAATTCCCCTGGAGACCATTGCAAAAGTCAGCAGTTTCAATGTGGCCAAGGCCCTGAACCTCCCCGGTAAGGGTGATATAAAAATTGGCGCTGACGCTGATTTTGCCATAGTTGATTTGGATTGGGAGCGTACTGTCAAGCCGGAAATTTTTGGCGCCAGTGATTACTCGGTTTATGACGGCATGAAGCTAAAAGGTTGGCCGGTCTTTACTCTCAGCAGGGGAGAAGTTATTGCCGAAAAAGGGCAGGTAGTGGCAGAAAAGGGAAGAGGGGAGTACTTGAAACGTACAATTTGAAGCTGTAATCACCGGAAAAATTGCCCTATTACAGTCGGGCATGAAATCGGAAAAGAGCCTGTGATGATTTGATAATAAGGAGGCCTCCGGTTTTGGCGGAGGTCTCCGCAGTAAGTTCAAGGGGGGATTACATTGGCTGCGTTTGCACATCTTTTTCAGCCAATTCAAGTGGGTTCGGTCAATATTCGCAACAGAATTCTCAGTACGGCGCACGTCACCAATTTTGCCGTGGATGGCTGTCCCAATGAACGTCATGCTTATTACCTGGCGGAAAAGGCCAAAGGCGGCATCGGTTTGATTGTCATGGAGGCTGCCCGGGTACACCCCACCACTCACCCGGGACCTAAAGCCATTGGCGGGTATGACCGTAAAGTTTCAGCGGGTTTTCGCCTGGTAACCGAGATGGTACACCGGCATGGGGCGAAAATATTTTTACAGCTTCTGCACATGGGAAGACAGACTGTCAGTACAGAGAGCGAGCAGCCTCTGTGGGCTCCTTCAGCCATCCCCTGTCCGACCAAGAAAGAAATTCCCCATGCCATGATCAGAGAAGAAATCAAAGAGGTTGTGGACGGGTTTGCCTTTGCGGCAAAACTGGCAAAAGATGTAGGTTTTGACGGTGTGGAAATTCACGGGGCCCACGGCTATCTTATTCAACAGTTTATGTCTCCGTTCAGCAACAAGCGGACGGACGAGTACGGGGGGTCCCTGGATAACAGGTTACGTTTTGCTTTTGAGGTTATAGATGCAGTCAGGGGCGCCGCCGGTCCGGATTTTGCGGTGGGAATGCGTTTGAGCGGCGATGAGTTTACCGACGGGGGTCTCACCCTGGATGATATGCAGGTAATTGCCCCCATGCTCGCACAGACGGGAAAGCTTGACTATTTTTCCATTAGCCAATGCAACTACAACGGGATAAGCTTTGCCACCATGATCCCGGATATGCACTTTCCGTTTGCCCCGTTTGTTTATTTGGCTGCAGGCATTAAGCAGGTAGTACCGGATATACCCGTTTTTACGGTTGCGAGAATTATTGACCCGCACCAGGCCAATCAGATTATTGCCGACCACCAGGCTGATATGATTGGCATGACCAGGGCGACAATTTGTGACCCTGAGCTGCCTAATAAGGCCAAAGAAGGCCTTGAGGAGGAAATTCGCAATTGTATCGGCTGCAATCAAGGTTGCGTGGGCAGAATGCACAATGGTTTTGCCCTCAGCTGCTTGCAAAATCCCACGGTTGGCAAAGAAAAAGAATTGGGTTTGGGTAAGCTGACCAGGGCAGCGGACAGTAAAAAAGTGGTGGTCATCGGCGGCGGCCCCGCCGGGATGGAAGCGGCACGGGTGGCAAAAATGCGGGGGCATCAGGTGGTCTTAATGGAAAAGGAGCCTGAATTGGGCGGCCAGGTACGGGCGGCGGCAAATGTTCCCTGCCGTCAGGAATTTGGGGGTATATCTCGATATCTCAGCATGGAACTGTCGCGTTTGGGCGTAGATGTAAGGCTGAATACAACCGCTACCGAAGAAGCAGTCCTAAACGAACAGCCGGACGCGGTGATAATTGCCACCGGGTCGGAGCCTGTGGTACCTCAATTTACGGGCTTCGGGGATGTTCAGGTAACCACGGCCAAAGACGTGGCACTGGGGAATGTTGAGCCGGGAGACAGGGTTTTGGTGCTTGATGAGGACGGGCATTATCGTGCGACCAGTATTGCGGAGCATTTGGCAAGCATGGGTAAAACAGTGGAAATTATTACTCCCAGGGCCATGGAGGGTGCGGAAATTGTCCAGATCAGTTGGATCACCCAGCATCAGAGGCTGCGGAATTTGGGGGTAGCTATTACAACCGGAGCGAAAATAAGCTCCGTAAATGGTAAAACTGTCACCCTGGAGGATGTTTACAGTGGTGAGCAGTGGCAGGTAGAAGACGTTGATACTGTTGTTATAGCTGGTCAGAGAGAAGCGGCAGATGAATTGGTTCCTGCTTTGAAGGGAAAAGTTTCGGAACTATATTCCGCAGGTGACTGTGTCGCGCCGCGGCATGCGCTTGAGGCTATTAGAGAAGGGCATTTACTTGGACGTAAAATTTAAATTTGGGTGTGAGATCATGAAAGTACAAATTACCTTGACAGTGGCTGAAGCCAAAAAGTTGATTGCCAAGGGTGTTGCTGCTCTCCCGGAAGTCCAGGAGGCGAAACAGAACGGTAAGCTCTTTTTTAAAGGAGGCACAACAGCTTCAGCTGCCAGTGAAGAACTGGTAGGAATGCCTCTGAAAATATCCGGACGCATCTCACCGCGTGGCGGTAAGACAGGCGGCAAGGAGGTTAAAGAGGGTCATAACCTGCTTTTTTCCAATGGGCAGGGCGAATATGTGGATCATCGACTTAAAGAGGTGGTAGCCGGGTTGGGAAAGGGAGACGTTGTGATAATTGGCGCCAATGCAGTTGACCACCGGGGAGAGGCGGCAATGATGGTTGGGGGCTCTCTCGGAGGGCCTCCGGGTGAAGTACTGGTTGGCCTTCTTGCCGGTGGGGCAACGGTGCTGGTGGTTGCCGGTTTTGAAAAACTGATACCCGGCACCATTTCTGAGGCAGTAGCAGCTTGCGGTAGAAAGAAAATTGATTTGGCCATGGGAATGGCAGTTGGACTTGTTCCCATTCCGGGGCGATTAATTAATGAAGCGGCGGCCTTGGAAATTTTGACAGGTGTGAAATGCACGGTAATCGGCATGGGTGGTGTATTCGGGGCGGAGGGCGCCACAACGATGGTGGTTGACGGAACCGCTCAACAGGTGGAGCAAGTATTGGCGATCGTAGAACAGCTAAAAGGTGCCAACACTGCGGGACTGGCGGAAAGTTTCCCGGAATGCTCCCGGGGCAGTAATAAATGCAAAGACCATTATGGGTGCCTTTATTCCAAGGGTTTATGGTGAAGTAAAGATTTCATAATAAATTCAACTCCGCTAACGGGGGATCGGGTATTTTCAGTTAAAGCAGTGCTTGTAAAGGGGGAAGGCAGGGTGCCAACCAGGGAAATCTACTGGAACGTAAGCAATCATTTTCCTGTGTATTTGTTCGCGGTAGCAGCAATGGCAGTTGCCTTATGGGGAGTCTGGCGTTATGCCAGGTGGTGGAGAGAAGGGCAGCAGGTCAAAAGATTTGACCAATTGGGAACCCGTCTTAAAGGTTTATGGGAATATGCGGGTCTTCAACGTAAGATACTGCGGGATAAACTTGTGGGTACGGGACACCTGGGATTGTTTATAGGATTTCTTGTTCTTTTTACCGGTACGCTGATAGTGGCTGTTCAGGCTGATTTAGGGTTAAAGTTGCTGTCCGGTAATTTCTATTTAGTATTTTCACTGGTTTTGGACCTGGCGGGCTTAGCTGCCTTGATTGGGATTGGTGTGCTTGCTTATAACCGCTACTTTATTGGTCCTGACCGGGTACAGCCCAATTTAAGCGAGGATGCTGCCGGCTTGGTATTAATTGCAGTGATTCTGCTTACCGGTTTTTTAGCCGAAGGATTAAGAATTGCGGCAACCGCTGATCCATGGGCGGCATGGTCGCCTGTGGGATGGCTGGTTTCCCTGCCGTTTGCTGCCTTTCCGGAAACCACTATTAAAACGATACATTCCGTTTCCTGGTGGTTGCACATGCTAACTGCTTTTGGCTTTATTGCCTATCTTCCCTTCTCAAAATTGTTTCATCTCATGACAGCGCCCGTTAATATATTCTTTCGCCCGTTGGAACCTGCAGGACGCCTGTCCAACATGGATCTGGGTACCACGCACCGGATGTATGGGGCAGGCAGCCCCGAAGGTTTTAGCTGGAAGCACCTGTTGGAACTCTCCGCATGCACACGCTGCGGTCGTTGTGAAAGCAATTGCCCGGTTTTCCTCAGCGGCAAACCCTATTCACCCAAGGTCATGACCCAAGACTTGAAAGGGTATCTGACAAAAACCAACACGTTTCCGGTCGGTCAGCGTCTTGGAGAGATTGCCGCAGCATCAGAAAGCCCTATGCTTGGCGGAGCCGTTGACAAGGAAGCTGTTTGGGCCTGTACTACTTGTCTTTCCTGCGAGGAGCAGTGTCCGGTGTTGGTGGAACATACCAGGCGAACCATTGATATGCGGCGTTACCTGGTATTGAATGAGAGTGATTTCCCCGGGGAAGTAAGAAAAGTATTCCGCAACTTGGAAAAGCAGGGTAATCCCTGGGGCGAGTGGAGAGGGTCTCGGGCAGACTGGGCTGACGGACTTAATGTACAAACGTTGAATAATGACGGCAAAGCAGATTTTTTGTACTGGGTAGGATGTGCCGGGGCTTTTGATGAACGCAATCGCAAAGTAGCACAGGCCTTTATCAAAGTGATGCAGACCGCCGGGGTTTCTTTTGGCATCCTTGGTGCGGAGGAGCAGTGCTGCGGGGACCTGGCGCGCCGCACCGGGAATGAATACGTATTTCAAGAACTGGCACGTAAAAATGTAAATGTCTTAAATAAGTACGGCGTGACAAAGATTGCAACCACTTGCCCCCATTGCTACCAGGTATTAAAACACGATTACAGCCAACTGGGTATGAATCTTACTGTTTTACACCATACCGAATTAATCCGCAGTTTGATTGATGAGGGTAAAATAGCCCTGAATGGGAAAATGGCCCAAGGCATAACGTATCACGATTCGTGTTACCTGGGTAGATACAATGGTATTTACCGGGCGCCGCGGGAACTATTGTCTTTATTGGGTCAAGAAGACCTTATCGAGCTTGACCGGTCACGGGAGAACAGTTTCTGCTGCGGTGCAGGTGGGGGGAGAATGTGGATGGAAGAAGGTTCCGGTACCAGGATAAACACTATGCGGGTGGACCAGATTGTGGATTCACAGGCTGAAATAGTCGGCACTGCCTGTCCATTTTGCTTAATCATGTTGGATGACGGCATTAAATTTAAACAAGTGGAAGGGAAGCTGGTAGCTTTGGATGTAGTGGAAATGATTGCAAGACAGTTATGATGTATGTTCCGATAGTTCTTTTGAACCTCTGAAGGAAGGTAATTTTTTTTGGCCGATCACAAGGGGCAATTCCCAAAATCGTCCATAAGAGTGGGACGCCTCCTTTTCGGTAGTGTTCTTTGGTCAATAACACTCTTTACCGAAAAGGAATCAGAATCCTTTTTCGGTTTTTCAGCAGAAAAATTGTAGTTAAGCTATTAAACTCAATGTTTCAGGAATTTGTGTCGGGCCAACTTGCCTAATTCAGGTTGAATATTAGCAAAATTCTGCAGGGGTTAGTGTAAAAATATTGAACATTAATATTAACTAACTCAACTTTCGCAGATAGAAATCCCTAACCCGGACAAGCCGGAGCCAAAGTTGTCATCCCTGAATTAGCATGCATAAA
>CAZGXM010000098.1:0-2328 GCA_964529795.1 uncultured Thermoanaerobacteraceae bacterium
AAGTGGAGTCCAGCTTTGTGGAGGGCAGCCCGGAACTGCAGTTGAAAATCGACCGGGATAAGGCTGCCAGCTACGGTATCAACGTGGCCCAGCTGGCTTCTGTGGTGAAGACCGCCATGCATGGTCAGGTGGCCACCAGGTACCGGGAGGAAGATGATGAGATTGACGTGCGGGTGATTTATCCCGAGTGGGCCCGAGAGGACCTGCAGGATTTGAAGAGCCTGGCGGTCCCGTCGCCGATGGGTTTTAATGTGCCGGTTTCCGAGGTAGTTACCATGGTGCAGGATGTGGGTCCCGGTACCATCAGCCGTGAAGACCAGGTGCGGGTGGCCACGGTGGCAGGCCAGATTGCCGGGCGGGATTTGGGTAGCATCACCAGGGATATCCAGGCAAAGTTGAAACCGCTGCAGCAGCAGCTGCCCAAGGGATATGAAATAACCTTGGGGGGTGAGCGTGAAGAGATGATGAAGGCTTTCGGCAACCTGGCGCTGGCGCTGGTGCTGGCTATAATCCTGGTGTACATGGTGATGGCATCCCAGTTTGAATCCCTGGTGCACCCCTTTGTAATCATGTTTTCACTGCCCACCACCTTCATCGGTGTTGTCGGCGGCCTGGTGCTGACCGGACGGCACTTCAGTGTGCCCACCTTTATCGGTGTCATCATGCTGGCGGGTATTGTGGTCAACAACGCCATCGTCATGGTGGATTACATCAACACCCTCAGGGGCAGGGGTAAGGAGCGCAATGAGGCTGTATTGGAAGCGGGCCCGGTGCGCCTGCGGCCTATTCTTATGACCACGCTGACCACGGTGCTGGCGCTGCTACCCACTGCTGCCGGTATCGGCACCGGGTCCGAGGCGTCGGCGCCCATGGCGGTAGCCGTGGTCAGCGGCCTGACGGTATCCATGCTGTTCACCCTGGTGTTTGTACCGGTGGTGTATACGATTATAGATGACTTTGGGCAGTGGATTAAAGGAAAGCGGGAAAAAAGACGGGTAATGAAAGCTGCTCCCGGCAAAAGTGTTGGGGGGTGAGGTTGGTATCTTCTTTCAACAGCATAAACACAGGGGTTCTACGATTGCAAGCATGATTTAAGTTAACAGAACTAAGTATCTAAAGGGGAGGAGAAAACATGAAACGACTGGGCATACTTGTACTGGTGGCACTGCTGATTATGGGGACGGTAACCGGGACATCCCTGGCGGACCCTGTGGACAATGAAGTAATGACCTTGTCTCTGGACGAGGCCATTGATTACGCCCTGGAGCACAATCCTAACGTGAAACTGATCAAAGTATCTCTCGATGAGGCTAAAAAAGCTTATAAACAGGCTGACGATGCGAAGGAAAAGATAGAAGACAATCCGTACGCTCCAGCCGGGTTGGATACCAGTAAGGTTAAGGAACTTTACCCTGCCCAGGCTAAACGAGGCTATGAAGCGGCCAAGGTAAACCTGGACTACACCAAGCGCGCCATCCGCCTGGCGGTGGAAAGTGCATACTACAATGTCCTCAGCGCGGAAAAGAAAGTCTCTGTTGCGGAAACAACCTACCAGAAGGCGCTGGAGCAGGTGAACCTGGCCAGGGCCGCCTTTGCTGCCGGGACCAAGGCAAAAAATGACGTGCTGCAGGCCGAGGTGGCCCTGGCAGGTGCCCGGGTGGGGCTGAACCAGGCGGAGAATGACCTGGACATTGCCTACATGAAGCTGAACCGGGCGCTGGGTTTGGACCTGGACCAGTCGCTGAAGCTCACCACCAGGTTGGAGTACATGCCGGTGGACAGCATTGATGTGGCTGAGGTCCTAGCCGAAGCGGCGGGTAAAGATGCGGCCCTGGTGGGGGCCAGGGTGACCTATGAGAACGCCCTGGATGCATTTGAGCTGACGGCAAAGTTTTATACCCCCAACGGATACACTTATAAGGATGCAAAGTATGCTGCGGACAAGGCAAAAGTCAATTATGCGGAAGCACAGAAAGACTTTGAGTTAAACGTGATTGAGGCATATAAGAATTTACGGGTGGCGGAAGCCAACTATAAAATGCGCCTGAAGAGTGTGGAACAGGCGGAAGAGAGCCTGCGCCTGTCCAGACTGCGCTACGAAGTGGGTGTGGCCACCAGCCTGGAAGTAATCAGTGCTTCCGAAATTTTGAACAACCAGGAATTGGAGTTGATAGATGCCTTAAAGAGTTATAACCTGGTGAAGGCCCAGTTCAGGCACATGGTATTCGGCGGTGCATCCGCTGCCGGTCCCGCGGGTTTCAGCGCCGGAGCTTCCATACCCCCGGGCATGTAGAGGGTGATTGAATGGACGGAACCGGTGTTGACAAG
>CAZGXM010000098.1:2428-6276 GCA_964529795.1 uncultured Thermoanaerobacteraceae bacterium
CCATACCCCCGGGCATGTAGAGGGTGATTGAATGGACGGAACCGGTGTTGACAAGAGGAGTCAGATATTGAGAGCGGCGGCCCGGGTATTTGCCGCCAAAGGCTTCCACCAGGCCAAGGTGGAGGAGATTGCCGCCGAGGCGGAAGTGGGCAAGGGGACGGTTTACGAGTATTTTTCCAGTAAAAAAGAACTGTTCCAGGAGATGTTCAAGTCCAGCAGTATCTTTTATTTAAATATATTAAAGCGGAAACTGGATGAAAAAGCCTCCATTACGGAAAAATTTCGCCAGATTGTCTATATACATTTAAAGTTTATCAGGAACCACAAGGATATTGCCAAAATTATCCTGCGTGAGCATATCGACCTGGGTGAAAGCCTGTCTCAATGGATGATTGAAAAACAGGAAGAAAAAATTGCTATTGTGAGAGCGCTTATTCAAGAAGGAATGGACAGAGGAGAATTCAGACAGCTTGACCCCAACGTTGCCGCCCGTCTTTTTTTCGGGGCGGTGGTGCTCAGCGGTCAGATGATGTTGTTTGAACAGGATGTGGATATTGATGATATCAGTGATAAGGTAATGGAAATCTTTCTTCATGGCATCAAGAGGGAGTAATGCCCTCTTTTTTCTTTTGTTAAAAACTGCCGCTAATGGAGGAATTTTATGCCTGAAGTCGAAAAAAGTATGAGGAGCAATTTTAAGGGGGAGTGTGCTTGATGAAAGTTTGGAAAGGCAGTGTCTATTTTTTGGTGGCTGTGCTGGTGACAGCCATGCTTGCCGGCACGGCGTTGGCGGCGGGCGGGCAGGTGTTCACTGATGTAAAATCCGGCATCTGGTACGAAAAACCCGTGGCGGAAATGAAGGCGAAAGGGATTGTCCAGGGGACCGGTGACGGCAAATTTTCACCGGATACTGCTGTCACTGTTCAGGAGGCAATTGTTTTTTTGGGCCGGCTGTTACAATGGGACAACACTGGCACGACTGTTCCCATTACCTTGATAAACCGCAGCCGGGTTGCCGGCTGGGCCAGGGGTTACATGGCCGCTGCAGTGAAAAACAAGGTAATCTCCGGCGCTGACCTGTATCTCGACCCCCGGGCACCGGCCAAGCGGTATGAGATGGCCATTTTTACCGTGCGGGCGCTGGGGTTGGATGACCGGGCCCGGGGGCGTTCCGGGGTAACCCTGGAGTATACCGATGCTGCCGATGTGCCGCCCCGGGCCGTGGGATATATTGATGTGGCGGCGGAAGAGGGCATTCTTACCGGGAATACCGACGGCAGTTTCAAGCCCGAGGACAGCATCACCCGGGCGCAGATGGCAGCGGTTTTGTCCCGGCTGGAAGAAAAGGTTGACATTGAGCGGGATAACATAGTCAAGGGGGAAGTGTTTGGTTTCAGTGTTTCTGATAATAGATTGACCATCCGCAAGCCGGACAGCAAGCTCAAGCAGTACACACTGGCGGATGATGCGCTGATTTTCCGGGGGACGGAAGCTATCGGGCTGGATGATTTAAGGGCGCTGGATGCCGTGGCTGTGGTTCTGGCTGATGACGGCGAGACGGCACTTTATGTGGAAACAATTGCCCATGAGGACCTGCAGCCCCAGGAATTTTCTTTGGACGGTGAGCTTATCGCCATTGACACGGATACTCCCTCTTTAACCATAGAGAAAGAAGACGGCCGGGAGGTCACTTACGGCCTGACCGAAGATGCGGCGATTCGTCTGGACTACAAAACCGCCGGCCTGGAGGACCTGGTGCCTGGTCAGCCTGTGGAAGTGAAGGTTGAAGGCAGCCTGATTACCCAGGTGCTGGCGGAAAGCTTTGAGGACAGCGTGGAAGGTACTGTTGTGAAAGTGGAATTCGGTGCGGAGACCAGGATAATTATTACCCTGGAGGACGGTACGGAGAAAAGCTATGTGATTGACGACGACGTGGATATTGACGGTGATGCCAGGGGTTTGAGAGATATTTTTGCCGGCCAGGAAATCGCGCTGGAGCTGAAAAATAACCGGGTGGTCAACATGGATGTCACTTCGGTTGAGGATGAAGTGGCAGGCACCGTCACCAAGATTATCTTGGCTGCCGACCCGGAAGTGGTGGTTGAGGTGGATGGTGTGGAGCGCACCTTTACCTTTGCCCCGGATGCGGTCATTGAAAAAGACGGCGATGACATCGAAGTGGAGTACCTGCGCATCGGTGACTATGTGGAACTGGAGATAACCGGTAATGTCATCACCTACATGGATGTTACCGCAAAAATAGTGGCGGATTACCTTATCGGCGAGATTGAGAACATCAACAAGGATGCGGAAGTAATTATATTGAGAGATAACAATAAACCCATTTATCTCAATGACGATACGCAAATATTTGAATTTGGCGATGATATCAGCTTACGCCATTTGGACCGCGGTGATGAAATTATTGCGGTGGGCAAAATGAATTCCGGCATTTTGGAAGCAACCACTATTGTGGTCGTCGCGTCAACGAAATAAAAAAATTTTTCCTTTACCCCCAAGTTCTGCTTGGGGGTTTCGATTATTATAGATGAAACCATAAAAAGGAAAGGAGAGACCAATGGATGAAATTGAAAAAGAGACTATCATTATTACTGGCCGTGTTGCTCACTTTTAGTTTGGCCACCACGGCAGCAGCGCAGCCGTCCCGGTTGGTGCAGGCCAAAAAGCTGCAGAAATGGGAAGCGAAACTGAAGTTCAAAGACATGGCTGAACACTGGGCAGCGGCAGCTGTTGCCCGCATGAATACCAAGGGCTTTATCCGCGGTTACGAAGACGGCACCTTCCGGCCCAAGGCTCCGGTAACTAACGAGGAGGCCCTGGCCATGATTGTCCGGGCGGTTTATCCCGGCACCGAGGTTGACCCCGAAGAAGTGATGTCTGATATGAAACACTGGCGGCAGGTGAGTTCCCCCTGGGCGCTGAATGTTTTGGCGGTAGCGGTGGAGAAGGGCCTGACCACTCCGGAGGAAATGTTTGCCTTTATCCCCAGGCAGCTGGCCAAAAGGATCAATGTGGCACGTTACATAGCCCGTGCGCTGAAAAACGAGGATGTGAATGCGGAAAACCTGGGCCTGGATTTTATTGACATTGATAAGGTGGACGGTAGCGACATGGCAATGCTGGAAAAAGTGGTGGCGCTGGGGATTTTCCAGGGTAATCCCGACGGCTCCTTCCAGCCCCGCAAACCCATTACCCGGGCGGAAATGGCTATCCTCCTGGAGAGGCTGGACGAAAAGGTGGAAAACCCCGTTGACAAGTCGGAAGTAAAAGGAATTCTGGAAGACATAGATATTGATGGCCTGGAGCTGGCGGTAGAGGTAGATGGAGACAGTACCACCTATGCAATCGATGCAGGTGCCACAGTCTTCCGTAACAACAGGCGGGCGGACCTGGAAGAGTTGGAAGTGGGAGATGAATTACTGCTCCTGCTCAACGCTGACGGCGAGGTCAGCTTTATCGGCGCCCGGGAAGTTGTGAAGGAAGAGGAAGTGGCAGGAGTCGTGGCTTCGGTATATGGTGGCGACCAGCCGTGGATTAAGTTGGAAATTAATGACGATGAGGTCAGAAAATATTACCTGGCAGACCATGTGCAAATAAAAATGGATGATGAGGAAGCGGATTTGGAGGATGTAGAAGGCAGTTATGCAGAGCTGAAACTGGAAAATGACCTGGTTGTGTCCATCAAGGCTGAGTTTGAAGAGATGGAAGTTGAAGGCCGCTTTCTGGAGCTGTCCGGGGATACAATTACTGTCTTAATTGACGGTGAAGAAAGGTCATATCAACTGGCTGATGATGTGGAAGTCAAAATAGAGGGAGACGTGGCACTG
>CAZGXM010000099.1:0-6227 GCA_964529795.1 uncultured Thermoanaerobacteraceae bacterium
CAAGTTGATTTTATATTTATCCCATAACATTTTAAAATCTCCTGCTGTCGCCACTATATTTTTCTCAATAAACATTAATTTTCCAGCATCAGCACCTCTAAGTTTTTCTTAACTGCTTCCAAAAAAACTTCGGTGCTAACTACATTCTTGTCCGTTAGGTCTGATAGCTGTGCCAGGTCCCTGGTCATGGTCCCCTGCTCTATGGTCTTGACGGAAGCTTCCTCCAGTTTTTCAGCGAAGTAAACCAGATCACCAATGCCATCCAGTTCACCCCGTTTCCTTAAAGCCCCGGTCCAGGCAAAAATTGTCGCCATAGAATTGGTGGACGTTTCCTCACCCTTGAGGTACTTATAATAGTGCCTGGTAACCGTGCCGTGGGCAGCCTCAAACTCATAACAACCATCGGGAGACACCAGTACGGAAGTCATCATGGCCAGACTGCCAAAGGCAGAAGCGACCATGTCCGACATGACATCGCCGTCATAGTTCTTGCATGCCCATATCATACCGCCTTCAGAACGAATAACCCTGGCCACTGCATCATCAATCAAAGTGTAAAAATACTCTATGTTTGCTTCCTCAAATTTCCGCTTGTATTCCGCCTCATATATTCGCTCAAAAATGTCTTTAAAAGTATGGTCGTACTTTTTGGATACAGTATCTTTGGTGGCAAACCACAAGTCCTGTTTTAAATCAAGGGCATAGTTGAAGCAGGCCCGGGCAAAGTTTTCAATTGACCGGTCAGTATTGTACATCCCAAGTATTACACCTTTGCCTTCAAAGTCAAAAATAGTATGTCTACTCTCTGTCCCGTCTGCCGTAGTGAAAATCAGCTCTGCCTTTCCGGGGCCTTCAACCCGGTACTCCACATCCTTATAGACATCCCCGTATGCGTGTCTGGCAATGGTTATGGGTTTCTTCCAAGTACGGACGAAGGGGCTGATACCGCCAACAACAATAGGCGAACGAAAAACTGTGCCGTCCAGAATCGCCCTGATGGTACCGTTGGGGCTTTTCCACATTTCCTTTAATTTGTATTCAGTCATTCTCTGTGCATTTGGAGTAATGGTGGCACATTTAACCGCCACACCATGTTTCTTGGTGGCCAGTGCCGCATCAATTGTCACCTGGTCATTGGTCTCGTCCCTTTTTTTCAATGCAAGGTCATAGTACTCTGTCTTCAACTCAATGTAGGGTTCAAGCAGCTCCTCTTTGATCATTTTCCAGATAACCCTGGTCATTTCATCCCCGTCCATTTCTACCAAAGGAACCTTCATTTGAATTTTGGACAAGATAAGACTCTCCTTTCAGCTTACATTTTTATAGTTAGCGTTATAAGGATTGTTGTTTCTTCATCCAGTTCAACATTCCTCCTGCGGCAAGGATTTTTCTCTGCCTTTCAGACAGGCTTAACTTGACCGGATACTCTTCTCCTTTATCCATATTCCTGATAGTAATAATTTCCTTGCCCGCTGTCACAGAATAACGCAGGTCACCTATGAGTAGTTTGTTTCCTGTATCAATTCGCTCATAGTCTGTCGGATTATTAAAAACCAGTGGAACAATACCGAAGTTCACCAGGTTATCATGATGTATCCGGGCAATGGATTTGGCCACACTTTAAATCTGTCCAAGCGCCCGGACCGGGCAGGTACAACCACAATCAATATCTTGAAACAAATCTTACTGAAACTTCAAGTCAGCCAAGACAGCCTTGATTTTGCTGTAATCACCGATACCGCCCTCTACCCATTCCACCTGGACAGTCAATGTGTTCACATTGGATACAGTCTTAGTGATAAAAACAGGATACTTTCCTGGGTAGAACGTGGTCGGCGCCAGTAACTCCCGGCTGTCTCCGTAAATACTCAAAACAAAGGCCCCACTGCTGTTTTGGGTCTCATCTTCCACGCCCGCATAACCGGAAAGGCTGTTAAATTGTTTTTTTAAATCTACAACAACTTCCGCCTTCTTGCTATCGCTGTCTATATCTACTGCAATACCGTGGGCAAAGGGGCGGCTGGCAATCATGAAATTCTGCTTTGTCTGGTAAAACGGCCCCACATTTCTCAATACCAGCAAGTCATTGATATAGGTAGCAGGCTGCGGTGGGGGTTCTGTCTTGTGGGGTTCACCGATAATCACCCGGTTGTTTGCAGCGTCCCAGGTTACCTCTTTTCCAAAGGCCTCGCCTATGGCCCGCAGGGGGACAAAAGTGCGGCCCTGAAAAATAAAAGGTTCCGTGTCGGTACTTAAGTCCTGGCCGTCTATACTAATCTTGATGCTACGATACGCCACACTGATCTGTTTCGTAAGCCAGCTGCTTCCCGCCAAAGCCTGTCCGCCGGTTACCAATGTCAGTGTTAATATCAGGATAACGACTCTTCTGCTCATATGGTGCGCCTCCTACCTTAGAGGGAAATGATACACTGGCTTGGAGCCACTGCTCTTCTTTGACCCCAGACTGCTTCCGCCGGACTGGGGCGTTGACGGCCCGGTCTGCTCTTCCCCGGGTTTATCCACAGTATCCAGTATCTGCTGCAGGGCGGGACTGAAAATATCAAACCTTCCCAACTGCCACTGCCCCCGGAGTTTTCCGGGCACCGAGTCAGTAATGCTGTAAAGTAACAGTGTCAGACTGGACTGCAGTTCCGGATAAGCGCCTCCGTCCACTGCGGACATTTGAATCCCGGAAATTTCCGACATGTTGGGCAAACTTTCCAGGGCCTTGATAAACTGCAGGTGTCCAATGTAGGAACCACGTAATTCAATGTCTACCGGCAAGACCTGGTAATAGCCCTTATTCTGGATCGGCTGAGGGTTAACCCCGGTTAAAATGACTTTGTCCCGGGAGCGAAACCCCATTTCCACATAAGGATTGCCATCCGTTAAAGAAACTTGAAACTGCTCACGTAGAGCGCCAATCTGCTTGTTTACTTCTTTGACTTCCTGCTGCAAACCTGGTAGCTTGTCCGCTTCCGCCCGGGCTTTGGCCAAGGCGGCCTTTTCCTGCTGCACTTGGGCTCTTAATTCCTGCCAGCGGGGAATCTGCCCCAGCCAAACATAGCGATACAGCCCGAACAAAGAGATAACCGCTATCAAAACGAGTATTAACCTTTTTTCCCTGGTAGAAAGATTTTCCCACAAATTACTCACTTCCCCTTACAAGCCGCGCAGTAATTTGAAAAGAAACCCGGTCAGGTTCCCCGTCGGGCTGCCTTACACTGTTCAAAACAACAGTATCAAAGTAAGGTAGCACTTCTAGCTGATGCACCAGTACTCCCACATCAGCCAAGGATGCACCTTTTCCCCTGATAATCACAGTGTTGTTTCCCGTAGCAGCCAGTGACTCCAGCCAGACTTTCCGCGGAAAATTTTCACCTATATCGGTAAGTAACCGCGCCCACCTTAACCGGTGGTTTGCAATCCCCTGCAACTGCTTTAACTCTTCCCGCCGCCGGGCAAGGTCTTTTTCCAGGGTTACCACACGGGTCAAGGTATTTTTTAGACTTTGTCGCTGGTTCTGCAGTTCGATGAGCCGGTCTTCCAGGGAATTGATATGCCAAAACCACCAGGTTCCCCCGGTTATCAACAGGAACAATGTTATGCCTGCGGCCAGCCATGCTATCAACTTACGGTTGCTGAGCAGCGGCTGCGGACGCAGTTCCTCGGGTAACAGGTTAATCTGTGCCATCAGCTGCCACCTCCCGCAAAGCCAATCCGGCAGTTACAGCCCACGCCGGATGCAGCGTCCCTCCGTCCTGGCCGGGCAAATCTTCTCCCAGCCAGGTGAAATCCGGCTTTAATATGGTCACCTTCAATTCCAACTCATGTTGAAGGTACTCCTGCAAACCGGGCATACTGGCCAGTTCCCCGCTGAGAAAAAGCTGTTCCACCATTATCCCCTGGGACTGCACCCTGTAAAAGTCAAAAGAACGCTTTATCTCATGACTTAACTTGCCGACACCTTCCAGAACAACAAGATCCAAATGAGACTGTTTTCCCAGGTCATCATCGTCCAGAGATACTTTACCCTTTTCACGCAAAATTCTTTGGGCTGATTGAAAGTCCATCATCAGGCTGTTGGCCACGACACTGACAACGGTTTCCATACCAAACTTAAAGGAACGGCTAAAATCCATGCGCTTGCCGCGGACAATAGCCAAATCCGTACTGGAGGAGCCCAGGTCCACCAGCGCAACCGGTACTTGTTCCCCCTTGTTGAACAACAACCGGCACAATGCCAGCGGCTCAATATCTATGGCAACCAGTTCCAGACCTGCCAGGGAAAAAATCTCGTAAAACTGGTAAACCAGTTTTTTCGGTACCGCCACCAGCAGGATGTTAAGATTTTCCCCGCTATCATCGGCACCAAAATTCACATGTTCTATAATCAGTTCTTCTTCCGCCAGGGGAATATATTTTTCCGTTTCCCATTTCAGTGCCTGTTTTACCTCTGCTTTGGACATCAGGGGAAACTTGAGATGACGGGTGATGACATGTTCCCCGGAAATGGCAGTAACAACCCGGCGCTCTTTGACACCCAACTTTTCCACCAACTGGGACAGGGTTATTGCCAGACGGTCTCCTTTCACGATACTGCCATTTTCAATTACCCCCTGGGGGACAGGTTCCACGGCAGCACTGACTACTTGAAAACCGTTTTTTCCCCGTTTAATAAACATTGCCTTAATCTCATAGCCACTGATATTTATGCCCAGGCATCTTTTTTTGAATAATTTCTGCCAAAAAGCCACAACAATCAACCCTTTTTTTAGTACTGTATTAAAAGATAGGGTAGGTTTCCTTCCATACCTTTACTTCCGGTTCATTCCCTGGCAAGCCCAGTCCCAGCAAATCCACCAAATCGGCGTTGTAATTGATGTTCAATTTGCCGTTTACATCGATAACCGCCGCTACCACGCTTCCCTCTACAGTAGCATTGCCAGGGCCGCTGGTCTCAAAGGTGCCTTCAGATACTATCACACCGGTAATCTGGTTGCTACCTTTTACCTCGACCTCCTTGCCCGCGGGATTAATTATCCCCAGAGCACTCACTGACGGGTCATCGGGAACAATGTCACAGTCAATGCTGACGTCCCCCTCTGCAATGATGATGCCCACCCCGGAATAGGCAGCACCTGTCCCTATATCCAATTTTTTCAGTACTACATCGCCCTTCACATAAATGTAATACGGAATAATATTTCCCTCTCCGTCAAAGCCATAGGGGATATCCTTTAAATCAGCACCGGAAAAGGTATGGGAAGAAGCATACACCATATCGGCATTATCCTCATACCACTGGAAGTCCAGGGGCGGCACTTCCGGGACATAAACCAGTGTTTCCTCCCGGCCCGTGAGCCGTTCGCCGCTGGGGGTATTGCCCTGCAAGCTCCCACCATAATAATAATCCGCAGTAATTGTGCCACTGTTGATTAAATTGCCGTCAGTATGCACCACCCCGCTGGTACCGACGGAAATGGTGCCCGAATTGTCTATATCCCCTCCAGCCTGGACAAACCCGTCATCCGGCGCACTGATCTCCCTGCCGTTGGCTATGCTGCCCCCAACCAGTACATTGCCGTTGACAGTACCGGAGTTAAACAAATTGGCGCCGGTAACGATATCCCCTTCCACAGTAACGTTGCTGGACTCAATGTCTATGTCGCCATTATAAACCAAATTGCCTGTAATGGTTGAATTACCCCTGATTTTCAGGGTATTACCCACGGCAGTGCCCTGGCCACTTACAAGCGCATTGGCGTAAGGTGATTTCAAAATAATGACATACACGGATTTTTGGGCTGCCACAGAGCCGTCCGGTCTCTTGATTACCCCCACGCCGGTTACTTTCAGGCTGGTCCCCAGGTCCTTGACCTCAATGCTCTCCAAATAACCGTCACCAATGGGAACATTGGTAAAGTCACTTTCCCAGCCTGCCGGCCAGTCATCCGGGTTTTGTTCGCCGTCCAGCCGGGCCAAAAATTTGGCGATGCCTGCATCGGCAATGTACAAGGCTTTCATATCATCCAACTGGTTCTTACTGATGCGCATTTCCGTGGCGGCAACCTGCACCAAAGCAGTGGCAGTAAAAAAAACCACAAATAATGCCAGAAAGACAATTACCAGCGCTGCCCCCCGCTCATCCTTCCAGCACAACAAAGGCGTCTCCTCCCCACTCATAAGTTATAGACTCGCACTGCAACCACCGAATTAACACTGTA
>CAZGXM010000100.1:0-5660 GCA_964529795.1 uncultured Thermoanaerobacteraceae bacterium
AAAAGATACCCTATAAGGGTATAAGGGGGGCGAGAGGATGAAACTGGAGGAAAAAATTAAAACGGTGTCCGCTCAGCTGGAAGATTTAAAAAACCGTCTGCCTGCCCATTCTCTTAAACCCGGTATGTGGGCACAGGTTGAAGAATTAGGAGAAGAACTGTCCAGGCTAAAAGAAATGGCCGCTGAAAAGGAGGAAAAATAGTGTCTCAATCAAGAGCGATGATAAACGGAGAAAAGTGCCGGCGGGAAGAACACTGCCCGCCCATGGAACAGTGCCCGGCCAAGGCCATCATTGATGATGAAGGCTTCCGCTATGTATCCAATAATTGTCGTGGCTGTAAAAAGTGTGTTACCTTATGTCCATATCAGGCTATCAGGATGGTCAAATAATAAATTAATCAAAAAGAACTTGATTTTAACATTTTAAGGAGGTAGTTTTAAAATGGCTCAAATTAAGGAACTGCATGACAGAAACTTTGATGATGCTGTCAAAGAAGGGAAAGTGCTGGTGGATTTTTGGGCGCCATGGTGCGGTCCCTGCCGGATGATGGCTCCTGTCCTCGAAGAATTGGCCAAAGAAAATGACGAAATAACCATTGCCAAAGTTAACGTGGACGAAAACCCGCAGGTTGCTGCCCGTTTTGGGATCATGAGCATTCCCACTTTGGCGCTACTTGCCGATGGAGAGGAAATTGACAGGATTATTGGTTTTATTGATAAGGAAACCTTGAAAGCCAGACTGGGATAATTATTTTCCGTGCAGCGCATCCAGAAACTTTTCGTAACAACTTTGGCAAAGGGGTAACCGGTACCAGCCGAAATCGTATATTGACTTTTTACTGATTGGCTGCTTACAGTAACAGCATAGTTCCAGTTTAATAATTTTACCCATAATTTTGCCCCTTTTCTGTAGTGTTACCGTAACTTGAAAATTTATTTGCTATCATGGTCTCCCTCAAGACGTCCTGATAAAACCCCGTGGCTTGGGGACTTTGTCCCCCGCGGGGTTTTCCGTTCTCGAAAATATATGTCTGATATCCGCCCGGTTTTTTTGATAGAATAAAAGGTAGTAAAAATATATGTACCGGCGGGTGATGATCTTGGATGTCGTGGCGGCTGTGGATTTGGGGGGGACGGCGATGAAAGGGGCGTTGTTTACTGCCGGGGGAAAACTGGTCGGCAAGGACGCCTGTGCCACCGAGGCAGAGCGGGGATACGGTCATGTACTGGCAAATATCCGGCGCTTGGTTACCGCACTTTGTAGAAAATCCGGTATTGATTTTGGCCGGGTAAAAAGTGTGGGGGTAGGTGTCCCCGCATTTATGACGGCGGCGGGCAGGCAGGTTGTACTGGCGCCTAATTTGGGTTGGCGGGATAAAAGTTTTGCTGCTGATTTGGCAAATTACCTGGATAAACCGGTTTATTGTAATAATGATGCCAACTTGGCCGCACTGGGCGAACACTGGCAGGGAATTGGCAGCGGCATAGAGAACTTGTTAATGATCACCATTGGTACGGGGATTGGTTCCGGAATGATTATCAACGGTGAATTGTATCAAGGTAATACTGGAATGGCGGTAGAAGTAGGGCATATGGTGATTATGGCGGAAGATGGCTATCCCTGCACCTGTGGCCGCAGGGGCTGTGTGGAGACTCTTGCTGCGGCGCCTGCAATTGTGCGGGAGGCAAGAAAGTTAATGCCCCAAGCGTCTGGGGCTTTTCCCGGTGAAGGAATAAATGAGGCAAAACAGGTCTACCGTGCTGCTGCTTCAGGAGACAGCCGGGCGAAGGAAGTGGTTGAAAAAGCGGCCTATTTTTTGGGAGTGGCCCTGGCAAATATTTTAAATTTTTATGAACTGCCGTTGATAATCATCGGTGGCGGCGTTTCCCGGGCGGGCGATGTCTTGCTCAAGCCTTTGCAGGAGGTTGTTGCGACGGAAACTTTATTTTACAGCCAAAGGCCGGCAAAAGTGGTGTTGGGTCAACTTGGTAACGATGCCGGGGTTTACGGAGCTGCCAGGTGGGCTGTAATTGAGGGAGAAAGGAGTTGATCAATAATAATGAAAATTACGGTGAAACTGTTTGCAAACCTCCGGGAATTGGCACCTGAACAAGCGCAAAAAGGGCAATGGCAACTGGATTTGCAACAGGGCGGCAGCCTCACAGATGCACTAAAAGAAATTGGTTTCACTGCGGAGCAAAAGGAGACGGTAATCATCATGGTCAATGGGCGGGTGGCAAAAGAAGATCAGGTTTTAAAAAACGGTGATGAAGTGAGTGTCTTTCCGCCCTTGGCCGGCGGGTAAGGGGGACGGGCAATGCTGAGACTTTTTCAACAAATAGGTAAAGATTTGTTTTTATCCGGTTTGATAAGTTCTCACGGTGGTAACATGAGCGTCTATAGTGACGGGAGAATCCACATCACCCGTTCCGGGGCAATGCTGGGAAGATTGGAGGAAGGTGACGTGGTGTCGACCGGCCTGGATGTGGATGACGGGGATTTTCACCTGGCATCTTCTGAACTGATTGTCCACCGGGCAGTTTACCGGCATACCGCCGCGAAAGCGGTGCTACACGCCCATCCTCCTTACGCGGTGGCATTATCATTTCACCGTAAGGAGATTATTCCCGTAGATTCCGAAGGAGCTTATTTATTGAAAAGCGTCCCGGTAATAACGGCTGGAGAAACCATAGGTTCTGCCGAAGTGGCTGAAAAGCTGCCCCTTGCTGTTGCCGGCGCCCCCGTGGCTGTCCTGAGAGGACATGGTAGTTTTGCCGTGGGCAATAGCCTCACAGAGGCATTGCAGTATACCACTTCCCTGGAGTTGGCGGCCAAGATTATCTGGCTGAGCCGGTTCAGCCGGAAATAGCGATTTGGGAGAAATATTTTCGGGGTAGGTCGGCAGTGGGCTGCATAAAATGATTTCGATAGGGATTAACTAATGATGAATAGCGTCCAGCGCTGGTGAAAAGATTTTTCTGCCGGTTACTTCACAACCTGATGAAAGGAGGCGGCAGCGTATGTACGATGTGGCGGTTTTAGGTGGCGGTCCCGGGGGATATACTGCGGCAATCAGGGCGGCCCACCTTGGAGGAAAGGTGGCTTTAATAGAGCAGGATGCATTGGGTGGGACTTGCTTGAACCGGGGATGTATTCCTACCAAAGCTTTGGTAAAAAGTGCCGAGGCCTATCGCTCTGTTAAAGAAGCCCGGCGATTTGGGATCACTGTGGATAAAGTTGGTTTTGACTATGTTGGAGTAATCCGGCATAAGAATACAGTGGTGGGCGACCTTTTACACGGTTTGGAACAGCTAATGGAGGCAAATAAGATAGCAGTTTACCACGGTGCCGGTGAAATTAAGGACCTACATACGGTGGAAGTAAGGCGGGGAAACAGTGAAAAGACGGCTGTAAAAGGTAAAAATATAATTATTGCTACCGGCTCCGTACCCATACGTATTCCCATCCCCGGCGTTGATGCAGCAGGGGTGATTACTTCGGACCGGGCATTGGAGCTGACTTCCCTGCCGGACAGCATGCTGGTGGTGGGCGGCGGCGTGGTGGGCCTGGAGTTGGCCAGTATTTTCAACAGTTTTGGCTGCAAGATTACTGTAGTTGAAATGGCCCCGTTTATCCTGCCGCCCATGGACCGGGAAATTTCCCGGCGTCTTACTCCCATGTTGAAAAAACAGGGAATAAACATTTACACCGGTACGGTGGTTAAAGAAATCCGCCGTCAAGACCAATTAATTGTCACTTTGGCGGGGAAAAAGAGTGAGCAACTGGCCGTGGACATGGTGCTGCTGGCTACGGGAAGGTCACCCAATTTAAATGGGGTTTCTTTAGACCGGTTGGGAGTTCACCATGACGGCCGGCGCATAATGGTCAATGAACATATGGAAACAAACCTTCCCGGTATCTATGCTGTAGGTGATGTAACCGGCGGTACTATGCTGGCTCATGTGGCAGCCGCGGAGGGTATGGTGGCAGCAGATAACTGCATGGGACAACCACGGGAGTTTGATTTCCGGGCGGTCCCCGCCTGTATTTTTACTTACCCGGAAGTTGCCGCGGTGGGTATGACGGAACAGGAGGCAAAGAAAGAGTATGGCAATATCACGGTAAGTAAATTTTCCTTCTCTGCAAACGGCAAGGCCTTAACCCTCGGTGAGGGTATGGGTATTACCAAAATGGTTGTTCACAGCGAGACCGGACAAATCCTGGGAGTGCACATTTTGGGGCCCCAGGCCACGGAGCTGATTGCAGAGGCGGCGCTGGCCATTAATGCCCGTTTAACGGCGCAGGAGGTAGCGGACACCATTCACGCCCATCCCACGCTGGCCGAAACCCTTGTTGAAGCGGCTCACGGCGTGGAAGGGAAACCCATTCACGCCTTGTACTGAAAGATAATAGGAAATACTAAAAACCCGGTCATCGCCGGACAGTTGGAAATTAAAAAGTGACACAAAGGAATGAGCAAAGTCAATTGAACTGATTGTGGGAGGGGAAACAATGAAATTGGAAGCTTATGGTGCTACTGCTATTGGCAGTTTACCCCATCAACAGCCCGAGGATGCGTTAAAGTTAATATGGCGGTATCTTCCTGATTATCCCCATTGGCCGCAACTGCCCCGCAGAGGGCTCAGGGAACATTTTGTCTACCAGTATTTATACCCGCTGGTAAAGCTGGCTATTTTGGAACAGCAACCAAACGGCAAGATGCGTATTGCCTCCCGGTCGGATGAATGGGAGGAGAAGACAACACTGTTTTATACCAGTTACCTGGAAGCCAGTGAAGGTGACAGGTTGGACAAATTTGCCGCTCCCCGTGAGTCTGCGGCAGGCTTTTATGCCTTTTTGGAAGACATTGAGAAATTCGGCACCCGAACCGCCAAAATACTTAAAGGTCAGGTGAGCGGTCCTATGAGCGTATCGCTGTACCTTTACGACCACGAGGGCAAATCGGCATATTACCAGCCGGAAGTGCGGGACATACTGGTGAAGACATTGAGCATACAGGCGCGCTGGCAGGCCAAGGAAATGGCTGCTCGGGGATTGCCGGCGGTAATTTTTGTGGATGACCCCGCGGTAGCGGCGGTGGGTTCTTCAACTTTTGTTTCCGTTAAAAGGGAGGAAGTGGTGGACCTCTTTGCGGAAATGGTTGCAGAAATAAAAAAAGACGCTTCCCTGGTGGGGGTGCATTCCTGTGCCGGTGTGGACTGGTCTATTTTTGTGGAAGCAGGTTTTGACATTATCAGCTTTGACGCGGACCAGTATTTTGATTCCCTGCTGGTGTATGCTGAAAGTATCAAAGAATTTCTGGAACAGGGCGGGTTTCTCGCCTGGGGCGGAATCCCAACCACCGAGGCAGTACTTACCACTGACAGGAGCAAACTGGTGGAAACGTGGGAACTGCAGAAAAAAAGACTGGTTAACAGGGGAATTTCCCAAAGATTATTGGGCCAGGTGCTCATTACTCCCAGTTGTGGAGCGGGAACCTTGACGCGCGCGGCAGCGGAAAAAATATATTCTTTAAACTACGAGTTTTCCAAGTATTTACGGGAATTATCCAGGTAAACCGGGGAGGAGAATTTTGTGGGCGATTTGCTTATTGAAAGCTTACGGGGGATACCGGTGGAGTGGCAGGTATTTTTCTTAT
>CAZGXM010000101.1:0-5492 GCA_964529795.1 uncultured Thermoanaerobacteraceae bacterium
TTAGATCATATTACAACCGGCGGTATTTTGGTAGAAGCCATGAACAAAGGGTTGATAGATGAAAATATAGGTAACCAAATATGGGCTAATATGCTTTCAAAACAAAGGCTATTGCCGGCAGCAACTTTTTCTGATTATCTTAAATTTCGTTAATAATGATTTAGTAATTGATAAAAGGGTTGGCCGCCGGGGACCAGCAGGCGGCTTTGTTCGGACAGACCTGTTTGGAGCCAGGTATGGCAAAAAATACATATGGGACCGGCTGTTTTATGCTGATGAACACGGGGGAGAAGCCGGTGGTTTCCCCAAACGGCCTGCTTACCACCATTGCCTGGGGTATTGACGGGCAGGTGCAGTATGCTTTGGAAGGAAGTATCTTCGTAGCCGGGGCGGCAATCCAATGGCTCCCATGAATTTATTTCAACGTATCCTTCAGCAGGTGAGGATAGTTCCTTGCGCCATGTAAAACGCGGTAAACGTAGACTTTGTTATCGATAAACCGGTAGAAAGCTATATAAGGTTCAATAATAACCATCCGGAAATTGAATTTTTTCAGAGAACGGTCGATTAACGGCGCTCCGGAATGCGGAAAATTTTCAAGGCGGCGCAGGGCTTGCATGATATTGTCAAGCATTCTGGCTGCTGCCTGCGAATTATCCACCATGATGTAATCAAATATCTCGTCTAAGTCTGCATAAGCGGCAGGAAGCAGTTCTACATCATACTTTTCCATTGATTTTCTTCTTCAGCCGCATGACGGCTTCGTCCAGTGAAATTGTTGGCTCGCCAGCAAGACGTTGTTGCTCAGCAAATAATAATTTTTCACGCAAGTCAAGCATGGCTTCCCGGCGTTCAAAGGCTTCAATGCTCATTACAACAAGGTCTCCTTCACCGTTTCGGGTGATGTACACTGGTTCAGCCTTTTCATGAGCAAGCTTTGCAATGGCATTGTAGTCGTTACGAAGCGTTGTGGATGATTTTATAATCATATTGGTAACCTCCAATCATGTTATTCTACAATTATTATACAATAATTCTATTAGAATATAAATAAGATTATGAACGAAAGGTGAAAACCTATGAACATACGAAAAAACGAATTGAAAAATTGAAAAATTTGTAAATTTGCCAATATCTTTCAGTGCTTCATCCCTGTACCGATACCAGTCCTCCTTAACATGATACCTGCGAATGTTGTCCTAGAATCTTCGAAAAGCTCCCTTTCCTTTAATCAAAGAATATAATATTTTACTCAAGTCCTTATCTGCAATGGACAAACAAAATTGTTTCATAATAGAATACTCGTGAATATCAAACTGGGACAGCAGTATTAACTGACTGTCATCATCTTTCAGACTTCAAACGCGCCAGGCATTCTTCAATCCGGGTGACGAATTCTTGCTGGTCCAATCCGGACGGGGGTTCGCCTAATGTTTTTACCAGAAATGCAGTTTCCGCCGGCGCTTTGTAATTGAAACGCAGCCTGTCCAGGGGTTTTTTTGCATTCCAGAAACCCTTGCCGGCGCTGAGGGGTGCGGTCAGGCGCCTGTCAACAAAGCTGAGGTTGAAATCGGTATTTTGCTGCAGCCTGCGCTGTTTCAGCCTTTTCTGCCGTCTTTCCATCTCACTGGCTATGTCGGCCCAATCCCTGCCCCGCAGGCGAAAGAGTACAAACGGGTTGTAGTCCATTGTTTGTGCCGTCATATAGACAACTGCGATTACATGTTTGCACGGATTTTCCCAGCCGGGGCAAGAACAACTGAAATCAACTTCATCTCTGCCGGGTAAGAGAGGGAAATTATTCTCCTTTAACAGTTGAAGAAGCTCATTCGGATCGGCTTCTTTCAGCAGACGTTTCTTTTTGGACAGGATTTGAAAAAGGTCGTTCCACTGTTCCCGGTCCAGATGGTCAACATCAATTGAGACTTCATAGGATTTGGTTCTTGTGCCTTGAACTTTGGCAAAGATGTGGCCTTCTGTTATTTTAATTTGTGTTACCCTGCCCCGGCACGCGTAGTCATGACCTCTCGCAAGCCGGTTGGCCGCTCCAAAAGTGACGACCACGCTGAGCCATCGCCGTGCCCACCATTTAGTCGCAAAATTGTTGTTTGAAAGCATTGTCCGCTCCTCCCGTTGTTACAGGCCTGCAGCATCGGCTTCCAAATGCAGCAGGTTTTGTAGTTCCTCGGTAGAGAGTTCAGTCAGCCAGTTTTCACTGCTGCCGACGATGTCATCGGCCAGCGCCTGTTTTTCTTCCAGCAGCATGTCAATCCGTTCTTCCACAGTACCCTGGCAGATAAACTTGTGCACCAGGACATTACGCTGCTGGCCAATACGAAAGGCCCGGTCGGTGGCCTGGTTTTCCACGGCCGGATTCCACCAGCGGTCAAAGTGAAACACGTGATTGGCAGCGGTAAGATTAAGCCCGGTCCCGCCTGCTTTCAGAGAAAGCAAGAAGATGTCGGGAGCGGTGCCGTCCTCACCTTGTTGAAAACGTTTTACCATTTCATCGCGTTTCCTGGCAGGAATACCGCCGTGGAGGAAAAGCACCTCCTGGCCGTACCTTTCTTCCAGGAATGTTTTCAGCAATTTTCCCATCTGAGTAAACTGGGTGAAGACCAGCGCCTTCTCACCTTGTTGGCGTATTTCGTCCAGCAGTTCGGTGAAACGCTGCAGCTTGCCCGAACGCTTCAGCGAAATTTCCCTGGTACGCATAAATTGGGCCGGGTGGTTGCAGATCTGCTTTAGCCTGGTCAGTGAAGCAAGTATTATACCCTTACGTTTAATACCCGCGGTATCGTCCGCTGCTTTCAAACAATCGTTTACCACGGCCTGGTAGAGACTGGCCTGCTCCCTGGTGAGGCTGCAGTACTGTTTTATTTCCTGTTTCTCAGGCAGGTCGGAAATTATATTCGGGTCAAGTTTTGTGCGCCGCAGGATAAAGGGCTGTACCAGACGCTTGAGCCTTTGTTCCTGAATTTGGTTGCCGTGACGCTCTATTGGCACGACAAAACGCTTGTTGAAATGAGTGTAAGAACCCAGGTAACCCGGATTCAAAAAATCAACAATGGACCATAGTTCCCCCAAGCGGTTTTCCAACGGTGTACCGGTCAGGGCCAGGCGGTAACCGGCCTTGAGGGCACGGATGCTTTTGGTTTGCTTGGCAAGATGGTTTTTGATTTTCTGGGCCTCATCCAGGATGATGCCATCCCAATGCACCCGACCCAGCACGCTGCGGTCCCGGTGTGCCAGGCCGTAGGTGGTGAGAACCAGGTCATGCTGCTTGGCAGCGGTGGAAAAAGAGCCATCTTTCAAGCGGTCAGGCCCGTGGTGCACCATCACTTTCAGAGTAGGGGCAAAACGCTCGCTTTCATGCTGCCAGTTGCCCAGCACAGAGGTGGGGCAGACCAGGAGCGCCGGACCCTTTGTCCAGCCTTGCTGGCGCAGGTAAAGCAGCAGGGCCAAAAACTGGATGGTCTTGCCCAGTCCCATGTCATCAGCGAGGCAGCCGCCCAGACCGTAACGCGATAAAAAAGCCATCCAGGAGAAACCTCTCAGCTGGTAAGGGCGTAAAGCGCCCTGAAAGGCCCGGGGTTGGGGGAGCAGGGTAAAGTCTGCTTTGCCCTTGAGTTTATCCAGCGCTTCCGCAAACCAGTCTTCTGCTTCCACGTCCTCCACGGGAATACCCCCTGCGTCTTCACGCATACTGTAGGCCAGGGCCTGACCGGTTGTCAGCCCGGTATTGCTGCTTTTCTGCAGGAACTTTAATAATTTCTTAATCTGCTTGGGGTCAAGTTCCACCCACCGGTCCCGTACCTGTACCAGGGGGGTCTTCAACTCGGCCAGCCTTCGAAACTCTTCCGGGTCAACCGTTTCGCCGCCCAAGGAGATTTCCCAATTAAAATCGGTGAGGGCGTCCATGCCCAGCAGCCCGCTGGACTGGTAAGCTGGTTTGGGTGTATTTATTTTCAATTTCAGCGCCACCGGCTGCGGCGCTTCTGCCCACCAGGAGGGGAGAAATACCTTAAACCCGCTCCGTTCCAACTGCTCCGCCGCTTCACGGAGGAATTGGTAGGCCTCCCCGGTGGTGATCAGAAAGTGGCCCGGCAGGGAAGAAGTGAGTATTGGCGCCAGCGGGGGGAAAATGTTGGCTGCCTGCTCAAGGTCTGTCCGGAGTTTATGCAGAGCGTATGGAAATAGCTTTTGAACCCCGGTTTCCCCGGCCAAGCTTTCCACCGGCAACAGCAGGCTGGGGTCGGCACGGTCCTGAAGCAGAAAACGTAGCATCCAGTATTTGTCGCTGCCCATGACATCATTACTGCTGCCAGGCGGTTCCAGGCGAAAGCAGGTGCGGTACCTTGTTTGGGCCTCCACTTCAGGTGCCCGGGACGCCCACTCCTGCCAGGAAAAATATAAATCCCACATTTCATCACTGTCACCGATTATTTCGGCACTGCCGGTCTGAAGACTGTCCAGCCAACAGTGGGCGGGTGAAGCTGATTTGGACAGGCTGATACCTCTTTTTTTTCGCACAGGCGGTTTATCGTCTTTTTGCCGGAGAGTGTTTCGCACTGTCTTGTCAAGGGCCTGTTGAACAAAGTCTGCCGTTAACACTTCCGGTGCAGGCGGCAGGTAGTTTTTGCCGGCATTTTCTTCAAGGACCAGGGCGCGGCACACGTCGGGCATAGATGCACTCAGCTCTTGCAGCTGCTGCCGTTCTTCCAACTGGCCCACCGCTGCCAGCCAGCCAAAGGTATAGGCAAAAGAGTTACGTCCCTCCCTCTTTACTGATATTGCGGGCAAAAAACGTTCCCGTGTTATTAATGATTCCACCCACCAGGCAGCGTGCTGCCAGTAATTCCAGTCGTCACCGCCCCGCCAATCTTTACCCGCCAGTCGTCCTGTTGCCAACAGGGGCAGCGCCTTATCAGCGTCCAGTGCCAGACCTGCCAGTGACCACGGGGCCAAGCCAATGGTCTCCCGGCCCTTGGCCGTTCCCGGGCGGTCAGGCTCCAGCGACGGGCGGGGCATGAATTTGTCGGAAGGCAGAAAAGCCAGGACTTCTGTCGGAAAACAGTCCTCGTCGTGCAGCCTTATACTTGCTTCCTCTGTCAAAGCATCTATAATGGTATACAGGTCTTCAGAGTCGACCTGAAAAGGGTGACTTCCCGGACGGTCGCCAACGGCTGCCGCCTTGCTGTGGGGCCTGTATTTGGCAGCCTTGACCGTATCTTCCGCCCAAATTAAAAATCTACCCGGTCTCATTGATGACGGCGGCACCCAACTGCCGTGCAGAACAAACATTAAACCAACTCCCTGATGTTAAGATAAGCAAAGTCCCGGCAGCATCGGCACATAAGCATTTTGGTATTATTCAACATAGTACTGCATATTTCCTCCAGGGTAATGGTTTCCCAACAGCAGTGCTGCAAAGATACCGCCATTAATGGCCAGGAAATCAACTGCAAATAATTTACTTTTCCTGAAAACAG
>CAZGXM010000102.1:0-5425 GCA_964529795.1 uncultured Thermoanaerobacteraceae bacterium
GTGCAGTAAATAAACTTGACAAAACTTTGGGAGGGGATCCCCTGGCCAATTTTCCAGAGGTCAGCATTGATTACATTCAACGCACACATGTACCCGCCCAAGGTTGGACCATCCGCAATTAACAACGTTGGGGTATTGCCGCAGATATTTAAAGCACCCCGAATGGCATAAGCATGATCGATGATGTTGGAAGGGTGACTGCCGCCCACACCCCCGTCTGACCTAGCAAAAAAGCCATCGGGCAGTGCTTCCAATCGATAGGCAGCCCGGTTGGAACTGTGCTGGATTTTAAATGAGTGCTCAAAAAGATAGTTCATTCCCTCTTCAGTGACATAATCCGGTGCCGAGTTAGGTCCCGGTACAGCTCTCAAGCTTAATTCCTGAGAATATTGGGGTATCAGGTCTTGTTTAACTCTTCTCCCGGTTAAACTGCTGAAATTTTGGGCAGGTTTGCCGAAGGTAATGGCATCATCCGGTTGCAGTTTCCGGCCTTCAAAACCCCCGTAGCTGCCAAACAAGCAGGTAGATTTACTCCCTAAATACCGGGGAACGTCAATGCCCCCGGCTACAGCTAAATAGGCTCTAAAGCCAAATCCCCGGAAATGACTGAACTTGATTACGTCTCCCTTGTTAACCAGTATGGATTCCCATAAGGGAATGGATTCATTGTTGAGTGTGGGGGCCATATCTATCCCCGTGACACTGATTACTTCGTCAGTCGCAAATTCCGCTTCAAAATATCCCCCCGCAATTTCCAGTCCTGCTTCACCGGGGCTATTGCCCACCAGTAAGTTGGCAAACCCCAAGGCAACATTATCCATAGCACCTGACGGGCCCATCCCCTTGCCCAAGTAACCCAAACGACCGGGCCAATCTTCCACAACAGTTTCAATGCCCCCGTTGATTACCTTTAACATATACTTACCCTCCTTAACTCAGCGATTTGAGGCTACAGCCGCGGTGCCGTCCTGCTGCCTTCCTCCTGCTTTTTCTTCAATTCTTTTATTCCTCGCTGCACTGCCTCAGAGTTGTAAAACTCCAACCATTCCTTCACCACAATCTTGCCCGTGGTTATCTCGTACCGGTAGTCTGTTTTTTCATGGACGTGACGGTAAATATCCAGGATTTCCTGTTCCGAAACCTCGTAAAACTTGATCCTGTCCGCCGGTCTGTAAAGAAAGGGACTGTCTTTAAAAAGCGGGTGTTTCTGGCTGAACTGGAATATTGGTATGGTTCTGCCAAACAACTGGTAGCCACCGCCGGTAGGTGTCGTATAGGTGAAAATACAGGGGCCCCCTATCCCTACCGCTCCTTCCGGAGTCCATGTTCGCGGTGGGTTGTATTTGGGTACTACCAACGCGCACCTGGGGTCCATGGGCCAAAAGAAACCGTCGCCGGGCCAAAAACCTCCCCCGCTGTTATACCATTCCGTTTCCAGGATCATTCTCTTGGCATCAGCCACGGTAATACCGTTACACATGGCAATGTACTCCAGGTTATACCCGTCAATGACATTAGGTGCGTCCGGCCTGACTTCTTTGACGTATTTTTCCACCGCTTTTTTGGTTTCACTGTCTTCAAAGGCTATGGGCAGGGAAATAAGACGTGATTCTACTTCAATATCGTCAATGGTTTTTAAAGTATCTTCTGCCTCCTTGATAGCCCCGGTCAGTTTTTCCACACTCAGTACTTCCGGGTTAAAATGAAACAAATTTGTCCTCAACCCGGGTACCGTTTCAATTAAACCTTCCAGCTGTTGGGACAAGATGATATCGTTAACAGCCAGCATTCTAAAGGAATCCTGCAGGTTAGCCCTTTGTTCCCTGCCGTACTCCATTTGCAGGAAACCGTCTCCTGCCTGCCTGAACAGCACTTCCAGCCTGGTGTCGGTTGGCGGTAAAGTGTCCAAAATTACATCGTACCTGTTTGAAACCATTGCTCAATCCCCCCGTTTCTACGGATATGTTATGGTTCCCCACCCGCCGTCTTCAGTCGTGGGACAACCCACTAAAATATATGGCAACATTACAAGTTATATGCCGCTTTTCACCCTGTACCCGTAATTATGAAATTATGAGTAGAGAGACTTTTGGGTTTCTTTATCTTTTCCGCCAAAGAAGTAATAACCCGCAATGGAACCGGTAACATATAACCAGCAGCCTGCCACAAGCACAATAGCACCCCAAAATATGGTTCCTAATAAACCAGCGCTGTTTAACATTTGCCTAACCTCCCAAAATAAATTTTTTCACTTTTAACTTCCAAGCTTACGTACTTCTTTCAACGGCTCGAAGTCAAAGTTGTAATCCTGTATTGCGGAAAAAATACCTGTCAGTGCCAGCGCAACCCCTGCCGCCAGCAGCAAGGCCACCCCCAAACCAAGACCGGTCCAGAAATTCACAGCCAAACCTACTGCCATACCTATTACAGAAGAAATAAAAGCGCCGTTGGGAGTTAACCTCTTGGAAAGCATGCCTACAATCATCACCGGCGCCGGTGCCGCCAGGAGGAGAGACATGAATAATAAGAGATTGAGCACGGAAAGCTTTTGTGCTGAAAGTATCGTCGCCACAATAGCCACCACCACGATACCCACTCTTGTAATCCATTGCAGCTTATCGTCCGTAGCCTTGGGATTGATGTACGCATGGTAAATATCCGTCACAAACAACGTGGACATTGCCAAAAAAGAGGATGCCGTGGTAGACGTAACCGCTGCAAATATCATCAGCAGGAACACAATCTGCACCCACCCGGGCAAATATTGCTGGACCATGGTCGGGTAAATATCTGATGCAACCTTGACATCAATTCCCAGGGCCCAACCGGCAACCCCCACTACTCCGGCAGCAATGGGTATCATTGCCCACCAAAAGCCGGCAAGAGCATAGGACTTACGCAGGGTATTCGGGTTGGAAGCAAAAGTTTTCTGCCAATATTCCTGCTGAAGCCAAATACTCAGCAAACTCCAGGCCAATACGGGAACCAGGTAGTTCAACAAGGCATCACCCCTAAAAAAGTTAGCCATTTCCAACGCTCCCTCAGCAGCAACGCGGGCCTGAAATGCATCAAACACTGCTCCCAAGCCCCCAACTTTTGCAATAGTCCACGGAGCAAGCCACACCGCGGCTACCACTCCTACAAAGACCATGACAAAATCTGCAAGTATGCTTGACCACAAACCTGCACCCAAAATATAAAGCAACACAGCCGCAGACATTAATTTGGGTCCAACTACAAAGGGTACCTGCCCTGCTGTAAATGTTTCAATGGCAATACCCGCACCTACCAGCTGAATAATAACCGTAATCATTGAAAAGGCAAATGAGCAGAGCATCCAGAAAACCTGGGTTTTGGAGTCAAATCTTGTGCGTACAAACTGATAAACAGTTGTCCCGTAAGGTAATATTTTCCGCATCCTTTGTGCTGCAAATCCAAACAGAGATAATCCAAAACCATACCCGATACCGTAAATCCAAATTCCCGACGCCCCAAAAGCATAACCACCTTCGGCAGATGCCATCAATGTGGCCGACCAAAGGTAGGCCGCTACCACAGAAGTACAGATCAGTCCCCAATGGACGTTGCGGCCTGCAGCAAGGTACATGTCTGTATCATGAGCAGTCATGCGGTTTACAACCCAGCCCAAAGCAGCCAACCATGCTACCCAAATAATTAACAAAACCACTACCGTCGTAATTGACATTTGTAACCCTCCCGAAGTTGAATTTAACTACTCTGTATTTTTTGAATATTTTTCAAACGCTGAGTTTGATCAGCTTTATCAACCGCCAAATTAAAAATAACAGGTGCGCAATAATCAGGACACTGTACCGTTACCGGTTCGTTATACCCTAGTTCCTCTGCGGTGACGCCTTTACGCATGGCAAAAACAAAAGAATAAATTGACATCATTGCGGTGGTACAAATGTTACTTGATTTTTCAGTATCGATTAAAGGTCCGTTGATATATATCTTGTCCCCGATTTTATAAAGGTCACAGCGTGACTCAACTACCGTTATGACCACCGGATACTCTCTTTTTTCCATAAAATTTACCTCCGTAAATTTTGCACGCTTGTAAAATTTGTTAATGTAGGGGGTGGGGGTAAGACACGGTCTGTTACATTCCCGGCACAGATGAGAGAGCAACAGACACTTACCCTCCCGTTTTTCCCAATAAAACTCTCAGTTACTCCCAAAAGCTGGTTGTCCGTTTTTGCAGTAACTGCCTGTACTGTTGCGTAGTTTTGGGCAGCACCTCAGTGGTCTGCCAGTCCAGAATTACCCCGTAACGCCGGATGACATCCAGCAAATCTATTTCACCGCTTGCATACATCTCTTTAACTTTTTCCGGGTCTTCCTGCATCCATGCCTTCCGGTTTTTTCCAATGTACTCCCGTTCCCGTTTTGTGGCCTCGTAGTCCACTTCATACCGGTCGAGGTCCACATCAACGGGCCTGATTACAATTCCATAATCTTTACGGGCACGTTCCAGCGAAACATAGCCGTCAATGACATCTTCCAAAACTGCATCGATATCCCGTTCCAGCGGATCTCCCAGGCCGCCGCCGCCCGCGGAAGGTCTTACAAAAAAATCCCCTTCTTTTACAGGCACATTGGAAAAAATAGTTCCCAGAAACTTTTCCTCATCCGTATAGGGATTCAAGCGCACACCGTGAGGAATAGACGGTAAGCCTCCCAGGATACCCCATGTCACTGACCTGGCCCGGTCGCAGCAGTAAGACATCACCGTGTTCTCACACCTCGTTAAAACGCCGCCTTTGATTACACCACAGCCGCCACGGTATCTCCCGGGTCCACCGGTATCCGTCCCAATTGAATGCACGGTGGTCAGAACCGGTGTCAGGCGTTCCTGTCCCTCACATGGCTGAATACTCAAACCCACTCCGAAGAGCGGTGCGGTGGCATTGCTGCCATCTTTACCGTTACGACCACCGTGACCGCCGGCCATCCAGTCATACCACATGAAGTAATTTGTCCCGCCAAACCTGCGGTCCCAGCCACCTATCAGCAGGTATTCCAGATTAAAAGCACAGGCCAATGCCCTCTCTGGCATAATGTGAGACCATAACTCAAAAATGGCGTTCATTACCTTTTCATAGGAACCCGAACAGAAGCCGGTTACTGCTATGGGCCACGGGGCATTGACAACGGTATTCTCCGGTAAATAAGCGGTTACCACCCGGTAGAATCCGGAATTTAGCGGAATATCAGGGAAAAAGGTTTTGGTACCGGCGACAATGGCTGACATTGAAGCACCTTCCCCGGAGTTCAAAAAACAACCGATATAAGGGTGGGTGCCGGAAAGGTCATAATGAATGCCGTCATCATCAATGGTCATTTTTACATTGATCGGAATCATGCCGTCTCCTACTTCCGGGTCCATATCGATATAGTCAAC
>CAZGXM010000103.1:0-5241 GCA_964529795.1 uncultured Thermoanaerobacteraceae bacterium
CTGTCTTACCCGGTCCTGGTAGTTGCGGTAAAATTTGTATGAGGTGATGCCGAATTTATCAATGTAAGATTCGATTTCCTGCATGTGCTGTTTGGTCAAAACCCCTAACGTGTATGCAAAATCTATGACATTGTTCTCTTCGCCAACTGCAATCAAGTCCGGCACCGTTTGATGGTAAGAATCCTTGCCGCGCCAGGTATTTATAAGAGCAGTTATGCCCCCAACTGCCGCCGCCTTGGTTTCCCGCTCAAAATCCAGTGCCAAATCATTATAAATCCCCAAATGTTCATGGGGGTCAATCACCCCGGGGAAGACATACAACCCATCAGCATCAATAGTTTTCGCCGCGGTTACTTCTTCACTGCGGTGAAACAGACCAACAATCCTTCCATCGCTCACACCGATGTCAACCTGCTGTACCCCTTTTTGGGGAAAGACCACACTACCGTTTTTTATCAAAAGGTCAAGCTGCATAATGTTTCCCTCCCTTTTATAAAGAACTGCCAGTTAGACCCGCGTAGGGACTGCCTTTACTCCTTTAAAGATTTTAGATAATTGATAATGTCTGCAGAATTCATTACGTCAGAATACTTCATCCACAGGTCCAGTAAAGCCACCTTATGAGAAACACTGATACGGTCATAGACACAATCCTCAACCACAGCCACGTTATAGTTACGGGTGACAGCGTCCACTACGGTAGCTCGCACGCAGCCGCTGGTAGAACCACCAACCACAATCAAAGTATCAATACCCAGCTTGACGAGATAACTTTGAACCGGGGTGCCGTAAAATAAACTGGCATACGCCTTGTCAATAACCAGTTCGTCCTCAGCGGGTTCCAGTTCTCTCACTATCTGGACCTCGGGGCGGCCATCCAGGTACTTGCTCTGGTCCCGGTTGGTCTTGGCGCTGAAGCTGTCAAAAGTCAGTGTCTTCTTTTGCACGTTCCTGGACTGGAACACGGGAATACCTGCCTCTTTCGCAGCTGCTCTCACCTTCTGAATATTTTTGACTGCCGTCCAGGCGGCAGCACCGGCGCCGGAAGGCCATTTGTCTATTTGCTGCTCAATGGGCAAATTCTCCCCGGCATAGTTATACTGGACATCAATAATCAATAGGAGTGGTTTCTTGCCCAGACCCCTGGGCTTCCCGTACCCTCCCTTTTCAATCACCAGCTTGTCAACATCAGTTAAGATGTCCTCCCAAACTCTTGCCATTTGCTCTCTCCTCCTTTAAAAATTTAATATTCTTTCCTCACGCAGGTGCCGCGGCAGTTTTCCCGGCACCTAGATTGACAATGCCGCCCTCAGCCCGTCATGAATGGCTTCAGGAGTCTTACGCGGCGCCAGGCAGTTGCCTACCAAATGGATTTCCAACTTGGGGAATTTCTCCTCCAGCTCCAAGGCCAATTTGTTATCGGCAACCATATGGTCAACCACAACAACCATGTCAAATTCCAGTTCCCTTTCCCAACCCTCGTGAGATATCAGGAAGTTGCGCCCGTCAGCCCGGAGTATTTTTCCTTTGGAGATTGCCTTGACGCCATTTTCGTTCAGACGCATCCATGCCATAGTTCGGTTAATTGATTCCATATCATACGCAACCTCAACTTCTTCACTAAACAAAATCACCTTGGCGCCTAACATGGACAACTTTTCGGCCACACCCATTGCCTTGTTATGGTAATCCCTATCAATCACCAGGACGGCTTTCCCTTTTACTTCATCTTCCTCCAGGTCCAGGGCCTCTAAAGTATTAAAATGTGATATCCCTTCAGAAACCGTCTCCGGTTTTTCATAAAAAGCGCCGGTGGCAACCACAACCGCATCAAACTGTCCCTGACGGACATCATTTACCGTTGCTTCATGGTTAAGCCTGATATCCACTCCCAGATTTTCCACCTGGCGTATCTGCCAGCGGGTAACGTCAAACAGTTCCTGCCTGTTGGGCACATCCAGAGCACCAATACGCAGCATTCCGCCCAGTTGGCCATCTTTTTCAAACAGGGTTACCTTATGCCCCCGTTCCGCCAAAACTCTTGCCGCTTCAAGACCGCCCGGCCCGCCGCCAATTACCGCAATTTTCTTCGATACGGATGCCGGTTTGATTTCATATTCTTTTTCTTTCCCTGCCCGGGCATTACCGAAACAAGAGATCGGCGCCCTGTAGCGCAGGCGCTGAAAGCATCCCTGCAGGCAGGCAATGCACGGACAGATATCGTCAATACGCCCCTGCTTCGCCTTATTAGGCATTTCAGGGTCAGCCAGTGTGGCTCTTGTCATCCCCACCAAATCGGCGTGGCCTTCAGCGAGAATATTTTCTGCCAGCTGGGGGTCATTGATTCTGTGGGAAGTATAGACCGGTATTTTTACCAACCGCTTTACTCCCGAAGCTAGATAGGCGGCAAAGCCCAGGGGAAAATCCATATTCGGGAAAACCGGGGGATAGTTCAAGTTATGACCGATACTGAGGCCAATATAGTCAAGGCCCTCTTTTTCCAGCTCCACACAGATTTTTTGGTAATCATCCTGGCTCAAGCCGCCGTCAACCATATCATCGCCGGTAATGCGAATACCAACGATTTTCCCCGGAGCAACAGCTTTCACAGCCCTGATTGCCTCCTGCGCAAACCGCAGCCTGTTTGCAAATGAACCCCCGTATTCGTCTTGACGTTGGTTGTAAAGCGGCGATAGAAATTCATGAATAAGGTAGCCGTGAGCCAAATGGACTTCAAGGCCATCGAAACCCGCTTTGACACAGCGCTCGGCAGCTTCAGCGTACATCCGAATCATTTCTTTTACTTCGCCGGTAGTTAACTCGTGCGGCACTTCTTTTTTGATAGGGTCAGGAATGGGTGACGGTGCCACAATAGCCCGCCGCGTATCCACCGAAGTCATTTCCCGCCCCATGTGATGCAGTTGGGCAACAATCACGGTCCCGTGTGCTTTCACCCGCGCTGTCAATTCGCTCAGCATGGGAATAACCTTGTCGTCAAACAGGTGGACCACATATTGAGATTGAGCCGAGTTAGGGGCAACAGCCATTGACTCGGTGACCATCATCCCCAAACCACCTTTTGCCCTTTCTTCATGGTAGGCGATTTGCCGTTCAGTGGGAAATCCATCGGTTGATGCCATATGCGTGAGGTGCGCTGTGGCCAAAATTCTGTTTTTTACCTTGTAATTGCCTATCTGAATTGGCGTAAACAAATGCCTGAAATTGCTCATTCTTCCCCTCCCCTTAACTTCAATTTTTACGTTTAACCAGTCCCATCTGCATTAAATGGTCAATAATCTGCTGCGCACCGGTTTCGCCGTTACTCCTTTCTCCCACCGGACCTTTTTTCTTGCTCATTCCGCCGGAAAGTATCATCTTCATCCGGTCAGCAGCGGAAAGATTACTGTCCGGAGTAAATATTTTTTTTGGCTTGAGCCTGGCTTTACTAATTCTTACCAGCTCTGTAAGTACCGGTGGTCTATTGAGACGATTTTCTTCGTTTTCATAAGGGTTGAACAAGGGTATATCCGCCTGTGCAGCTTTTAGCCGGTTTGCCATAGTTGGGTAGCGTGGACTGGCGTGGGATTTTTCCACAGCTAGCACCGCCGGCAGCGGGCTTTCCAACAGCAGCCTGTCTCCCTTGCCGATGTGACGCTTTACCTGGATGGTTTCATTTCCCGGGTTTAATTGAGTTTCGACCACTCCTGTAATACAAGGAATGTTCAATATACCGGCTAAATACGTGCCTACCAGACCGGTAGCCGCCACCCCGCTTTTATAGCCGGTAAGTATCAAATCATAAGCCAGTGTATTTACCAAGCTGTAAACCGCCGCGGCCACGGTCCACTGGTCATAATCCGCCAAACTTTCATTCCAGATGCGGACTGCCCGGTCAGCCCCCATCTCAAGCGCTTTTCGGAGACCGTCTTCCCCCGGCTCGGGGGCAACTGTAATAACCGTAACCTCACCGTTACTGCCACCCAGTTCTTTCAAGTGCAGGGCCTCTTCCAGAGCCATCAGGTCATATTCTCCCAAATCAAATACCAGGGCGCCTGTAACTATTTGAAAATTTTCATCAACGTCAACCGGTTCCACTCTATCAGGCACATGTTTGATTAAAACAATAGTGTCCATTGCAAAACCCCTCCGGATCAACGGTAAGAAATTCGTCAGGCTCTCACCATACCTTCCTCTTGGCCGGAAGCCCGGGATAATTTGTGAATTAATGCGGGAATCACTTCCTGCACATCTCCCACGATACCAACATCCGCCAGTTTAAAAATAGGCGCATTTTTATCTTTGTTAATAGCGATAACGGTTTTGGCCTCTTTCATCCCAAAAGTGTGCTGCATGGCGCCGGAAATACCGCATGACATTATTAGTTTGGGAGCTACCACCTTACCGGTTTGGCCTATCTGCCTTTCCAGGGGAATCCAACCGTTATCCCGGGCCACACGCGTCCCCCCTACCGCTGCTCCCAACAAATCCGCCAATTCCCACAGCATTTGAAAATCCTCCGAAGTACCCATGCCGCGGCCGCCGGCGACAATGATTTCTGCATCAGTCAAATCCACCGTCCCGGGGTCAGCCTTAAGAAACTCAAGCATTTGCGCCACTGCGGGTTCCGGTTTGTTGCGATCAACAATTATGATTTTAGGCTGCCGGCCTGCAGGATTGCGCTTTATATTGAACAAACCCACTCTGAAGCCGGCCAAGACAGAATTGCCCCGTCCTTTCAAAATGGCGGAAACCCGGTCGTTATACCAGTGTTGGTCAAACTGGAGGCCGGCATCACTGTCCCAGGAAATGCTTACACAGTTCGCCAGGTAAGGGAGTTTTAGAGAAGAAGCTACCTCGGCCAGTACTTCATGGGGCCAAACAGTTTCCGAGGCCAGCACCACGTCCGGCTTATTTTGATGTATAAGTTCCTCAAGAAGGCTGCCAACACTTTTTGCAGCGGTACAGTCGTCACGATGCAAATCAAGCTGATAAACCCTACTTGCCCCAAAAAGCTGTACCTGGAACAAAATTTCTTTGGCATCACCCGTTAGCAATAAAACCAGTTCCTTACCCGAGTCTCCGGAAAGTTTTGCGGCCTCGGACAATACTTCCACGGAAGCATCTTTAATCCCATCAGCATCTGACTCTAATAAAACCCAGATTTCATTAGCCACTATTTCACCTCCTGCCGGTCGGAAGAATAGAACGGTGTTCCGTACATTGGGATATAAATTTTACAGT
>CAZGXM010000104.1:0-5202 GCA_964529795.1 uncultured Thermoanaerobacteraceae bacterium
GGCTATTATATTTGTATTTGCCTGGCGGGTAGTTTTTCGGATGTACCTTCGTAATCAGATGCGGAAAGGGGAATACACCGTCAATTTGTTGGTGGTGGGTACTGATGAGATGGGGCGGATGGTGGCCAGGGAACTGACGGACCATCCTGATTTAGGGTACAGAATTATAGGTTTTATTGATGAGAAGACAAGTAGTGAGGTTGCTGCTGCCGGGCAGGCGGTGTTGGGCAGCATCGGCGACTTGCATTCCATTTTGGGTAATAATCGAATAGACGAGATACTTATAACCAATTCGTCCGATAAAAAACTGGTTAACTATATAATTAACAAGTACCGCAAGTATGATATAGGAATTAAGATAATTCCCGAGATGTTTGACTTGGTGACAACCAACGTGGCAGTGGGGCAGATGGGATTAGTACCGTATGTTAGCCTGGTGAAGACTCCGCTTGAGGGACACTGGATTTACGTTAAGAGGTTTACTGATATTGTTTTTTCACTCTTTGGACTTCTGGTTCTTAGTCCTATGTTTGCTTTGATAGCCATACTGATAAAACTTGACTCTCCTGGGCCAGTTATTTATAAACACAAGCGGGTGGGCAAAAACGGCAGGGAGTTTGATATTTACAAGTTTCGCTCCCTGGTGCACAATGCCGATGAGATGAAAGAGCAATTGTTGGTCAGAAACGAGAAGGACGGGCCGGTGTTTAAAATCAAGGATGATCCCCGGCGGACCCGGGTGGGTAAATTCCTGCGCAAGTACAGCTTGGACGAGCTGCCCCAGTTGTACAATGTATTGAAAGGTGATATGAGTTTAGTGGGACCGCGACCGCCGCTGCCGGAAGAGGTTAAGAAGTACGGGGACTGGGAATGGCGACGCTTGGAAATAATTCCGGGCATTACCGGCCTGTGGCAGGTCAGCGGGCGCAGTGACCTTTCCTTTAAAAAATGGGTGGAACTGGACGTATATTACATTGAAAACTGGAATTTACTACTGGATATTAAGATACTCCTCAAGACCATTCCGGTAGTAATAAAGGGAGAAGGAGCTTATTAACCGGGGGTAAGAGCTATGCGCATAGCCATTGATGCCCACCCCACATTAAAAAGCATGACTGGGGTGGGTTTTTATACATTTTATTTAATTAAGGCACTTCAGAAGCAAATAACAGAAGAGGATGATCTGCTGCTGTTTTTTAATAAAACTAAGCTGGGGTTTAAGCTGCCTTCCTACTGGGACGGGTATCCATATAGAAATGTACTTTACCCGTACGGCGCTATTCGCCGACTGTTGAAGCCCAACTTGTTATATAACCTGCTGGTAGAGCGGTTTTTGGGTAAAATAGACATTTTTCATGCAACGAACTTTATTTACCTTCCCACAAACGGGAAGTTGGTGGTTACTATTCATGACCTGGCATTTTTACGTTTTCCGGAGCTCGCAGATGATAGTATCTACAGGCATCATAAAAAGTGGCTGCTGCCCACGGTAAAACAGGCTGACAGAATTATTGTTGATTCGATGGCTACGAAAAGTGACGTATGCGAGTTGCTAAATGTGAAGGAAGGTAAAATTAGGGTGATTTATCTTGCAGCGGATGACGATTTTCGTCCCCTGCGAGGGCAAGCATTGGAAAAAGTACGAGAACGTTATAATTTACCGCAAAGATTCATTCTTTACCTCGGAACTCTTGAGCCCAGGAAAAATTTACCCTCGTTGATTAAAGCCTTTGCCAAGGTCAAGAAAGTTATTGGTTTTCCGGAAAAGCTGGTGCTTGCCGGGGGGAAAGGCTGGAAGTGTGAGCAGATATTTCAAACCGTGGGGGAATTGGGCCTGGAGGAAGAAGTGATTTTTCCCGGCTATATTTACCAGGAAGATTTACCGGCATTGTATAATTTGGCAACGGTGTTCTGTTTTCCATCTCTATATGAAGGTTTTGGCTTGCCCGTTTTAGAGGCAATGCAGTGCGGTGTGCCGGTGGTTTGCAGCAGCGGTTCTTCTCTGCCGGAAATAGCAGGTAACGCTGCCCTGATGGTAGATCCTTACTCGGAGGAGGACCTGGCTGAAAAATTGGGTCGTGTCTTGGAGGACGAGGAGTTAAGGGTTAGGATGTCAAAGCTAGGCTTGGAGAGAGTGAAGCAATTTTCCTGGGACAAGACTGCCTACGAGACTTTGAACGTGTATCGCAGTCTTTTATAAGTGATTTTGGGAGAGGATACGGCTATGAAGGTAGCCCTGGTGCATGATTACTTATTACAATACGGCGGGGCGGAGAAGGTGCTGCTGGTGCTGGCGGAGATGTTTCCCGATGCGCCAATCTATTGTTTGGCAAGCGGGGCGGAATTTGTTAATAAGTACTTACCCGGCAGGGATATCCGCAGTTCATTTATCACCAGGCTGCCATTTTACAGGCGGCATTATAAAAAGTACATGCCGTTATTTCCCGTTGCCCTGGAGCAGTTTGATTTTGGTGACTATGATTTGGTGATTAGTTCCTCCAGCGCATTTGTCAAAGGTATTTTGACCCCGGTCGGTACGACTCATGTCAGTTACATGTATACTCCTATGCGGTTTGCCTGGGAATTGTACCAGGACTATGCAGGTCAGGGTGGGATAAGGAGCAGGGGGATTTACGGGAAGGTGCTCCCTTTCATAATGAATTACTTACGTTTATGGGACCAGGTTTCCACTGACCGGATTGACCACATGATTTGTGATTCTTATCATGTGGCCCGGCGTATTGAAAAATACTACCGGAGGGAGGCGGAGGTGATTTACCCACCGGTTGATGTTGAGGAATTTACTGTCAGCGAGGAAGATGACGGGTATTTTTTAATTGTATCGCGGTTGATACCGTATAAAAGGATAGACCTGGCGGTGGAGGTATTTAATGAATTGGGTCTGCCACTGGTGATAATTGGCGAGGGATATGACCGGAAACGATTGGAACGGATGGCTGGGAGCAATGTGACATTTCTAGGTTTTCAACCCGAGGGAGTTGTAAAAGAATACTATGCCAGGTGCCGCGCGTTTATTTTCCCTGGTGAGGATGATTTCGGGATTACTCCCGTGGAAGCCATGGCCAGCGGCAAGCCGGTAATAGCCTATGGCCGGGGCGGGGCTCTGGAAACTGTGGTGGACGGTGTGACCGGGTTGTTTTTTAAGGAAGCCACTGCTGCTTCCTTGAAAGAGGCGGTTTTAAGGTTTGATAAAATGAACTTCGGTCCTGTTAAATGCCGTCAAAGAGCGGAAGAATTTGATACAGCTATTTTTAAAGCAAAGTTTATGGATTTTGTGGACCAGGTATGCCGTAAGTGATCAAAAGTTTGACTGGGAGGGGAGCTTCTTGCGCCTGGCGATTGTTCACGATTGGCTTACAAATATGGGCGGTGCGGAAAAGCTTATACTGCTGTTTAAAGAAGTTTTTCCCGACGCGCCGATTTACACCCTGGTATATGATGCGGGTAATGTGGACCCTGCTTTTGGGGAAATGGAGATAGATACTTCCTTTATTCAAAAGCTGCCGGGGGCCAGGAAATATTACCGTAAGTACCTGCCGTTTTTCCCGATTGCCGTGGAGCAGTTTGACCTGCGGGAATTTGATGTGGTATTGAGCAGCAGTACATCCGTGGCCAAAGGGGTAATTACCACTTCAGATACACTTCATATTTGCTATTGTAATACACCGATGCGTTATGCTTGGGATTTTTACCATCAATATTTAAGGGAAGCCGGAGCAATACAGCGGTTGCTAATACCGTTTTTTATGAATTACATCCGTATCTGGGACCGGTTGACGGCGGAGAGGGTGGATTATTTTATTGCCAATTCAAATAACGTGGCAAAAAGAATAGAGAAGCATTACCGGCGTACTTCACAAGTAATTTATCCCCCGGTGGATACGCAACTATTTAAACCAGTAAGTCAAATTGAAGATTATTATTTGGTTGTCTCAAGATTGGTTCCTTACAAAAGGATAGATTTGGCGGTTAAGGCTTTTAACAAGTTAAATAAAAAGTTAGTCATCATTGGAGACGGTCCGGGACGGAAAAAGTTGCAGGCTGTGGCGAGAGATAACGTCATATTCATGGGGCGGCTAAATGATGAGGAGACGAGACGGTATCTGGCTTCCTGTCGCGCTTTGATATTTCCCGGCGAAGAGGACTTCGGTATCACTCCCCTGGAGGCACAGTCCTGCGGGCGACCGGTTATTGCCTATGGCAAAGGCGGCGCCCTGGAAACTGTCATTGACGGAAAAACCGGGCTTTTCTTTGCTGAACAAAGTGAGGAAAGTCTCGTTGACGGGGTGAAGAGATTTGAGAGTATGGAGCCGTTTGATAAAGATGCAATTAGAGACCATGCCCGGCAGTTTGATGTCAGTATTTTTAAAAAGTCAATCAAGGAGTTTGTTGAGCGGAAGTACCGGGAAAAATCAGTGGGTCTGGCCTAGAAGAATTTGCCTCTGACCTTGATAATTAAAACGACAGATGGTAAATTTATATTGAGGAAATTAGGTTGTACAGCTCAAAACCGATAATAATGATAAAGTGGTGACTAGCTGAAATGCTTTAGCAACGACTCAATTCCTGTTTGTTTTGTATCTATATCCATAAAAGGTTCGATAAAATCCGGGGTAACAAAGGGTATGTACGTCTTTAACAGTTTTAATGGGCCCTCAAAACAATAACTTCCCAGCTTTGCAGGGATCAAGATGGTATCCCCGGTTTTCATTCTAATTTTATGATTCTGGCTGTAGTGAAGATAACCCGTGCCCTCAACTACCAGGTAGATGTAAAATTTAGACCCGTCTGTGCATTTCTCCACCATAGTCCTTACTGAGAGTATTTCTACCGCAAAATACGGACTTAAAAACGAAAAGGTCCTTTCACCGCCAGGTATTTCTTGCTTGAGGCCTTTTATTTTTTTTGTTACCCTTGGCTGGAAATCAATTACCTCCAAAGCTTTTTCGATGTGAAGTTCCCTGGGCTTGCCGCTTTGCCCGAGCCGGTTGTAGTCGTAAAGCCGGTAGGTAAGGTCACAGTTCTGTTGGATTTCCGCCACGGTTACCCCGCCGCAGAGGGCATGGACCATGCCTGCCGGTATGTAAAGCACGTCCCCTTGTTGAACCTTAACCTTTCTCAGACATTTTTCAATACAATTGTCTTCAATTGCTTTCTTTAAAGTTTCCCTTGTGACAGCAT
>CAZGXM010000105.1:0-5145 GCA_964529795.1 uncultured Thermoanaerobacteraceae bacterium
AGTTCCACGATTTATCTAACTCTGCCTTGATCAGTAGGGCAAAGGCAAAAGAGTTGTTTTCCCTTCTTAATATCTCGTGAATTTACTGGATTATTGGTGCCTGGTACTGCTAAAATTCGACATTATTTGTCGAAACAAGGGAGTACCAGGCACCTGGCTTTCCGCTTTAATAATTTCAAAGATTAGAGGGTTCTGACTGAGTGCAGAACCTTTCTTTTTATATCAATATCCTGGGAGCTATTCTTTTTCGGGAGTTTGTTTATATCTAGCATAAAGTTGGACAGACCATAATATCTATATATGGAAACGGCAGTTTGGGAAGGAGGGGCAAGGATTTGGCGAAACGCGGGGTCAGTTTTAGGGAAAAGGCCGGTAGTGTTACCGGTGGTGGAATACCGGAAAGGATAATTTCCCTCTTCGGCTTACCGCTAAAGGAATATCTCCGCAGTGTCCCGGGGCAAATTCAATCCCGGCTTGAGGAGATACGCCTGCGTGTGGAACGGCCGGTGGTGCTGCGCACTCATGCCGGAGAATGGTTTCTGGGTGAGCAGGGAGTGAGTGATAGGGAAATGCAGGGGTACATTTGTCAAAAACGGGATATCCAGGTGTTAATCAACCAGGTGAGCGGTGGAGCTCTTTACAGTTTGGAGGAGGAACTGCGCAGTGGATTTATCACTATTCCCGGCGGACACCGCCTGGGCTTTGCCGGCCAGGCCGTGCTGGAACGGGGGCAGCTAAAGACCATCACGCATATTTCTGCGGTGAATATCCGCCTGGCCCGGCAGGTGACCGGTTGTGCCGGGCCGCTTTTACCTTATTTGCTCACCAATGATACAGTTTTGCCCCACAATACCTTAATTGTTTCGCCGCCCCAATGTGGGAAAACTACCTTGCTGCGCGATATAATCCGTCATCTCAGCAGCGGGCCCGGAGGTGTGCAGGTGGGGGTGGTGGACGAACGTTCGGAAATTGCCGGTTGTTACCGGGGAGTACCCCAGCTCAACCTGGGTCCCCGGGTGGACGTGTTGGACCGCTGTCCCAAGGCCCAGGGAATGATACTGCTGGTGCGTTCCATGTCACCGCAGGTTGTAGCTACCGACGAAATCGGCAGGCAGGAGGATGCGGCGGCGGTAATGGAAATGCGCAATGCCGGTGTGAAAGTAATCACCACCGTCCACGGCAGTAATTTGGCGGAAATCAGGATGCGGCCGCAGCTAGCGCCGTTAATCAGCCAGCAGCTCTTTGACCGTTACATAATTTTAAGCCGCAGTTTGGGTGTGGGCACGGTGGAGCAGGTCCTGGACGGCAACGGGAAAAAGCTGGATGGAAGCCCCTTGCGGCTTGCCGGGGGGGGTGGCCGGTAATGTTTAAAATACTGGGGGCATTTTTGGTTTTAGGCAGCTGCTCGCTGGCCGGGTTTTCCTTCGGGAACAAGTATGCCCGGCGGGTGGAACAACTCCGGCAGTTTATCTCGGCTCTACAGCTTATGCAGTCGGAGATAGGTTTCACTGCAACTCCGATGCTTGAAGTCCTTTCCCGTTTAGAGAACCTGGCCATCCCACCGGCAGCAACAGTTTTTTCGGAAGCGGAGGCGGGGCTTGCTTCCGGGAATGGTCACACTGCCGGTGAGGCCTGGCAGGAGGCGTTAAAGGTGGTAAGACCGCGGTTGGATCTTACCCGGGCAGACTTTGAAATCTTACAGCGGTTTGGCAGTACCATGGGTTCCGGCGGTAGGGAGGAGCAGCTGAAAAATTTGCAGTTGGCCCAGCAGCAGTTGATGTTTCAGGAACGGGAAGCCGCGGAAGAACGACTCAAATACGAGCGTTTATATAAAACCATGGGGGTTCTGGTCGGGCTTGCCGTGGTGCTGGTATTTGTTTAGACAAGGGAGGAGAATCAATGGCGGATGTAAATTTAATTTTTCAGTTGGCAGCTTTAGGGATCGTGGTTTCTATTCTTTTCAAGTATTTAAAACAGTCGGAGCGGGATGAAATAGCGTATTTAACCCTGCTGGTAGGCCTTGCTGTCGCCGTGTTGTGGGTGCTGCCGATAATTACCGACTTATTCCGTGAGGTCAAATCGGTATTTCAACTTTACTAGAGGTGTCCGGATGGAAATATTCCAAGTGGTCGGCTTTGGGCTGATAACGGCAGTAATAATAGTGTTGGTTAAACAGCTGGACGGGGCGCACCTGGGGGCATTAATCAGGGTAGCCTTTGGCGCGGTAATTTTCCTGCTGTTGATGAGCAAGATAGCCAATATACTGGACATAGTAAAGGAACTGGCCATGCGGGCCAATATCAACCAGTTCTACCTGGGTACCATTCTCAAGGTTAGCGGTATTGCCTACATTACCGAATTTGGCGCCCGGGTTTGTCGTGATGCCGGCGAGAGTGCGGTGGCACATAAAGTGGAGTTTGCCGGAAAACTGCTGGTGCTGGTGCTGGCCTTACCCATTCTTGCCGCCATTGTGGAAACGGTTATCAAACTGCTTTCTTAAGGTGGTTGGTCTGATGTGGAAAAGAATAATTTGCTTCAGCGTCATCCTGACTTTTTTATTTTCTTCTCCGGCAACTGCTGAAGCTACCGTTGACCAGGTGCTGGAAGAACAAATAGACAAGTTAAACCTGGAGGAAATTCAACAGTTTGTCAACCAGGTGGACGGGGAAATGCAGCGGTTTTTACCCCAACTCAGTGTGCGGCAGTTAGTCCGTGATATGCGAAATGGCAAGCTGGACCTGGATTTTGGCAAATTTTTATCCGGCCTGCTCAGGTACCTGTTCAGTGAATTTATTGCCCACTCTTACCTGCTGGGGCAGTTACTGGTGCTGGCACTGCTTTGTGCTGTGTTAAACAACATCCAGGATGCTTTTGGCACCGGGGGTACGGGCAAGGCGGCATATACTGTTGCCTACTTGGTCCTGGTTACTCTGGCGCTGACTTCTTTTACCACTGCCATCGGTACTGCCCGGGAAGCAATCCAACAGATGGTAAACTTTGTGCACGCCATATTGCCGGTGCTATTAAGCCTTTTGGCAGCCATGGGCGGGCTTATATCCGCATCCGTCATTCATCCCCTGGTGCTGGTAGCCGTGGGTGTAATCAGTACTGTCATGAATAATTTGGTGTTGCCGTTAATTTTATTTGCCGCGGTCCTGACACTGGTAAGCCAGGTTTCCGAACGGTTTAAAGTTGACAGTTTGGCCGGTTTGTTTAAAGACATTTGTAAAAGTCTCATAGGGGTATTACTTACCGCATTTACAGGTTTGATGGCCATTCAGGGCATTGCCGGCGCGGTGGCGGACAGTGTCACTTTAAGAACCGCCAAATTCGCGGCCGGGGCTTTTTTGCCGGTGGTGGGCGGCATGATCGCTGATGCTGCCGAGGCTTTGGTAGGTACATCCCTGTTACTGAAAAATGCTGTGGGAATCATGGGTTTATTGTTGATTGTTGCTCTGGCGGTTTATCCCATGATAAAAATTCTGTCCCTGGTGGTAATTTACCGCCTGGTGGCTGCTTTGGCCCAACCCTTCGGTGATGACAAAATTGCCAAGGCGCTGGAAAGCATGGGAAACATGCTGTTGATGGTGTTTGGCGCGGTGGCAGCGGTGGGAATGACGTTTTTTATCGCCGTTGCGTTTATCGTCGGGTTTGGCAATGTGACTGTGATGCTGAGGTAGGTGTCTTGTGTGGATGTATTGCGGGACCTGGTACGTAATGTGTCTTTGGTTGTATTGATAGCATCATTTATTGACCTGCTGCTGCCGGGAAACCAAATGGACCGTTACTTGAAACTGATTACCGGCTTGTTTATCCTTATTTCCATTTTCAACCCGGTAATGAATTTTCTTGACCGGGCGCAAACATTTGAGATGACCGCCTGGCAGTATCAGCCAAACCGGCAGGAAAAGTTGGAGAGTATCTTCCGCCAGGGGGAAGAAATTGCCCGCGTTACCAAAAATGCTGCCTGGCACGAGTATAAACAGCGCGTGGAACGGCAGATAGTTTCCCTGGTGAAATTAGTACCCGGGGTAAAGGAGGTGCAAGTGGATGTACAGGTAGAAAGCCGGGAAAAGGCATATTATGGTGCAATCCGCCAGGTTGTTTTGGTAGTGACGGTAGGGCCTGGTGAAATCAGGCAAAACGAAACCCTGGTGAACCCGGTGCGGGTGGAAATCGAAGCCTACCCCGCTGGAGAGGCGAGCCAGAACGAACCGGTAATGCGAAGTATAAAAGAGCGGGCGGCCGTAAAAAAACGGGTCAGGGAAGTGGTTTGTGATTTTTACGGGTTGGAACCGGATAAAGTGATGGTTACATTGCTAACTGAGAATGCTGCGGGAGGTGATGCTGGTGAAAGAGAAACTGGGGAAAAATAAACTGCTTATGCTGGTCGCGGCTCTGGTTGCAGGGATAGTGTTTATGTCCTTAAATTCCCTGGTTAAAACGGAGCGCCCAGTGGTAAAGGAGGGAAAAAATCCGGACAAAGTATCCTCCCAAACCATTACCGTATCGTCGGATATGGCCCGCATGGAAAAATTGATGGAGCAGAGATTGGAGGAGGTGCTTACTCAAATCAAAGGCGCCGGCGAGGTTTCAGTGACTTTATTTTTGGCTGCCGGCCCGGAGTATAACTATGCGGTAAACCTGAATACCAGCAAAAGAACTATTGAGGAACAGGACCAGGGAGGCGGTACCCGGGTGACGACAGAAGTCAATGAGCAAAGTCAAATGGTAATGGCCAACCAGTCTGCCGCTGGTGGTGCGCCTGTTGTGGTGAAAGAAACAAAGCCGGAGGTGCAGGGAGTGCTGGTGGTTGCGGAAGGGGCCGCTGACCCCTATTTAAAGGCAATGTTGAGCAGGGCTGTACAGACTTTGATGGGTATTCCGGCCTATCGGGTGACAGTATTACCAAGAAAGTAGGTGATTTATTTTGGCTAAGATCAATCTGGTACTGGACAGGAAAAAGAGTTTGTGGATAATCGCCGGTATCATATTATTGGTGGTTGTCGTTATGGCGGTAAGCGGTGGTTTCAAACTGGCGTCATCACTGTTAAGTAGGAATGAAGTTCCTGTCAATACCGGTATTGCCGACCATGACAGCAGCGCGGGCGCTAAAGTTGCCCCGTTGGAAGAAAATATTGATTT
>CAZGXM010000106.1:0-4940 GCA_964529795.1 uncultured Thermoanaerobacteraceae bacterium
TAGCCGGTCTCGGAGGTAATACTACACTATAATATCTCTCCCCTGGGGTTGGGTAAGACATTTCCGGATGACACAAAAAACAGTAACCGGTATACCCGGGCTGCTGAAACTTTTAACAATTGGCGTAAAAATGGAGTCTTTATTCAAGATCAACAACCCTCTTTCTACCTTTACCGGCAGGAATTTACCGTTAACGACACCAAATATGTTCGCACCGGTTTTATCGCCGGGCTAAAATGTGTGGAATATGCACCGGGAGCAGTGCTGCCTCATGAAGAAACTCTTCCGAAAGCTAAAAAGGACCGGAAACTTTTAATGAAAGCGTGCCAGGCCAACTTCAGTTCCATTTTCGGTCTTTACGATGAACCGGAAAGGGAATCCCAAAACCTGCTGCTGAAAGCCTGCCAGTCCAAAGAAGCAGACTGCAGCGTCACCGACGACCTGGGGATTGCACACCGCCTCTGGGTTATCAATGACCGGAAACTTATCAGCAAGGTGCAAAAAAAACTTTCGGGAAAAACCGTATACATAGCTGACGGCCATCACCGCTATGAAACCGCACTCAGTCATGCAAAAGAAATGCGTGCAGCGGGGAAACCGGGGTATGACCATGTAATGGTTACCCTGGTTAACCTTTATGATGAAGGGCTGATTATCTTGCCCACTCACCGGATGCTAAAGAATTTGCCCCCGATTAACCTTCAGGCCTTGTTGGAAGAATGTGAAAAGTATTTTTCCGTCGCGGAAATCGAAGCCACCGTGCCAAACATTGTAAGTAAATTAAACAGCGTTGGCCGTACCGCTTTCGTGATTTACGCCGGTAAAGACAAAGCTTTCCTTTTGAGTTTAACATCCGGCTGTAAACCGGAAACACTGCACGGGCAGCACAAGAGCGTTCACTGGCGCAAACTGGATGTTTCCATTTTGCACAGTCTTGTTCTGGACAATATCCTGGGAATAGGCAGTGCGGCAATGGCATCAGGTAACTATATCGCTTATACCCGGGACGCCGGGGAGGCGTTGGAAAATGTTAACACTGGCAGCTATCAATTGTCCGTGCTGATGAAACCGACAAAACTAGAACAGGTAACTGCTGTTGCCTCCGCGGGAGACAAAATGCCTCAGAAATCCACTTACTTTTATCCTAAATTAATCGCCGGTCTGGTAATCAACCCGCTGGGCGAGTAACTTTACTCAAACCTACGTAAATAAAAAACCCCTCGCTGCTTTTCTCTGCAAACAGAGAGGAGTTTTTAGTCAAAAAGCATTTTTGATTATACTGACATCGACAACTTCCCCGGTAATGGTCAGTTGCACCCCCACCACATCAAAGCGGCACTGCCCCATGTAGCGACCCCGGGACTGCAGGTAAATAGCCGCCAAGCGGCGTATTTTCCTTTGTTTCCGCCAGTCAACGCTTTCATACGGCGTGCCGTAGCGGCTGGAAGTACGGCTTTTTACTTCCACAAACACCAGGCTATCCCCGTCTTTGGCGATTATGTCAATCTCGCCGTATTTACAGCGGTAATTTCGTTCAATTACCTGGTAGCCATTTTGTTTGAGATATCGGACCGCTGCATTCTCGCCCAATTTACCCAGCTTAAACCTTTCTCCCATTCAGACCATCCCAATCAAGAAAGATAAAAAAGGCAGGAGATATGAAAATCTCCTGCTTGCAACCGAATTTAAAACGGGAAAAATGCCTGGGCGACGCTCAAGGCAACATTTGTAAGCGGCTGGGGATAAATCCCAAACAACACAATGACAATCATAGTAACAAACAGTACCGCCTGAATGCTCACCGGAAGCTTGATAGGCTCGGCATCCTCCGGCGGTTCACCCAGGTACATCACCTTCACCACTATCAGGTAATAATATACGGAAACCATACTCATACCGATACCCACAAAGGCCAACCAGAAGTACCCTTTATCAATTATGGAAGTAAAGAGATAGAACTTACTGACAAAACCCGCCAACGGCGGAATGCCGGCCAAAGACAGCATCGACAACAGCATTACTGCCGCCATCAACGGCGAACGCTGGGCCAGGCCGGTGTAGTCCTTGATTTCGTCACTACCAGTACTGTTATAAAAAGCTATGGCCACAATAAAGGCGCCCATATTGGCAAAAACATACAGGAGAGAGTGGAATAATATCGCTGCAATACCCAGGGCGGAAAATGCAACCAAACCAAACATCAGGTACCCGGCTTGAGCAATACTGGAATAAGCAAGCAGACGCTTGATATTGGTCTGGGGAATAGCCACAAAGTTACCAAACAATACAGTCAGTGAAGCCAGCACTATTATTATCACCAACCAGATATCCGAGGCCAGCGCCGGCAGGGCAATTATCAGTATACGAATCAAGGCTGCAAAACCGGCTGCCTTTGAAGCTACTGCCAAAAACGCTGTCACAGGTGTAGGTGCACCTTCGTAAATATCCGGTGACCACATGTGAAACGGTACCGCGGATATCTTAAAGGCAAAACCCGCTAATACAAAGATTGTTCCCAGCACCATTAAAGGCTGGACGCCATTTTCCAGCGCCGCAGCAATTTCCGTGAAAACAGTTGTCCCGGTGGCACCGTAGATTAAACTTAAACCGTAAAGCAATACGGCTGAAGACATGGCGCCCAGGATTACGTATTTAATCCCGGCCTCGGAAGCCTTGGCATCCTTCTTCCGGTAGGCTGTCAAGATGATAAAGGTAATGGTCATTAACTCCAGGCCCACGTACAGGGAAATCAGGTCCCCGGCAGATACCAGCACCATCATGCCCAGAGTGGCAAACAGCAGTAGGCTGAAAAACTCGCCCTGGTTATAACCGAGACGCTTGATATAGTCAAAGGAAGCAACGCTGACCAAAATTGCCGCCAGCAGGAACAGCTGCTTAAAAAAAGTGCCCAGCGGGTCAATCACATACATTCCGCTGAATAATGTGTCGTCAACACCCGAAAACGTCAAGGTAGTAGCCAAAATTCCCAGGAGCCCGGCGGTGGTGAGGTAACCAATACCGCGCCACTGCCCTTTGGGAACCAGCAAGCCGATGATTAACAATCCAATCGCCAGTATGGTAGTTAGAATTTCAATACTCAACAATGAAATGCTCATTAGAATATCCCCCCTACCTTGGCAGCGGCACTGAGTTTGGCTGCCAGCGGTGCAACCCCGCTGTTAATCAGACCAACCAGCGGTTGCGGGAATAAACCAAACAGCAGCAGTGTGCCAATCAGAATTACAAAAGGAACCATTTCAATACCCTTTGCATCTTCCAGGTGATCCCACTTGGTATTGCGCGGGCCGAAGAAAACGAATTGAACCACCCGCAGCACGTAAACAGCGGTGATAACAACACCTAAAATGGCCAGGATAGACAATACCCGGAAGTGAAGCCAACCAAAGAGAACCTTGTCTACAGAAAATGACCCGACAAAAATCAAGAATTCTGCAACAAAGTTATTTAATCCCGGCAGGCCCAGTGATGCCAGACCACCAATCACAAAGCCGGCAGCCACCCTGGGCATTTGACGGGCCAGACCGCCAAACTCGGCAATCATCCGGGTATGAGCCTTGTGATAGATGTTACCCACCAGGGCGAAGAATAATGCCGTCATGATGCCGTGAGCAAACATCTGGGTCACTGCGCCGTCAATACTCATAATGTTGAGGGAAGCAATCCCCAATAATACGTAACCCATGTGGCTGACACTGGAGTAACCGACAACAAATTTGAGGTCTTTCTGCTGCATAGCCACCATGGCACCGTAGACCACGTTCACAATACACAATACCACAATTAACGGTACCCAGTACTGTACCCCCTCGGGAAAATAGAAAAGGCCAAGACGAATTAACCCGTAGCCGCCCAATTTCATCAAAACCCCGGCATGGAGCATACTCACTGCGGTGGGCGCTGCCACATGGCCGTCGGGAGACCAGGTATGCAGCGGCCACATTGGCACCAAGAAACCAAAACCAATCATAAACAGGAAGAATATGAACTTTTGGAAACCAATATCATAATTTACCGTTGCTAACTGTAAAATGTCAAATGTACGCACGCCCAAGTGTTCCGGCTGTGCCGCGTACAGGAATGTAGCGATAATACCAATCAGCGCAAAGGCACTACCAACCAGCAAGTACAGCGTCAACTTCATGGCGGCATATTCCTTGCGGGTACTTCCCCATACGCCAATCAGGATATACATGGGAATTACCGCTACTTCGAAGAAAAGGTAGAAGAAAAACATGTCTCGCGAAACAAATACGCCGAATACACCCGTAACAAGGGTCAACAGAAAGATAAAAAACTCCTTAACCCGGCTATGCATACCCCAGGAAGCAAATACCCCAGTAAAAATTACAATTGCAGTCAGTAGAACCAGAGGTAAACTTATACCATCCACACCAACCGAATAGTTTATGCCAAAGCTTTCAATCCACGGGATATCCTGGGTAAACTGCATGCCGCCCACCGATTGATCATAAGTCAAGAACGCATAGATGGACAGCGCCAGGGAAACAAAAGTGGCAATAGCAGCCGTGATTTTGATAGTTAAGTCTTCCTTTTCCGGGATAAAGAGAATAATCGAAGCTCCAAATATCGGCGCCAAGACTATAGCTGTTAAGATTGGAAACATGTTATATCCCTCCCAACGCCGGCACGGCCATCCACAGTACAATCAAAACAACGGCTGCAAAAATTACCAAAGCATAATTTTGCAGGCTACCGGTTTGTACGAAGCGCAGCCGTGCACCGGTGGCCCGAACAAGGCTGGAAAATCCGTCTGCGATACCATCCACAACCTTACGGTCATGCCATTTAAAAGCGGCAGCAATATTAAGCACAATGTTATCAAAGAACCATTGATAAACCTCGTCAATGTAGTACTTGTTGTACAGTAACGTCCAAATCGGCAGCAAGCGCTGCTTTAA
>CAZGXM010000107.1:0-4923 GCA_964529795.1 uncultured Thermoanaerobacteraceae bacterium
AATCCAGTAGATTAACCAAAAAACTGTATGGTTCTTTTGTGGAAGGCACCATCTTCACTACTGACGCGACAACCGCTGAAATGACCAAACTAATGGAAAACACCTTTAGGGACACCAATATTGCTTTGGCTAACGAGTTGGCAAAAATCTGCTATGAACTGGGTATAAATACCTGGGAGGTAATTGAACTGGCAAATAAACACCCGCGGGTTAATATTCACTTGCCTGGTCCCGGAGTAGGGGGGCACTGCCTCGCGGTTGATCCTTACTTTATTGTGGACAAGCAGCCCGAGCTTGCCAAATTGATTGCGTTAGCAAGGGAGACCAACTGTGAAATGCCCCAATTTGTTGTTGATACATTGAAGCGTGAAGCAGGCGAAGTTTCCGTAGTTACGGTGTTTGGCATCACATATAAGGGTAATATTGACGATGTACGGGAAAGTCCCGCGCTGCATATAATAAACCTTCTGCGGGAACAGGGTATTGAGGTGCGCATTTTTGACCCCCACGTGAAGGATACGCGGTTTGATTTATCCGGTTTGGAAGAATCTCTGGTTAATAGTGAAGCTGTATTGATTCTGACCGACCATAGCGAATTCAAGTATTTGAACCCCAAAACAATCGGCAAATTGATGAAGAAAAAGTTCATACTTGACACTAAGAAGTGTGTTGACCTTAATGAATGGAAGGAAGCAGGCTTTGCTGCCAAGCTGATTGGTGAAGGCCGCAAAATGAATGTAGAGCCAGTAGTAGATGAGGTTGCAGCAAGTCAAGAAGAGTGAGTGAAAAGGTGAATTGCGTTGAGATTACTAATCATCCACCAGTATTATTTGGGGAAAAATGACCCTGGCGGCTCTCGTTTTAACCAGTTTGTCAAATACTGGTCTAACAAGGGACACCAGATTACCGTTATTGCCGGTACTGTCCATTATGCTACCGGAAAAAAAGAGGATAAATACAAGGGGAAATGGGTTGTTAAAGAGGTTGAAAGTGATAACGTAACAGTTTACAGGACTTATGTTTACAGCGGTTATAACGTAAATTTTGTGGGGCGTTTGTGGGGATACCTGTCATTTATGGTATCAGCCACGTGGGCGGGGTTGTTATCAGGCAAGCAGGACTTGATACTAGTTACTTCCCCGCCTTTATTTGTAGGTGTTTCCGGGTATATTCTCAGCAGGTTGAAACGTATTCCCTATGTGTTTGAAGTAAGGGACTTGTGGCCGGAATCAGCTGTTGATACTGGTGTTTTGACCAACAAATATGTTATAAAACTGGCATATATATTGGAGGGTTTTATTTATAAAACCGCAAAGCTTATCAATGTTCTCACACCGGCATTCAGGGAAACTTTAATTAAGAAGAAAAGTGTTTCCCCGGGTAAAATTACCATGATACCAAACGGGGCGGATTTGGATATATTTCATCCGGGTGTGAAAAACAACTGGGTCAGAGAAAAGTATAATCTAAAAGACAAGTTTGTTATAATGTATATTGGCGCTCACGGAGTTGCCAACAACTTGATTACGATAATCCAAGTGGCCGAAAAATTAAAAGAATATCATGATATTGTTTTTATGTTGATAGGCGACGGCATGCAAAAGGAAATGCTTGTAAAAGAAGCGGCCGGTCGTGGGTTGGATAATGTTATTTTTGTAGAATCTCAACCGAAAGAAAAGGTTGTTGACTTTTGTAACGCTGCGGATGTCTGTACAGCCGTGTTAAAAAAAGTGGATACTTTTAAGACGGTATACCCCAATAAAGTGTTCGATTACATGTCCTCTGCCAAGCCCATAATACTTGCTATAGACGGGGTGGCCAGGGAATTGGTGGAAAAAGCTCAGGCGGGTATTTATGTGGAACCTGAAAATGTCGATCAGTTTAAGGAAGCAGTTTTACATTTATACAATAATAGGCATCTACTAGATAAATTAGGCGAAAATGGTTACCAATACGTTAAAAAGCATTTTTCTAGATATGTGCTTAGCGAAGAGTATGAAAAAATTTTGACGGGTTTGGTCAATGAAGCTTAGCAATTTGACTGCCAGGTGGAAATTATCATGATATTAAAGCGTCTGTTTGACCTAACAATCAGTGCAATTCTAATAATTATCCTTTTACCTGTTATTGCTTTAACGGCCGTGCTTGTTCGTTATAAACTGGGAAAGCCTGTGCTTTTCAAGCAACAGCGGCCGGGGCTTTATGGTAAACCGTTTTATATCTATAAGTTCCGCACTATGACTAATGAAAGGGATGTTAATGGCAACTTGCTGCCTGATGAAATGAGACTGACTCCCTTTGGAAAATTCCTGCGCAAATTCAGTTTGGATGAACTGCCGCAGCTGTTTAATGTTGTAAAAGGTGATTTGAGTTTGGTGGGGCCAAGGCCGCTTTTAATGGAATATCTTCCCAGGTATACCAAGGAGCAGGCCCGGCGGCATGAAGTCAGGCCGGGGATTACCGGGTGGGCGCAGGTGAATGGGCGGAACGCCCTGACTTGGGAAGAAAAGTTCAAACTGGATGTTTGGTATGTCGATAACCAGTCATTTTGGCTTGACCTGAAAATATTATGGCTAACTTTTTTAAAGGTGATACGTTCGGAGGGAATTAACAGGGAAGGACATGTAACTATGCCGGAGTTTAAAGGTTCAAATAAAAGTTTTTAACTAAACTTTTTATGTGGGGAGCGGTATTGTGAAAAAAATAGCTGTTATTGGTGCGGGTGGATTTGGTAGGGAAGTTATTCAATTAATAAAAGATATTAATAAAGAAAAAAAAACATGGGAAATTATCGGGTACTTTGATGATAATCTAGACGTTCAAGGACATTTAAGGAATGGGTTTCCGGTTGTTGGTCCGTTAAGTATGATAAATCAAATTGACTTTAATCATATACATGTTGTATGTGCCGTTGGTAATCCGAAAACTAAAAGACTGTTGGTTGAAAGAGTTCAAGAACTAAACTCTACCGTAAAATTTGCTACATTAATTCATCCTTCAGTTGTTTTAGGCGATGAAAATAGAATTGGTGAAGGTTCAATCATATGTGCGGGGAATGTGATTACAACTAATGTAAATATTGGTAGGCACGTTATTATAAATATTTCCAGTACAATAGGGCACGATGCAGTGATTAAAGATTATAGTACTGTACTACCAGGAGTAAATGTATCTGGCAGTGTAATTTTACATGAAGGAGTGGATATCGGCACAGGTGCCGCAATTATTCCTGGTGTTGAAATAGGAGCTTATACGATCGTTGGTGCAGGTGCCGTTGTGACCAAGTCGTTGCCCGAACACTGTACGGCAGTGGGTGTGCCGGCGAAGCCAATAAAGTTTCATAATCGTAGTTCTTAAGTGATTGCTGGGAGTGGAGACCGTATGACTCAGGGAAAAGAGCGTATTTATCTTTCACCGCCGCACATGAGCGGGTTAGAGCAGGAATATATTCAGGAAGCCTTTGATACCAACTGGATTGCGCCTCTTGGGCCCAATGTGGATGCTTTTGAGAAAGAACTGGCTGAGCATGTGGGAATTAAAGGGGCAGCAGCTTTGAGTTCGGGTACTGCGGCAATTCACCTGGCGTTAAAGCTTGTGGGCGTGGGACATGGTGACTGTGTTTTCTGTTCATCACTCACCTTTGCCGCCAGTGCAAACCCGATTGTATATGAAGGGGCAACTCCTGTTTTTATTGATTCCGAGCCCGAATCGTGGAATATGTCGCCGGCAGCACTGGAGAGGGCCTTTATTGATGCTGCAAAAAAGGACAGGCTTCCCAAAGCCGTTATAATAGTGAATCTTTATGGGCAGAGTGCCGATATGGACTCTTTGCTTGATATTTGTGACCGTTATGAAGTGCCGGTGATCGAGGATGCTGCCGAATCCCTGGGTGCCACTTACAAGGGGAAGGCCAGCGGTACCTTTGGTAAGTTCGGTATTTATTCCTTTAACGGAAACAAAATTATTACCACTTCCGGCGGGGGCATGCTGGTTTCTGATGACCTTAAAGCTTTGGAAAAGGCTCGTTTCTGGGCCACCCAGGCCCGGGACCCGGCGCCCCACTACCAGCACAGTGAAATAGGATACAATTACCGTATGAGCAATATCCTGGCCGGGATTGGCAGGGGCCAACTCAAGGTATTGGATGAGAGGGTAAAGGCCCGGCGGGCTGTTTTTCAGCGGTATTATGAGGCTTTTGGTGATGTGGAAGGGATTGAATTTATGCCTGAGGCCTCTTACGGGCGCAGCAACCGGTGGCTGACGGTATTGACGGTGGATGCCGGTAAATGTGGTGTTACGGCTCAGGATATTATGAATGCCCTGGCTGAAGGGAATATTGAGTCCAGACCGGTATGGAAACCGCTGCACCTGCAGCCGGTTTTTGCAGGAATTGACTACTATCCTCACGAAGTAAATATGAGTGTTTCCGACAAATTGTTTGCCACCGGGTTATGTTTGCCGTCCGGTTCAAGTTTGACGGCAGAAGACCAGCAGCGGGTGATAGATTGTATTGACAGGGTGTTACCAGGAAGATAAATTGATTCAATGGTTCAGAGGTGTTTATTATGGGCAAGTTCAAACGCATAGGTGCCTTGATGTTAATAGACGCCTGTTTGATAACCGCGGCCTTGTATATTTCCTTGATGATAAGGTTTGACGGTTATACCCAGATTCCTGTCCAGTACGTCCAGGCTTTCTATCACTTTGCACCGGTTTTTGCGGTGGTTTTGATTACCTGTTTCTACTTTTTCGGACTTTATAACCGTGTCTGGCAGTACGCCAGTACCGGGGAATTGCTTTCGGTTGTCCTGGCCATTTTTACGGGAATTGCAGTTACCGTCTCTATAGCGTATTTCTGGATGGAGTCCGGGCGGTTTCCCCTGCCCAGGGGAGTATTTGTCCTGAACGCAATTTTAAATATCA
>CAZGXM010000108.1:0-4752 GCA_964529795.1 uncultured Thermoanaerobacteraceae bacterium
GGTAACTTCTTTGCACGGGAAACGTCGATATTTAATATACGCCCGTGAGGAATGGAACTGCGTAGCACTTTACCATAAAGCATCCCTGGAAATTTCAGGTCAGTAGTGTATTGAGCCGTACCCGTTACTTTTTCTTTGGCATCCACAAATGTCACCGATTTACCCACAACTTCATATACACTCACTCTGTCCTCCTCCTTTCTTTTGCGACAGCTCGAATGGCTTTAATAATTTTTGTGTAACCTGTACAACGACATAAATTACCGGCAAGACCGCTCCTTATTTCTTCCTCGGAAGGATTAGGGTTCGCATCTAAAATTGCCTTGGCAGTCAATATCATTCCGGGAGAACAAAATCCGCACTGAACTGCACCGTGTTGAATAAAGGCTTCCTGGATGGGGTGAAGTTTTCCCTCATGAGCCAGCCCTTCTATAGTCACTACATCTTTTTCATTTGCCTGAACAGCAAGTACCAAACATGAATTGACCGGTTTCCCATCTAATAAAACGGTACACGCGCCGCATTCTCCGGCACCGCACCCTTCTTTTGTTCCTGTCAGTCCCACCTGCTCCCTTAGGACACGCAGGAGACTGAAATGGGTTTCAACCAAGAGCTCGTAGCTATCGCCGTTTACAGTAAGGCGTATCTGATTTTTCATTGCTTACCCCCCTTGTCTTTCAAAACGTATAGAACCCACTATCGGCGTGGTCACTTCCCACACCAACGTATACCTCATTGTCCGTAACCACCAGTACGTACTCAGCTCCACCAATACTCTCCCAATCTGGTGCTTCTATATAGCTATCAGTAGTGACCAGCGCTGCTGCCTTGGAAAAGTAAATGGGATGACGTGGCGAAATTACCAGCTAATCTACCGATAAATAAGCCCCTCGATCCGTGGTTTGTACATTCTGCACGTAAATAGACATAAACCCTTTAATCTTTCGCATCCGGGGCATTTCCCAGGCTTTTTGGCGTTCTTCCAGTTCCTCACTCCTGATTTCCAATGTGAGCTTGCGTTCTGGAATATCAATAGTAACCATATCACCCCTTCTAACCAGCGCCAACGGGCCCCCTTCGTAAGACTCAGGTGCAACATGGGCCACTGCAATTCCCCGTATGGTCCCGGACAGCCTCCCATCGGTTATTAAGGCCACAGTATCATCTAGCTTTCTGCTTTTTAACAGCCACAAACTGGCATAGAGGCACGGCAGCCCGGGGCCTCCTTTTGGCCCCATACCGCGTATGATCAACACGTCTCCGGGTTTAACATCTCCCGAAATTATTGCTTTACAAGCGGCTTCTTCAGTTTCAAAGACCTTGGCTGGTCCCCGGTGTTTATCCACCGCAGCGGCAGAAGTTTTAATAACCGCACCCTGCGGCGCCAAATTCCCTCGCAGGACCGCTATGCCACCCTCTGGTCTTAAAGGATGGTGAATCTTACGAATTATCCTGTTGTCAGGAACGGTGTTTTCTATTATTTCTTTGAGTTTCTGCCCGCTGACGGTGATTTGGTTTAAATTTAGCAGGGAAGATATTTCTTTCATAACCGCCGGAATGCCACCGGCCCAATGAAGGTGGTGTACGGGATATTTACCGCTAGGCTGGACATCACAAATGAAAGGGGTTTCCCGGCTCAACCGGTCAAAAGCATCAAGTTTTAAAGCCAGGCCGGCTTCGTAAGCCCATGCTAATGCATGAAATGTTATATTCGTGGACCCTCCAATAGCCATTACTACGCGTATACCGTTTTCCAACGAATTTGGGGTTAAGATATCTAAAGGACAAATGTTTTCTTTTACAAGCTGCACTACCCTTTTCCCCGATTCATAAGCCTGTCTCTCCAAGCCTGGGTCAACCCCCGGAATAATCGAATTGCCCGGGAGGGTCAGACCCACGGCTTCAGCAAAAGCCTGCATAGTATTACCCGTTCCCATAACCCCACAAGCACCCGCCCCAGTGCAGCTTTTGTCTTCAACAGCTTCATACTCCCACTGATCCATTTCTCCTGCTTCCCTGGCAGCATAAGCTTCGGTAACACTGCCGGCCCAGATCTCCCCGCCACGGTGCCTGCCTGGATACATTGTACCCCCGCAGACAATAATTGAAGGCAAATTCAACCTGGCTGCTGCCATAAGGTGTGCAGGAACAACCTCATCACATACCGATAAAAACACCAGCCCGTCAAACTGGTTAGCGTGGGCCACCGCTTCTATATAAGCAGTAGCTATATCCCTCCAAGCCATATTATAGGTATTTGCAACAGAAGCGCCGGCACAGGTGCCGTCACAAAGGCCGCTCATTACAAACTCTACAGGTGTCCCCCCGGCACTCTCTATTCCGCCCTTCACCATTTTCGCAAGTTTGTTCATATGCTTTGTTGCCGGGCTAATCTCCCCCCAACTGTTAACCACGCCAATCAGCGGCTTATCAAGGGCTTCACCTGTGAACCCGGCACCTTTATAAAGTGCCCGGCGAAACCCCATCAGATAAGGAGGGGTTTTACTGTCATTTTTCACAAACATTTTCCGCCCTCCTATTGCATAGTTCTTCCGCCATCCACGCTTATTGTCTGGCCCGTAATATAACCGGCCCTGTCTGACGCTAAAAAGGCAACCGCTTCACCTATCTCCTCAGGTTCCGCGTAACGTTTCATCGGGATGGTGCTTACCATGTACCGTTTGAATTCACCGGTAAGCCGGTCCTGCATTGGGGTATTGGTTGCACCCGGTGCAACTGTATTAACTGTTACCCCTGTGGTAGCCAATTCCCGGGCTAGTGCTTTCGTAAATGCTATTATTGCTCCCTTTGCCGCCGAATAAGTTGCCAAATTAGGGCTCCCTACTTTTCCCGCTGATGAACTTATGCTGATAATCCTGCCGCTGCCCTGTTTTACCATGTGGTTAACAACTGCACGGGTGCAGATGAGGTACCCGCGCAGCCCTACGCCAAAGTCAGCATCCCAGTCCTCGGGCGTAGTTTCTGCAAACGGCGCATTACGGCTGGGTGCTACTGCATTATTTACCAGAATGTCCACTTTTCCGTAATGTTCTATGACTTCGCTTACCATTTTTTCCACTGCCTGTTGGTCAAGGATATTAACTATGGCTTTTAGAGCCTCTCCGCCTGCATTTCTTATTTCGGTAACAGTTTGTTCTGCGCGCTGGTGGTTTCGACCTGCTACAACCACATTGGCACCTTCACGAGCAAGCACAAGAGCAATTCCTTTACCAATGCCCTGAGTTGCCCCTGACACTATAGCAGTCTTGCCTTTTAAACTCATATTTTCTGGCCCCCCTTTATTTGACCTTACTTATCCGCTAAAAAAATTGACATTTTTTACAATCTTAAACAAGAAATTTTGGCCATGACTTATCTCAGGCTCCATTCCCGGTCTTTGCACCTAACATTATGGCCCCGGCAGGACAAGCTATTTCACACATGCCGCATCCCTTGCAGTTTTCCGTAATGACTAATGTCTCACCATTTCTCTCAATACCCTGGTAAAAGCATGCATCAATGCACTTATCGCAAGAAATACACTTTTCCTCATCCAGGTAGGCCTTTTGTTGATGCGCGTAAAGTTCCTCGTAAGTCTTTGCATTTCTTGCTGCCAGTCCCACCATTTCTTTCACGCTGCTGTACCCATGCCCATCCATGAACTCCGCCAATTTCTGCACAGTATCCGTAATTACTTTATACCCTTTTAACATTAAGACAGTACAGAATTGTACCACAGTGGCTCCGGACATTAAGAATTGAACCGCGTCCTGCCAGTCATAGGCCCCGTTAGAACCACAGATAGCAAGATTAGGGTATTTCTGGTAAGCTTCTGATACCCAGCGCAGGGAAAGCGGCAGCATCCACGGTCCCCCGACTCCAGCTTTGCTACCTATATGAGGCTTGCCCGTTTCTATATCCACTAAAAAGCCTACGTAACGGTTCATCAGCGTCACTGCATGGACTCCAGCATCCTGGACTGACTTAACCGTTTCCAGCTTCTCCGCATCTTCAGCTGCAACCTTATAAATGACAGGCACATTAACCGCCTTTACTACCTCCCTGGCAATTGTCCCTGCAATGCCGGCAGCAGTAATCAGTTCTTTTGAGGTATCTTCCAAACCAAGTTGGGAAACCTGGGGACATCCAGCGTCTAATTCAATGATTTTTATCCCTGCCCTTTCCATCCTTTGGGCAGTCTCCACCATCTTATCCAGCGGCCCAGTCCCAATACTCCCGATTAAAACAGCACCATATCTGTCTGCCACTGCCTGGACTGCTTTTAAAGTGTCCATCCAGTCCGGCGGTTCCATGGGAATACCCCCTCGGCCGTAAAAAGTAAACATCTTCGGGTATTTTCCCTTTCTACAGGCACGACGGTTTTCATCAATCACAGTCCAGCGAGCATGGTCATAGGACTTTGCCAGATGGGGCGAGAAAGCAATTGACTTAGCCACTACTCCACCGGCACCAGCCTTAATGGCTGCTGTCATATGCTCGTAGTCGGTGGTCGGTTCGCCTGCTGCAGCCACAATGGGGTTTTTAAATTTAATCCCACCAATATCAATAGATAAATCAGCCATATGATCCCTCCTTATCTTGTAAAACATTTTTGTCCAGGTATATCACTGCCCCAGAGCTCTCCGGTCTCAGTACCACGCTCATTAACAAATGTAAAAATAATTATAGGACGCACCTTAAGGGCACGTCCTGCCGACTCAATTAGCTGAACTGGATTCCTTTTTTTGACTT
>CAZGXM010000109.1:0-4468 GCA_964529795.1 uncultured Thermoanaerobacteraceae bacterium
ACTGAAGCCCTTTATCATCCCTGCCATGGGGAGCCACGGAGGCGCCACTGCGGCAGGGCAGCAGGAGGTCCTGCGGCATTACGGGATCACTGGGAAAACAATCGACTGCCCCATCCGGTCTTCAATGGAAGTGGTAAAGGTTGGCGAGACGGGAAGCGGTACCCCGGTGTATGTGGACAAATTGAGCCTCCAGGCTGACTGGGTGGTGGTGATAAATCGCATCAAACCACACACGTTATTTTACGGGCCGGTGGAAAGCGGGCTGACGAAAATGTTGGCTGTTGGTTTGGGAAAACACAAGGGTGCTCTGGCTATCCATCAGGAGGCTATCCGCCGTGGCACCCACAGCGGCGTTATACTTGACATCGCACAGGTTATCAAGGAAAAGGCCAATATCCTGTTTGGTGTGGCGATACTGGAAAATAGCTATGAAGAAACTGCCTACCTGGAAGTAATTCCACCCCAACGTTTCGAGGAAAAGGAAGCACAACTGCTGGAGCAGGCATGGAAGATGATGCCCCGGATACCGTTTGGCTATTTGGACTTATTAATTATAGACGAGATGGGCAAGAACATCAGCGGTTCGGGAACAGACCCCAACGTTGTCGGGCGTAAGTTCGGGCAGCCGGTTTCCAAGCCCGAGATTTTACGTATCTTTGTACGGGATCTTACCGAAAAGACCGCCGGCAATGCCATCGGCATTGGCCGTGCTGATTTTACCACCGCACGGCTGGTGAAAAAGATAGATAAACAGGCTACATATGCCAACGCCATCACGTCAATGATACCGGCTTCTGCCAGAATACCCATTCATTTTGACAGTGACCGGGAGGTGCTGGAAATGGCGCTGGTGACTATAGGGAATATAGCTGCGGAAAAGGTCAGAGGGATATGGATTAAAAACACCCTGCAGTTGAGTGAATTTTTGGTTACAGACAGCCTGCTGCCGGAGGCACATGCTGAAAGCTGCCTTGAGGTGACCGGGGAAACTGTCTTCACCGGATTTGATAGGGAAGGGAATCTGGTGAGGCCCAAGTTTTCATTTGAGTGCTAAAGCGGGGATGCCCGAGGGGGAGATAGCAGTCATCCTGGCTGCTGGATGAATGGAAGTGATGTTGAGCAAGGAATATTCATGCCAAATATGAAGGAGGGTGAAAATGAGAACTTTTGAGGAATATGTCGAAGGTTTAAAAAAGATGCGTCCCAATGTTTACATGGTCGGTAAACTGGTGGACCGGATGCATCCCGAATTCCAGCCCGGTATCAACACCATCGGTTTGACTTTCAAGCTACCATTTGAGGAGGAAGAGTTTAAGGAGTTGGGACTGGTAAAGTCTCACTTGAGCGGTGAGACCATTAACCGTTTCACTCATATTCACCAGAACGAAGATGACCTGCTTAAAAAACAAAAAATGACACGGCTTTATTGCCACCGTGCGGGCCGGTGCATTCAGCGCTGTATGGGTGTTGACGCCCTCAATGCCCTGTCAGTGGTAACCAAGGATATTGACAATGCTCACGGTACCGACTACCACAAGCGGTTTCTTAAATATCTGGGCTGGTATCAAAAGAATGATTTGGTGGGCAACTGTGCCCAGACTGACGTCAAGGGTGACCGCAGTAAACGCCCCCACCAGCAGGTGGACCTGGATTTATACTTGCGGGTGGTAGAAAAACGGGAGGATGGTATTGTGGTCAGTGGTGCAAAAGCGCATAACACCATTGCCCCTTACGCAGATGAAATCATTGCTGTACCTACCCGGGCGATGAAACCTGAAGATAAAGACTGGGCAGTGGCCTTTGCCGTCCCCGCGGATGCAGAGGGTCTGTATTTAATTACCGTCAGCCATAACCAGCGAAAGCGCAAACACCTGCACGCACCTATTGCCGAGGCAGGCGGGGCACATTCAATTACTGTCTTTGACAATGTATTTGTACCCTGGGAGAGGGTCTTCATGTGCGGTGAAACAGAGTTTGCCGGGCAGTTGGCCGCTCTCTTTGCCACATACCACCGGCACAGCTATACAGGCTGTAAACCGGCCATGACGGATATCCTGATGGGGGCTGCAGCATTGGTGGCGGAGTACAATGGCATAGCCAGGGCTTCCCACGTGAGAGATAAACTCGCTGAATATATTGCAGTGGCGGAACTGGTTTATGCTGCGGGTATTGCGGCTTCAGTAAGCAGCAGGGAAGCAGCATCCGGAACCCGGGTGCCCGACGTGGTCTACACCAATGCAGGCAGGTATCATGCCGGGCTGCATATTTACGAGGAATTTGAGCTGCTTGCTGATTTGGCCGGTGGCCTGGCTGCGACGCTGCCTAGGGAAGAGGATTTTGTCAATCCCACTACCAGGCCTTACCTGGAAAAATATATCATGCGTAATCCCAATGTTTCCGCAGAGAAGGTGCACCGCTGTTTCCGACTGATTGAAAACCTTATTGCCTCTGCTCCCGGTGCGGCATCACAGATCAGCGGCATCCACGGCGGGGGGTCGCCCATTATGGAGAAAATTGCTATCAGCGGTACTTACGATATGGAGAGTAAAAAAGCCATCGCAAAATATCTGGCGGGAATTGAGGATTAGAGGGGAGTGAGCGGTTGAATGAGAGAAGTGGTGATAGTTTCTGCCTGCCGTACGGCCATCGGCCGGTATGGGGGCACACTGAAGGATACCCCGGCCAGTGTACTGGCGGCCATAGTGATAAAGGAGGCAATAAAACGGGCCGGAATAAAGCCGGAGGATGTTGCCCAGGTAATCATGGGAGAGGTCAGGCAAAGTACCGAGGCATCAAACAGTGCCCGGGTGGCGGCGCTGCGGGCCGGACTGCCGGAAGAAGTACCTGCCTATACTGTTAACCGGCTCTGTGCCTCGGCAATGCAGGCTGTATTGTCCGGTGTGAAAGAAATTCAGACTGGTGACGCAAATATTGTGGTAGTCGGCGGTATGGAAAACATGAGCCGTGCTCCTTATTACATTCGCGATGCCCGCTTTGGCGGCGACCGGGTGCAGTTGGTGGACTCCAATCAGGAGGGTGGACCCGGTGCCCAGCCCATGGAAACCTACGGTCCTGATTTGGGTATGGGCCAGACTGCAGAAAACGTGGCCAGAGAGTTCAATATCAGCCGGGAGGACCAGGATAAATTTGCCCTGCGCAGCCAGAAGCTGACTGCTGCAGCCATTGAGCAGGGACTTTTCAAGGAAGAAATCGTGCCGGTAGAGATTAAACAGAAGAAAAAGACCATAATTTTTGAGCAGGATGAGCATCCCAGGCCCGATACTACTCTGGAAGTACTGGCAAAACTGCGCCCGGCCTTTACGAAGGACGGGTCAGTTACTGCCGGCAACTCTTGCGGCAGAAATGACGGGGCAGCGGTGATGGTGATAATGTCCCGTCAAACGGCAGATGAACTGGGTATTAAACCCAAAGCCCGGATTGTGGCCCAGTCAGCGGTAGGTGTTTCGCCCAGGATTATGGGAATAGGACCTGTTCCCGCCACCCGCAAGGTGCTGGCAAAAGCGGGAATAAGACTGGACGATATTGATCTGATTGAACTAAACGAGGCATTTGCCTCCCAAGCGCTGACAAGTATTCGGGAACTGGGTATGGACCTTGACAAAGTAAATGTCAACGGCGGCGCTATTGCTTTGGGACACCCGCTTGGCTGTACTGGCACTCGTCTGATTGTAACCTTGCTCTACAGCATGATGCGCAGGGGTGACCGCTATGGGTTAGCGACTTTGTGTGTAGGCGGGGGACAGGGAATGGCCACCATTATCGAGCGATTGGATTAGATACTGCAAGAGGGAGGCGAGCATATGGCCGTTGTAAAAAACTTGACTGCTCTTATTAAGTCGCGCAGCGTGGCAGTTATCGGTGCATCCAGTAACCCGTACTCGGTCAGCGGTAGGCCGTTAAGGTACCTCAAGCAGGGTTTCAACGGAAAAATCTACCCCGTTAATCCTCGTTACAATGAAGTGCAGGGATTGAAATGCTACAAGTCCATAAAATATGTTCCCGGGGAAGTGGATACCGCCCTGGTGGGTGTGGGCATCAAGCGGTTATTTTCCGTCCTGGAGGAGTGCGCTGAAAAGGGTGTCAAGAGCTGTATTATCCTTACTTCGGGTTTTGCTGAAGCGGATGAGGAAGGTGAAATATGCCAGAGGCAGTTGGAAGAATTCAGCCGGCGGACAGGGATAGTCATCTGTGGCCCCAACTGTATCGGGATTGTAAACCTCCCGCTAAATGCCCTGGCCAGTTTCAGCCCGGTATTTGAAAATGCATCCTACAAGCGCGGCAGGGTGGCCCTGGTATCTCAAAGCGGCGCCCTGGGCCACGGTATGTTTACTATAGCTGAGGAAGCGGGTATTGGTTTTAATTATGTTATCAGTTCCGGTAATGAGGTAGATTTCAATATTTTCCAGATTGACAGTCGGATGAAACCAGCCTTCATTCATCATTTGTA
>CAZGXM010000110.1:0-4457 GCA_964529795.1 uncultured Thermoanaerobacteraceae bacterium
GGTTCGGCAAAATAAACAGTGACAATATCAGTCAGGAGGAGATTTCACGTCTTCTCTTTTATATTTTAGGGGAGGGGTTTTTCCAGGGATTTCATCCGCGATATCCACTTTAATATGATATACTATACCAAGAGTTCGTATATACCGGAGTGATGGATTGTGCATATAAATGGTGTTGATCCCTTAAAGGTAATTGTTGTAATAATTACCACGCTGGCATTATTATTCGGTGGTCAAATCCTCTACCGTCACTTTACCTATAACAAACCTTTAGTGGAGGAATTGAGCAGTGTCAACGGTGTTAAAGATTACCGGGTGATTTCAGAAAACAACGGTGTCAAATTGTCCATTAGCATGTCCCCGGTTGACAACCTTCAAGCCAGCTATTTGGCAATAGAGGATGTGTTAAACCGTATTTATGCCAACACACCGGAGATTACCATAGATGATGCTCCAAGCAGCAAGTTGAAAGAACTTTGGTACCAGGGCCAGTTCGTCATTTATGAGGGGATTTCTACCGGGCAATTTGTAAAAATGGAAAAACAACTGGGGGACATTGCCGCAAATTACCCGGGTGTAGCAGTAAAAGTATTTGTGGACACTGAGCGCGTGTATTTTCAAGCGGTGGACGGCAAGCACTTCCTATATAAGGTGATAGGCAGAAAGCAGGGGGGTGGACCTTTTGCTTAAGGAAGTACTTATAGGAAGCAGCATAGCCTTTCTGGTTTTTCTGGGTGTGGCGGGTTATGACCTCATTCCCTTTATTTTGTTGGCCGGTATTGGCATGATGTTTTTTATTGTTGCAGAGAAAAAAGGTATGATGCGAAACCTGTTTCATGACTACTCCGTTGAAGCTCATATTGATTTCAACCAGATTGGCGGCCAAAAGACTGCCAAGCAGGAATTAAAAGAAGCCCTTGATTTTATCGTGAATGCCGATAAAGTGGACCGCCTGGGAATACGTCCGTTGAAGGGGATTATTCTCCTGGGCCCGCCGGGTACCGGGAAAACGCTATTGGCAAAGGCAGCGGCCAATTATACCGATGCCGTATTTTTGGCTGCATCCGGTAGTGATTTTGTGGAAATGTATGCCGGGGTAGGGGCGCAACGAGTAAGAAAACTGTTTCGCCAGGCGCGGGAGATGGCTTTAAAACAAAAAAAGGACCGGGCAATTTTATTTATTGATGAAATCGAAGTACTGGGCGGAAAACGCGGTAGTCATACCAGTCATCTGGAATATGACCAAACTTTAAACCAGTTGCTGGTGGAAATGGACGGGTTAAAAACAAGAGCTGATGTGAGAATACTGCTGATTGCTGCTACCAACAGAGCGGATATGCTGGATGAAGCTTTGATGCGACCCGGTCGTTTTGACAGGCAGGTGAAAGTGCCGCTTCCCGACAAAGCCAGCCGTGAGGAAATTTTAAGGATCCATTGTAAAAACAAACCATTGGGGGCTGATGTTGACCTTACTCAAATTGCCCGGGATACCTATGGCTTTTCCGGCGCCCATTTGGAAAGCGTTGTTAATGAGGCTGCCATTCTGGCTTTTCGAGCGAATAAGGAGCATATTTCGCAGGCCCATTTTCGCGAAGCGATTGATAAAGTTATGTTGGGTGAAAAATTGGACCGGAAGCCAACCAAGGAGGAACTGGAAAGAATAGCCATACATGAAACCGGTCATGCTTTGATAAGTGAAATACTGGCTCCCGGCTCGGTTTCCCACCTAACCGTCACTTCGCGGGGGAACGCCCTGGGATATATGCGGCAGATTCCCCAGGACGATCAATATTTGTACACCAGGAAACAGTTGACCGATCAAATTAAGGTTTGTGTTGCCGGCGCGGAGGCAGAAAAACTATTGCTGGAAAATAGCAGTACGGGGGCGGGAGACGATTACCAGCAGGCTGTTAAGCTGGCCCATCAAATAATTGAAGCAGGCATGTCTTCCTTGGGAATTGTTGACAAAAACAGTATGGATAAAGAAACAATTTCCCGGGTATTAAGCGATATCCTTCGGAAACAGACAGATGAAGCACAAAAGCTTCTGAAACAGCGCCAAATGCAGTTGGTTGCGATTTCCCGCAGGTTGACCAGTGATGAATATGTCAGTGGGGAAGTATTACGCAGTTATTTACAAACTGAAAATGCCGGCTGAATTGGTAATGCCTATGTTAATAAGGAGGATTACAGCGATAGCGACCCAGGGAACAGATGGAGTCCCCCAGGTAAGGACAAAAGCATTACCAAATAAGTTCTGAATGGCATCAAATGCATTTGTTCTGCACTGAAATCCCGGTTGGCAGGTTAATATGTATAAGTCATTTTTGGCCAGGCGCATACTAACCATAGACTGGGGTTGGAGTGAATTATGATGAGCAGATGGCGGGTAATGTTTAAAAGCCAGTGGTCCAATATGTTGATGGCGGTTATCGGTACCATCCTTATTGTCAGCATTTTTGGCCAGATGCAGTTTCATGTAGAAGCGCTGCAATTCAATCTTTCCCTGCAGATTTTTGACCACGGAATAACCGAGCTGGTTATTCCCCCGGTGGGGAAAATAAGTGCCAAAACCCATGCCACTCCGTTACGCTTTACCATTAAACTGACAAACATTGATATGGAACTCTTACGGCATCTTCTGAACAATTCCCCTGCGCAACAGGTGCTGAAAGGGAAATTGGAAAAAGAATTACTGCGGATTTTGAGGATCTTTATTTTGCGCATACTGCTTTTGGCGGCGGCAGGCGGTATGTTCGGTATTTTTTTGTTGCGCAGAAAAAAGGTCGCAACATATATCCGCGGTGCCATCACCGGTATAATACTGATGGGCATTTTACTGCTGGGCAGCTATGGCACTTATAATACAGACAGCTTTTTAACGCCCAGGTATGAGGGAATTTTGAAGGCTGCGCCCTGGATGGTTGGCTTGGCGGAGGAAGCTCTGGGTAAAATTGATAAATTGGGAGAACAGATGCAGACTATGGCCAACAATCTTTATGACCTGTTTGAAAAAGTAGACACGCTTAAACCGTTGGGTAATAATGAAACGGGGACACTACGCCTGTTACATGTTTCCGACATGCATAATAACCCGGCGGGTTATGATTTCGTCCAACAGATAGTGGCGAATTTTAAAATAGATGCCATCTTGGATACCGGGGATTTATCGGATTTTGGCACGCCTTTGGAGGCAAAACTGGTGACCCGGCTGGAAAATTTGCACAAACCTTATATTTTTGTATCCGGAAATCATGATTCACCGGATATAGTTGCTGCCTTGAAGTCTCTAAAAAACGTAACGGTTCTGGACGGGACAACTTTTAGTCTTGACGGTTTGACAATTTTTGGTGCTGGCGACCCGGCAGCTGTGTCTGCCAGTATTACGCCCCCAAATACGCTGGCGGTCAGGGAGTATTTTGAACGTATAAAAGATAAGTTTACGCAAATTCAGCCTGTTGACCTGCTGATGATACATAATCCCGGTATTGCCCGCAATTTTGCGGGAAAAGTACCGGTGATAGTCCACGGACATGACCACAAATTAAAGATTGGCAAGATTGAAGGTACCGATGTGATCGATGCGGGTACCAGCGGCGCCGCAGGTATCAGGGGCTTGCAGGTAAACAAGGAAATTCCCTATTCGGTGGTTTTACTGTATTTTAAAAAGGACATGCAAAGGTACGCGTTGGTAGCTGCTGACACTATTAAAGTGTTTAATCTCCGTAGCGGTTTTCAATTGGAGCGCACACTTTTCACGGATCCAAATTCCGCTGCCCAATAATGGTTTAAAAAAAGGAATTCCTTCTCTTGCAGCGAAATTATGCAGGGAAGGTGATTGTCATGAGGGCTTTTCTTGCTATAGAACTACCCGAACAAATAAAAAACGGCTTGGCTGGTATTTGTGCCGGCAGCAGTTGCGAAAAGGGTATCAAGTGGGTGGAGCGTGATAATTTCCATCTCACATTATTGTTTTTGGGTGATATTTTCAGTGACCAGGAGCAGGATTTGGTTGAAAGGCTGGCATTACTGGCGAAAAAACAACCGTCCATGACGATAACAATAACTGACCCGGGCGCTTTCCCTGACGCTGACCGGCCAAAAGTAATATGGATGGCAGTAGAGGCACCGCGTGAATTATACAGCTTGCAAAAAGAAATTTACCGGCAAGTCAAGGAAGTAGGTATCAGGGTTCGCAATAATAAATTTTCACCGCATATTACTCTTGGCCGTGGCCGGGCAGCTTTACCTCCTTTAAAAACAATCCTGCCGTCGGCGAATCCGTTAAGCGGGGAAGCAATTACCGTAACTTCTTTTTCCCTGATTGAAAGCGTTTTAACTCCCAGGGGGCCTATATATCAAGTCAAAAAGCGGCTGTTTTTTAATCGGGCATGGTAAAATTTAATGGTAAAATTATAATTGACAAGCTTTACCAGGTGCATTATAATAGATGTCGA
>CAZGXM010000111.1:0-4379 GCA_964529795.1 uncultured Thermoanaerobacteraceae bacterium
AGCCCTGCGCATTCAAAAACATACCGGCGGCCGCCTGGGTCAAATCCTGGTAAACCTGGGCTATGTTACGGAAAAGGATATCATGGACGTGCTTGAGTTTCAGCTGGGCATTGACCAGGTGGACCTGTTAAAAACCCGGGTAGACCCCAAGGTGATTAACCGCATCCCTGAATCCATGATACGACGGCACCGGGCAATCCCCATTGCGCAGGAAGACGGCGTCTTGACCGTAGCCATGGCGGACCCGTTAAACATTGTGGCTATTGACGATATTCAGTTGGCAACAGGTTTGGAAGTGAAGCCGGTTATGGCTTCAGAAAAGGCAATTGACAGAACCATCCAGAAGTTTTTCGGCATGCAGGACTTGATGAGCAAGGCCTTTGACAATGGCCATAACAGCGAAAATATCACCGACGAAAGAACCTTTCAGCTGGATGAGGTTGAGGAGCGGTTATTTGACGAGGCGCCGATTGTGCGTGCAGTTAATTCCATTATCGGCCAGGCGGTACAGAAGCGGGCCAGCGATATCCACATTGAACCTCACGAACAAAACGTGCGTGTTCGCTTTCGGATTGACGGTATATTAAGGGACTATATGAGCCTGCCCCGGGATTCCCATGCAGCGCTGATCTCCCGGATAAAAATCATGGCTGGCATGGATATCGCGGAAAAAAGGATTCCCCAGGATGGGCGCATCCGTGTCAATATACTGACGAAGGATGTGGACCTGCGCATCTCAACTTTGCCGACAATATTCGGTGAAAAAGTCGTGCTGCGTATTTTGGATAAGAGCCAGTTGCTATTAACCCTGGATGATTTGGGTTTTTCCCCTGATGCGGGGAAACGATACCGGGATATTGTCAGCAGTTCATACGGCATGGTACTGGTAACCGGCCCCACCGGCAGCGGCAAGACCACCACATTGTATACCACGCTCAATGACATCAGCACACCAGAGCTTAACATCATTACCATTGAAGACCCTGTCGAATATGTTTTGGCAGGTATTAACCAGATACAGGTCAATACCAAGACCGGCCTGACCTTTGCCGCGGGCCTGCGGTCCATTCTGCGTCAGGACCCGGACATTATCATGGTCGGGGAAATACGGGACGGGGAAACCGCCAGTATTGCTATCAGGGCCGCCACTACCGGGCACCTGGTTTTCAGCACCCTGCACACCAATGATGCGCCCGGCGCGCTGACCCGCATGGTAGACATGGGCGCCGAGCCTTTTTTGGTGGCATCTTCCGTTATCGGTGTGATTGCCCAGCGACTGGTGCGGAAAATTTGTGAACACTGCCGCACCAAGTACCTGCTGGAACCTGATGACCCGGCACGGTTGTTTATGGGTGTGGGACCGGATGAACCTGTGGAATTATTTAAAGGTGAGGGGTGTAGTTACTGTGACCATACCGGGTTTAAAGGCCGGCTTTCCATTCACGAGATACTGCCTTTAAACAGGAAGATCAGGTCCCTGCTGGTGAGCAGGGATGGCCGGGACAAGCTGCGTACCGTCGCCATTGAACAGGGGATGGTTACCCTGAAAGAAGACGGCCTGCGCAAGGCCCGGCAGGGTTTGACCAGCATTCAGGAAGTGATGCGTGTTGCCCATCTGGATGATGGAGATGACGTTTAGGGGGGGACAACGTGGAAATCAACCAAGTACTTGCCATGGCAGTTGAACAGGGTGTTTCGGATATACACTTCACGGTGGGAAGACCACCGGTATTGCGGAAAGACGGTCAGCTTATCCCCCAGGAAAGCTTTCCGGTACTGGAACCGGATGATACCCGCAGCCTGGCCGGGCAGGTCATGACTGATGAGCAATACCGGGAGTTTCAGGTGACGGGAGAAGTCGACCTGGCCTATTCGGTGCCCGGCCTGGGGCGTTTCCGGGTCAATGCCTTTCACCAGCGGGGCAGTGTGGCCATGGCCCTGCGGAGAATAAATTCGAAAATTTTAAACCTGGATGAGTTGGGCATGCCGCCGGCGCTCAAGGAGTTAACCAGGAAGCCCAACGGGATGGTATTGGTTACCGGCCCTACGGGCAGCGGCAAGTCTACTACCCTGGCGGCCATGATTGACCTGATCAATGAGGAACGGGCGGTACATATCATTACTTTGGAGGACCCTATTGAATATATTCACAGGCATAAAAAGTCCATTGTCAACCAGCGGGAAATAGGGGCCGATTCCAAGAGTTTTGCCGCCGCCTTGCGGGCGGCCATGCGCCAGGACCCGGATGTCATTCTGGTTGGCGAAATGCGGGATTTGGATACCATAGCCATTGCCATAACCGCGGCAGAGACCGGCCACCTGGTCTTTGGCACGCTGCATACCAACAATGCCGCCCAAACGGTGGATAGAATTATTGATGTTTTTCCGCCCCACCAGCAGCCGCAGGTTCGGGTGCAGCTGGCGGAAACCCTGCGGGGAATTATTGCCCAGCAGTTGATACCGAAAATAAGCGGCGGCAGGGTGGCGGCGGTGGAGATTCTCACTGCCACACCCGGTGTGCGTAATATTATCAGAGAGGGGAAAACCCACCAGTTAATCAACGCCATTCAAACCGGTGGCCAGTACGGCATGCAGTCGATGGATGCTGACCTCAAGAGACTGATGCAGCGCGGGGTTATTTCCCGGGAAGAAATGTTTGCCAGGTTAAGCAGCGGCGTTTCCACCATGCTATAGGGAATAGTTTTGGTCCTCAGGCAGGAAAAAGCGCTAAAATGTCGAAAGCTGAATAAGAGGGTTGTGAAAAAATGGACAAATGTGCAGGGAATACATACTTTTCCAGGATTGCCCGCACTGTTTAGAGGTGGTAATGTGCCTCACTATACCTATAAAGTAAGAGACCTGACCGGGCGGCTGATGAGCGGCACTATTGAAGCGGAAAACGTCAGACAGGTTGTGGAACGTTTGCGGGACCGCAATTGTTATGTGATAGATATCAAACGCAAAGCGGTCCGTAATTGGGAATTTTCCATCAAACTGCCCACCAGAAAAATTGGCAGCAGTGTTTTGGCGGTTTTTTCCCGCCAGTTGGCTACCATGATTACTGCCGGGGTGCCGCTGTTAAATGCTCTGGAAATTTGCACCCAGCAGTTGGATAACGGTAGACTGGGAGATACGTTGAGCAGTGTGGCTGCTGAACTGGAAGGCGGCAGCAGTTTTGCCGATGCACTGCGGAAACATCACAAGATTTTCCCCGCGCTGTTTATAAATCTGATTGAAGTGGGGGAAATGGGCGGCGTGCTGGATGAGGTGCTGGAGCAACTGGCGGTCAATTATGAAAGGGAGCATGACATCAGGGAAAAAGTAAAGTCTGCCCTGACATATCCGACTGTAGTGCTGGTCCTGGCTATTCTTGCCATTATTTTCTTGCTGACTTTTGTTCTTCCCACTTTTATCGCCATGTTGCAAAGCCTGGGAGCAGCGCTGCCGCTGCCTACACGAATTGTCATTGGTACCAGTAAGTTTATGCAAAAGTTCTGGTACATGGCGCCTCTGGCGGTTTTTGTGGCACTTGTGCTTTTTTACAATCTCACATCCCAGGGACCGGGACGGCTGTACTGGCACAGGATATTGCTGCGCCTGCCGATTGCCGGCAGACTGCACCGGCTGACGGTCATTTCCCGTTTCAGCCGCAGTCTGGGTACCCTCATCCGCGGCGGTGTACCGCTGCTCCAGGCACTGGAAGTGGTAAAAAGAACTGCCGGCAATGCCGTTGTGGAAGAAGGGATCACCAGGGCCCAGGATTTTATCCGGGAAGGTCAGGGCATGGTACAGCCTCTCAAGGAATGCGGTGTTTTTCCGCCCATGGTAATCCAGATGGTTCAGGTGGGTGAGGAAACCGGTACTTTGGATGATATGCTCAACCGTCTCAGCCAGTTTTACGACCGGGAAGTGGATACCATGGTCACCCGGCTGTCCACCATCATTGAACCGGCGCTGATTGTTTTCCTGGGCGGCATTGTCGGCTTTATCATTGTTTCCATTTTGCTGCCCATGTTCAGCATCATCACTGCCGTGGGCAATGCGTAAGCAGGCCGAATCTGTCCACGTTTTCATTTTTGCAGGAGACAGAAGTACGCAAAACTACAGATAGGATTGTCTCCTGCATGGTGCACAGGAAGTTCATTTTCTGACGGAGAGGAGGTGAAACAGGCATGATTGGCAGAATTAGCAAGTGGCTTAAAAGTAATGAATCCGGTTTCACTCTCATCGAACTGATGGTGGTCGTTGTCATCCTGGGTATCCTTGCCGCCATCGTCATTCCCCAGTTCAGCAACAGCACCGACAAGGCGAGGGAAGCCCGGGCCAAGGCGGAGTTGAAATCCATGCAGAATGCCATTGAAATTTATTACATGGAAAAT
>CAZGXM010000112.1:0-4039 GCA_964529795.1 uncultured Thermoanaerobacteraceae bacterium
TACCATAAGGCTTTTAGCCTTTCCTATGAGACTAATTTAATTTTATACGAGGAGGAAAACAAGAGATGACAGTCGGGACCAAAATGCATCAGACTTTAGCCGGTATTGAAAGTGCTGCCGCCAGTCTGAAAACCTTTGCCCTGGAAACTCAGGACCAGCAGGCCAAACAAGAATTTGACAACTATTCCCGCCAGTTGGAAAGTATCAGCCAAAGCCTGAAGCAAAGGGTAAGTTATATTGAGCAGCAGGAACCTTCCTATAAGATGCAGCAACAGCAGCAACAAAAACAGCAGTAACTTTTTTAAAATTTCCACTACAGGAATTACAGGCGCGTAGCTCGACCCGGCTGCGCGTCTTTGACGTCGTCCCAAATAATAACAAACCGGAAAATGAGAACAGCCATTAGCTGCTAAAATTCTCCTTTAAGTATCTGTTAAAAGCATTTATCCGTTCTTGCTTTTCCAGCATAAAATTCACCAGTATCCTTATCCGTAACATGGTTTCTTCACTTATATTATGTTCGATCTTTTCTGTTTCTTCCAGGAGTCCCTCTGTAACGCCAATAATTTTAAGAAACTCCTCGATGCTTTCGTGGCGATGCAGCAGGTATGCCCCTAATTCCTCACCTTTGTCGCTAAGTTCAATCATGCCATATTTTTCGTAATTCAGAAAAGATAAATCTGCCAATTTTTGAACCATTTTGCTTGCGGAAGAGGGCTGAACATTTAAAGCTTTGGCCAAGTCCCCAATTCTGGTATAACCCTTGTCTTTTGATAAGCGGCATACCATTTCCAGATAATCTTCCATACTGGGAGTAAGGACCTCATTTTCCTGCTGCAGCAATGCATAGCCCCGAATGGTATAAAACTCTCTTTTTTTATGCCCCATAAATTTTTCCCTCCCGAATTAATATTACTACAAGGAAGTATAATCAATGACTGGAAACCGATATGAAACTGAAAGACAAGTTCTTTTTCGCCTGAAAGAAAAAAGGGCTGGTTTGTATTCCCCTAATTGACTGCAATCAAAATCATTCCAGGCCATACCGGAATTTCCGGTTGAAAAAATTAACAGGTGCTGGTATTTGAAGGTAAAGATTTAGCGCTTAGATCCAGCCAAACAAAAAGACCACCTGTGTGACTGCGAAACATACCGACACAGCAGTAATAGTGGGAATCAGGAATGCCAGAAAGGTCCATTTCTTACTTTTGGTTTCCTTGAATATTGTAATGAGTGTAGTACTGCAGGGGTAGTGCAACAGGGAAAATAACATCATGTTTAAAGCAGTAAGCCAGGTCCAGCCGTTGTTCACCAAAAGGTTTCTCATCTCATACAAACTTTCCAATTCCAAGATTGCTCCGGTTGACAGGTAGCCCATCACAAGAATTGGCACCACAATTTCATTGGCAGGCAAACCCAGGATGAAGGACATCAAAATCAGTCCATCCAGGCCAATCGCACGCCCAAAAGGGTCAAGTAAGTTAGCTACAGCATTTATTAAAGAGACATCGCCTACCTGGATGTTGGCCATGACCCAGATTACCAATCCGGCGGGAGCAGCTATTGACACTGCCCTGCTCAGTACAAAAATGGTCCTATCCATGATGGAAGTCACGATTACACGTCTTACCTGGGGTGGCCTGTACGGCGGTAGTTCCAAAGTAAAAGTTGACGGGATACCTTTTAACAAAGTTTTTGAGAGAAGGTATGATACGGCCAGCGTTACGGCGATTCCAAATAAAATTATGCCAACAATCACAAGTGCGGTCACCATAGTGCTTGATGGTCCGGTTGCGGCACCTGCCATAAATATACTGGCAATTAAGATCAAGGTTGGGAAACGGCCGTTACAGGGGACAAAATTATTGGTCAGCATGGCAATTAGCCGCTCGCGGGGAGAGTCAATAATTCGACAAGAAGTGACCCCGGCGGCGTTACAGCCAAATCCCATGCACATGGTAAGAGCCTGCTTTCCATGGGTGCCGCATTTTTTAAACAAGTAATCCAAATTAAATGCCACCCTTGGTAAATACCCCAGATCTTCGAAAAGCGTAAATAGGGGGAAAAAGATAGCCATGGGAGGAAGCATAACGGCAACCACCCACGCCAAGGTCCGATACATGCCTTGCACAAATAATCCGGCAATCCATTCCGGTGCATTGACCCATTTTAGAAACGCAAGCAGTTCGGTTTCTATACCGAATAAGACCTTGGCAATCACCGCAGAGGGGTAGTTGGCCCCCGAAAGGGTAATCCAAAAGACCAGTCCCAAAAATAAAAGCATTATCGGGTATCCAAATACCCGTGAAGTCATGATATCATCCAATTTTCTGTCCCAATCAATGGTTCGTTCTTCCTTTTTACAAACTACTTTTTTAGCGATTGTTTCGGCCTGGCGATATAAATCTGCAACTATCTGGTCCCGGGAATGATGTTTGTCATAAGTGTTGCCACTCTCCATTATGGTTTTCAAATCAATGCCTCCCTTTTGACATGAGAAATTAAGTCTGAGTTGTATTATCATTTTTTCTTAAATTAAGTATTGAAGTATCCCCCTCCAAAATTCTCAATGCTAACCAACGGGGATTGACTTCACCACCATATTTCTCAATTATTTGTGGAATTGTTTTTTCAATAGTCTGTTCTATGCCCTCCCGGTATCTGGGTAATTTGGGTGTTGTTGACGTTTTGCCCGTACATATGCCGGCCACAGTATGTTTCAGCTTTTCCAGCCCCATGCCATTTCTGGCTATGGTGCCCACTACGGGGACACCCAGCTCTCGTTGCAGTTTATCAAGGTCAATGACCAGTTTTTTTCTTTTGGCTTCATCTAATAGATTTACACATACAACTACTTTTGGAGTAATTTCCATTACCTGCAAAACCAAGTTCAAGTTTCTTTCCAAGCAGGTTGCATCGACAACGACCACAGTGGCATCAGGTTTACCAAAACAGATGTAGTCCCTGGCCACCTGCTCTTCAACGGAGTTGGCAAACAGCGAATAAGTTCCCGGTAAGTCCACCAAAGTGTATGTTTTTCCGCTATAAGTGTATGTCCCCTGGACTTGGACAACTGTTTTGCCCGGCCAATTTCCCGTATGCTGGTTGAGGCCGGTCAAGGCGTTAAAGACAGTGCTTTTGCCGGTATTTGGGTTTCCCGCCAAGGCAACTACAAAATTCTTATTACCCTTTTCCCGTGTTTCCTGATAATTTTTTTGAATAGCATTACGGCCTTGTGATTGATAAGTTAAGCCCATCTCCAAACTCCTTTCCCCTGTTTCTCAAGTCAGCGGTGTTACTTCAACCGTTCGTGCCTCGTCTTTTCTGAGGGCGATAACGGCCCCGCGTATATAATAAGCTGTCGGGTCATTGAAGAGGCTTTTTCGCTCGCATTTAACAGTAGCCCCGGGGACAAAACCCAAGTCAAGCAATCTTCTTCTCAAAGCACCGCTGGTCGTTAAATTTTTAACTATCCCGATTTTACCAATATTCAATTCAACTAAAGAAATAGGTTTATCCAAAAAACATTCCCCCTTTTTGGCGAGTGAAAAATTTTTTTAGCAGACTAGTTAAGTTACCCGCGACTAACTCTTGCTAATATACTATGGTAAAAAAATTAAAGGGTGATAAAAGAACAAAAAAATTTTGCCGGTATTTTATGCAAATTTCCAGTTGAAAGCGTAAATGAGATATAGTATAATAAAAACAACCTTAAACCCTAGGGGGGCATAGGCTGATAAGTGTGGCCTTGAAGTGAATTAGGGACAAACTGTCCTATCTTATTATGGCAGTTATCGGCCCGGGGGTCATCTATTTGGCCAGGGACGATGAGGAACTGGCGATGCTGGTGGCGGAACTGAATAAGTTGAAGGAGAGGCCGGAAATAGGCGGGGAAAAAGTTGACCTGAAAAAATAGATATGCCCTTGTCGGACATTTACGCCGAATATGACCACATGGTTTCCCGTCAAGCAGGCCGCTGGTACCAGCGGCCCGAGTTTGTAAACAAAAGAAATATAGTGTCACCTTAATTTCTTCTAA
>CAZGXM010000113.1:0-4017 GCA_964529795.1 uncultured Thermoanaerobacteraceae bacterium
TTCTGGAATGTGATGGGGTGCGGAGTGGTATTTACAATCATCTATATCACCTCCTTATCTTTGGTGACCTTTCCCCAGCCACCAAGATATTTTATTGCCTCATCAACGGAAAGGATAAGGTAGTCATCAAAGACTACTTTGTCATTCCATACTACCTCTTCCTCGTACACCATGTCAGGTATAGAGGAAGTGGTAAACAATATACCTACAAATTCATCAGGTTGTTTAACACTACTGGGCAGAGTGCCCAAGTAGTGTTGGACATCGATACTGTAACCATAATTGGCGCCAGTACCATATTGAAACTTACGGGCTTTTTTATAATTTAGCCCGTTGTTTTTTATAATAGAGGGAAGATTTTCCCTCCAAGTAAAATGAATGAAATATGAAGAAATGGAAATTTCTTTCCAGTAGCCAAATTTGTCAAACCATCTTTTAATTTTCATACGAATTCCTCCTCTCTTAGTGAACTTCTACCGTCCCTGGAGCACCGCAACCTACCACGAAGACGGAGTGCGGAGGGTCGCTTCCGCGTCACCGTCGCCTGTATAGCCCAGGCAGATGCGTAGATCTGCCCTGCTTTCAGTTCCGGCGCTCCAGGGAAGGTAGAAAACCTTCCCTGGCCGGTATCAAAACGAATATACGGCGCCACACTTGCAGCGCACATAAACGGTGCGCTGATAATATCCGCTTTCGCGGACGAGCACCGCTTCAGACTCAGCACGCCCACATCGGGCGCACCAATATGTGATGACGCCTGTTTTTGGGTCGCGCTTGTACAAGCAGTCGTCGTAGATCCATTCCTTCATCTCCTTCATCTTTTATTCCTCCTTAAATTTTTTTCTGCCGGGATCGGCTCCCGGCGGGCCGATGTTTTTACCAGGTGTGGTGCCGTTCAACTTTAATAGTACCGTCCGGCATTGCGTATTCAAATACGTTATCAATGTCGCAGGACTCGTTGGGGTCCGGACATGGTTCGGACCATCGGCGTAACTCCACCGGTTTACCGGTACGCCTGGCCTCAGCAAACTTGGCCTGGCGCTCGGCTTTTTTCTCAGCCCTCTTCCGGGCCTTTTCTTCCAGCATAGGCTGGGCAAACTCGACAGCCTGCTGGTAGGTAAACTCGGTACCAAGTGCATTCACCAGGTCATCATTCACCTTGGTTCCCCAGCCCTGGATTTCTCGGGCAAGGCCCAGTTTCTGCAGTAGCTCAGCGGCAAGCCCAAATGCCATATAGCCGCTGAGGATTTCTCCATCCCAGAACTTCACCTGGATGGGGGACTTGCCGGAGCGGAGGGCTTCCAGGGCGTCCTCCCGCTCCCGTTGCTCTTTATCTTTTTTCCAGTTCCGGGCTTCCTCGGCGGACGGGTGGACTATGTATAAGTCTTTTTTATTGCCTGTAATTTTTTTCGTAAACTCAGACCCCGTAATCCGCCAGCACCACCCAGCTTTGGGATGCTTTAGTGGTTCGCAAAAAGCCGCCCCTCCCAGGGCGGTAATACGAAATCGCCCGTGTGGTGCATCAGCAACCTTGAACTCTATCCCCTTTTTCTCAAACGTCTTCTGGAACATTTAAATCGCCTCCCTCAATTTCTAATACAAGTATACCACATCGCATGCATGCATGCAATAGTGTTTTTTGAAAGTTTTTGAGGATTTTCAAAGAAAAATAAAAAACCCGCAACCCCTTGATACATAAGGGATTGCGGGTATCTTGCAAAAAATATTAAAAGTTTTTGGGAAATTTTTTACCCATAAACACAAACCCCCTCCCCGGCCACATGACCGGGGGTCTTCGTTCCGGGAGTTTTTCGTTCTTTGCCTACCTTTTATCATCAAAGAAACCCTTGTTTTCGGTTGTGGGATTATTCAGCACTCCGGCAAGTACCAGGATAGCCAAAAAGGCTTGTACCAGTTTGCCGTAATTACCAGGCAGCACCACGTTAATGTCATACGTCCCCAGCGCATCCACCACCAGCGGAATAAAAGCAAAAATCGCCACCCACAAGCCATAGTTACGGAAACGTTTCATAGCTAATTCCCCTCCTCAACTTTAATTTCTTTGTTGCCAATCTGCACGGTGATTTTCTTCCCGCCTACCAGGGCAACAAAAGTCTGAGTCTTACCGTCCCAACTAACAATTTTCCCGCCTAAAACATCCTCAATCAGCACCCGGACTTCCATGACTGTCCTGTCGCCGCCAAGTTCCGGTATATTCACCGTAAACGGTGCCACATCAGCCACAACCGTTTTAACTTTTGCCTTGCCTTTTTCCACCCTTTGCCATGCTTCAACCCAGCCGATGAATTCTTTCTTGTCAATGCTGGTGCCCGGGCAGGTCTTGGGAGCGTATTCGCGGTGGAATACAATATCTCTGGTTGTTTTACCAGTAACATCGAGCAACGCCCGCACCAACTGCACAACCGCTTCGCGCTGTTTACCTTCTAACACGTCATACCCTTTGTCAAAGTTGCCAATCATCTCAATTGCTATGGCTCCTCGGTTGCGGCCTTTGATGCTGGCAGGGTCATCGTTTAAATCCCGGCTAAGCCAAATAAGTCCGTCCGGGGAAACTGTAAAGTTCTGGCCAATATCACGCCAGCCCAACGTATTGACGTGGTAATTCCATATAGCCCATATAGTTTTTTCACCAACATAATCCTTTTTAGTGGGCTTCCATGTATGGTGTATGTGTATTTCTTTGATTTGACGAGTAAATTTGAACTGCTCTAAAAACTGCTTTATCTGCTCAACGGTATAGCTTTTAAAAGTCCTCACTTTCTCACTCCCCCTTTCCGGCCAAACAAAAAGCCCCCAGCCTGATGCGGGGTCTTTCCCTTGCAGACCTAAATCTTTAGCATTATCTCGCAAAAACTGTCTAAACTCATCCCTGGTACCATTGTGATAAAGCTTTTTCCACCTGGCCGCATAACCGGCAATTACCGGACTGGCAAAACTGGTACCATACAGCGGGACTATTCGGCCTGACAGACTGGGAATATTCCAGTCCCCTTGTGCTATAATGTCTATTTCAGGCCCAATGGTGCTGTAACCGGCAACGTTCTTTGTTTTACTGTTGTATGCTCCAACAGCAATAACTCTTGGGTCGTTGGCAGGCCAGTACACATTTCCGCTTTCTCCTCTGTTTCCAGCACCAGCGCAAATAATTATCCCTGCGTCAAGAGCTTTTTGTAATACTATATCCCTCTTGCTGTCTTTGTTATATGGGATGCCCTTGCTTATGTTAATAACGTCTATTTTGTTGTCAATGCACCAGTACAAGAAAGCGTCTAAGCCACCACTTTTATAATCGCTGTATAAATATATTTCCGTATCTTTCGGGGCGTGCTGTTTGGCTACCCAGGCAACTGCATAACCGTGGATTGAGCGGTCAACAGAGTGGTTGCCAATACGTTTGACTCCTAGAAAGTCCCGTGGGACAGGTTTATCGTAGATGGCGAGTCTAATCATTGCCATCACCGCCCCAGGCTAATGTTCACAAGCAACAAAATAAGCGACGTTATTACGCCGCCCAATAGACCAACCAGCAACCTATTCATGCCATTTAATTGCTCTTGCATTTGCTGTATGCTGCCGTTCTGTTTTGCCTTGTACTCCTCCAGTCCATCCACCCTTTCCTCTAGCCTTGCCTGTCCTACCTCCAATTTTGTCACCCTCTCTCCCAGTTCCATGTTTGTCCCCCTTTCAGCAATACCTTTACCTACCTTTTCCGCCCTTTCCCTTGCTGTCTTTTTGAAATATCAAAAGCGAAGGTTTCGCCCTTGGCCTTAAGTTTTTTTTGTAGTTCTTTTAGTGCATGCCTCGTGAATTCCTCATCAGTCATTTTGTTCGGATTTTTAGATACCCTTATCACGTTCACTCCACCATCACCTCCCTGCTGACCCGGCCATGCCGCCCGGCGTCCACTTCGATTAGATATGTTCCTGGTGTATCAAATATGACCGGCCACGTAATAGGCATAGGCCCGCGGGCTTGCTCTGCGCCGTCGATGTAGAG
>CAZGXM010000114.1:0-3932 GCA_964529795.1 uncultured Thermoanaerobacteraceae bacterium
CGAACCACGCAGGATTTTTTTGGCTCTACGGAAATAATCCAGGCCGGACCAAATGGTAACGCCTACAGCTATATATAATGCAATCTCTCCAATAGGGACATTTATCAAATTAAACGGGAAATTGTGAATTAATATGGCGACAATGGCTACAATCTGGGAAATGGTCTTGAATTTGCCCAGTTTGCTGGCGGCAATAATTATACCTTCGCCGGCGGCAATAGTGCGCAAACCGGTCACGGCAAATTCCCGGCCAATAATCAAAACCGCAATCCATGCCGGAATTTTATCCAGCTCTACCAGGGAAATTAAGGCAGCGGTGACCAGTAATTTATCTGCCAGCGGGTCCAGCAGTTTGCCCAGTTTGGTGATTTGCTTGCGAGAACGGGCAATATAACCGTCCAAGCCATCGGTACTGGCCGCCAAAATAAAAATACCCGCGGCAATGTATTCCCCGTACTGTAAATGCACCAATAAAAATATCATAAACACCGGCACCAAAAAGATACGTGCCAATGTCAATTTATTGGCCAAGTTCACGTACATCCTCCCCTAACAAATCATAATCATCCCGAATACCGGTAATTTTTACTTTAACGATTTCTCCCTGTCGGGCCAGCGTACTGACATAAATAACTCCGTCCACTTCCGGGGCCTGGCGCTCTGACCTACCCACCTTGTATTCGGGATAATCCGAGGAAACTCCTTCTATTAAAACATACATTTTCCTGCCGACAAGTTTACGGTTGTTTTCTGCGGTTATCCTGCGCTGTAATTCCATCAGTTGATTTAGCCGCTGTTCCTTGACCTGTTGTGAAACCTGGTACGCAAACAGGGCCGCAGGGGTATCCGGCTCCGGCCAGTATGTAAAGGCACCCACCCAGTCCAAGCGAGCTGTTGTCAAAAATTCCAACAGTTCATTAAAATCCCTTTCAGTCTCTCCGGGAAAACCCACAATAAAAGTTGACCGGATCGCAATTTCCGGCACTTCGGCGCGCAGGGTGTCGAGTAAATTTAAGATCCGTTTTTTGTTGCCACGTCTGCCCATCCGGTGTAATATTTTATCCGAAATATGCTGGAGAGGAATGTCAAGGTACTTACATACTTTAGGTTCTTGACTAACGACTTGAATCAACTCCGGAGTAAATTCGCCGGGATAACCATACAGCAGCCTCACCCAGTACAAATCCTCAATTTGAGACACCTGCCTGACCAAATCAGCCAAAGCCTTCTTCCCGTATAAGTCCATACCGTAGCGAGTGGTATCCTGAGCAATTAACACCAACTCCCTGGCACCGTCTTTCACCAAAAATTCTGCTTCTTTAATTATTTCCTCCATCGGGCGGCTCCGGTATGCACCTTTTAACTGGGGAATAGTACAATAAGTGCAATTATTATTGCAGCCTTCAGCAATTTTCAGGTAACGGGTGTACTTGGACTGTGACGTCACCGTCCTTTGAAAACCGGCAGAAACTTTTTTTAAACCTGTATCAATGGCGGAAATTATTTTTTTTAAATCATTGCTGTCTGCCAGTACATCAATTTCCGGGAGCTCTTTTAAAAGCTCGTTACCATACTTTCCCACCATACAACCAGTAACGATCAGCTTTTTACATTTTCCATTTTCCTTGAGCAAGGCCAATTCCAAGATGGTATTGATGGACTCTTCCTTTGCCGGCGTAATAAAACCACAGGTATTTATTATCACTACTTCCGCATCAGCCGGGTCATCAACCAGTTGTATCCCGTTGGCGGCCAAGCAACTCATAATCACCTCGCTATCCACTGTGTTCTTGGCACATCCCAGTGTCTCAATCGCTACCGTAGTCATTGATACTCTCGTTCCTCCTGAAATACTTTCCTTGTAATTTTGACTGTATTAGAAAACCTACATACTACCCGGCCCGCCGAGTTTATAAGCTCCCCTTTTCCTCACCGTCAACAAGTACCCTTACCCCACCTGTGTCATCATAGTATGCTTCCATATGTACCACCTGTCCTGGTTTCCCAATCTCTCCCTGGTCCTCACCATTAATAATTACTCGCACAGCTCCGGCATTGCCAAAGATTATTTTCAAGGCTTTACTAGCATGGAACTGTTTTGCAACCGGTCCTGTGAGTGTGCCTGTAAAGATTACGCTGCCGTCAGCAGTTACTTTTAACCAGCAGCGGTTGTTGGTCACTACTGCAATGTCCGCATTGACACCTATAACTGCTTGTTTTTCCCCCTCCGGTTGCTGTTCACCTGTGACAACTTCTTTTTCGGCATTTTCTCCCGGTTGGGGATTATCCGTCACGGGTCCATCCTGCTCTCCTTCCTGTGAGTCAGCAGGCGTTAAAACTTCATTGGAAACCACCGGGTCATCAACATCGTTTAACGCCTTAATGCCAACAATGCTCAGCGAACCCACAATTACTATCCCCAGTACGATAACCAACGTGATTAATCCATATCTTTGCCTGTGAATTTCCTTTACAGGCCGTGAAACCGTTTCAGGCTTTTCCGCCCGGGCCATTAGCCGCGTTTGCTCTTTGTATTCGTTAACAATTATATCAGCATCCAACCCCAGGAAGCGACAGTAGGTACGTAGAAATCCTATGACGTAAACCTGCCCGGGAATTTGGTCGTAGTCTTCCGCTTCCAACGCCTGAAGGTATTTAACCCTAATCTTTGTGGCCTGTTCTACATCCCTGAGAGACAGGTTTTTCTTGTTTCTAATACGTGCCAATAATTCCCCTATCTGGGCCACCAGGCACACCTCCTAGAGCGAGCTTAAAAACTGTTGTAATTCCCTTGCCGCTTTTCCAGGATTTTCACCGGAAACGGAAAACCTGAATGCGTCTGACCGGTGTTCCGGATAAGTATAAAGCGGGTCGTAATAACTATCTAACAAGTATTCCACAACTTCCCGGTAATTTCCTGCTATTACCAGGCCGGTCAGCTGTTTAATCCGTGCTTTGCCCAACCTTTTTTCCAGAAAAGCAATAGATTTAATCAGAGCCTGCTGGTTTTCTTTTGTGTCGTCACAATATTCGTCAATTATTCTGCTTACCCTGTGATTAAAGTCATCATGGACCAGTACTTTGACCCCCTCATTCATCGCCTGGAAAAAAGTATCCGGGATGTAATTCCGGCCAATTCTCTTGCTTTCGCCTTCCACTATGATAAAACTGCCCGGTGGTATTCGGCGGATTTCTGAAAAAAGCAAGGTTTCAAAACGTTTTTGGGTGGGCTGCTCACCAAGGCCCACTTTGCCAAAAACCGAGCCCCGGTTGTTGGCCAATCCTTCCAAATCTACTGCCGGCGCTCCCAGCAACTGTAACTGGTGAATTATTTCCGTTTTTCCGGTACCGGTAAAACCATGCATGACAACCATTTTATATGGTAACTTTTGCGAAAAATAATGATGGACATACCGTCTGAAAGCCTTGTAACCCCCCTGGAGTCTGTAAACCGGTACATTCATTAAGTCCAGGACCTGAGCCAGAGCCTTACTGCGCAAACCGCCGCGCCAGCAGTAAATAACCACCGGCCTACCCTTGCCCGCATCCCGGACTTTTTTTACCAGCCCCGGTAGCTTGGGAGACACAAACTCCAAGCCAATTTCTTTAGCACGGTCACTGCCCTCCTGCCTGTAAACCGTGCCCACCAGCGCCCGTTCTTCGTCAGTAAACAAAGGCAGGCTGACAGCCCCGGGCAGGTGGTCTTCCCGGTATTCTTCAGGTGACCTTAAGTCAATATAGACGGGATTAAGCTGCAGCGCTTCTTCCACAGTCACTTCTTTCATCTTTCAAACCTCTTCCCTCATGAAACTGCCGTTTCAAACCAATTATACCAGTTGCTCGCGCCAAAGCAAAGAAAACCCGGCACAGTACAGAGCTGACGCATGAAATTATTTAAAAATCTTGCGAGGTCTGAAATTGACGTTTTTTTC
>CAZGXM010000115.1:0-3568 GCA_964529795.1 uncultured Thermoanaerobacteraceae bacterium
CCAATATAATATATAGTTGAATCCGATGAAAAGACGGGAGTCTTTATTTCTATACTTTTATTTCTTTAGCCCGAGGGTGGTCCGTCATATCCACCACATATCCCTGGTACCTTTTCCTGCCAAAGGGTATAACCACCCTGGTGCCGACAAGCACCTTCCCTTTTAACCTTTTGGGAATTCGGTAATGAAAAGTCCTGTCCAAACGCCTGTTTTTAAGCTCTACATACACATCCGCAAAATTCCCTGACAATAACAGCCCTCCCGGACACCGCTTATCCAGTTAAATTATAGCAAAAAAAGAGTTGCTAAAAAAGGTGGTAGCCACCAGGCAAATTGCCAATAGCCTGTCATCTCAATGCCTTGAGCCAACCACCACAAATTTCTTCCACCTGCCGGCAGTTAAATCCGTCATCTTGCGATTCATTGAGAAAAGAGCATTTGCACACCGCGAAAAGTCGCCGTCCGTTACTATTCGTTACTACTATAGTGTACTATTTTTATTGCAAATAGACAACAAATGGCAGGAAACATTTACCGTTAATATCAGGAATTAATTTTGTCCTTAAAGATAAATCTATTAGTAGCGGGAGAGTCAAAACCCATACTAGGAGTGATAGCTTGTCTTGCGGTAAAGACTTAATCTGTGATGCGTGCGGAAACGATGATTGCAGCAAATTTGAACAAGTAAGTTTCACTGATGAACCGGAATACCGGTGCAGCGAGTGCGGTAATATCGTAACCGAGTACAAGTAAATGCAACACGGCTCTCCCTCAATTCACCTTCAACTTTTCTATCCCGCGCAGCATCTCATTGTATCCCAAGTTACTAAGCCTGCTTTTTACAACAAATCAAGAAGCCCGTTTCCCCACCAGGTTCAATTAAAAAACAAGTACAGCACATGTCAGTGAGAAATCTTCTTCACATCCCATCTTGCGTGTAAAAACCAACCTGTGAAATATTTTTTACAACTTTTCCGCCTGACAATATGGTCAAAACATTTAAAATATTGGTATAATAGTAGGCAAAGAAACCTTGTCCCAGATGTATCAAGCTGGTACTATTATTGCATACCCAATTACTTATGGAGATCCCGTTCTTTCTCTTGGTTAAAATAATCTCGTTTAGGGAGGAGAGTTACTTATGAAAAAACCTTTATGGCAACCCGGTGAGCAACGCATGCAATACGCTAACATGACTGCATTTATGGAGTTCATCAACAAAAACTACCGGCAATCCTTGGCAAACTACCATCAGTTATACCAGTGGTCCATAGATAATTTGGAAGAATTTTGGCCCGCCGTATGGGAATTTACCAACATCAAGGCTTCACGTCAATATGACAGGGTGGCAACAAACCTGGACAATATGCTGGAATGCAAGTGGTTTGCAGGCGCCCGGCTGAATTTTGCCGAGAACCTGCTGCGATACCGTGATGACCAAACGGCAATTATCTTTAAAAGCGAAAAAGACGAACCGGTATCCATTACTTACGCTGAACTCTATGAAAAAGTGACAAAGCTGGCTGCTTCCCTGCGTGCCGCCGGCGTAACAAAAGGTGACCGTGTTGCCGGTTTTATGCCCAACATACCTGGAACTGTGATTGCCATGCTCGCCGCTACCAGCATCGGAGCGATTTGGTCATCCTGTTCCCCGGATTTCGGCTTCAACGGTGTCATGGACCGCTTCGGTCAGATCCAGCCGAAAATACTTTTTACCGCCGACGGGTATTCCTATAACGGCAAGATATATAATTCTCTGGAGCGGGTTCAAAAAGTAAAACAGGATATCAAATCAATCGAAAAAGTGGTAGTAGTTCCTTACATAAGCAAAGAACCTGATATCAGCATTGTTTCCGGAGCCGTACACTATGAGGACTTTGTCGCCCAAGACGAAATTCCTGAACTGCAATTTGAACAATTACCTTTTGACCACCCGGTGTACATCATGTATTCCTCCGGCACCACCGGAGTCCCCAAGTGTATTGTTCACGGTGCCGGCGGTACACTGATCCAACATTTGAAAGAACTGGTGCTGCACACCAATCTTACCCGTGCGGATAAAATTTTTTACTTTACCACCTGCGGCTGGATGATGTGGAACTGGCTGGTCAGTTCTCTGGCAGTAGGTGCCACCGTTGTCCTCTTTGATGGTTCACCTTTTTATCCCGAGCCGGGCACTCTGTTCAAACTGGCCCAGGATGTGGGGATTACGGTGTTCGGTACCAGCGCCAAGTACCTGGCAGCCTTGGAAAAAGCGGGTGTGAAACCCGGCAAGGAATATGACCTTTCCAAACTGCAGGCGGTGTTATCCACCGGGTCACCATTGTCTGTGGAAAGTTTTCACTACGTTTACCGGGATATCAAGGAAGATTTATGCCTGTCCTCCATTTCCGGCGGGACAGATATTGTCTCCTGCTTTGCCCTGGGCAACCCCATCGGCCCGGTCTACCCGGGTGAACTGCAGTGCCGCGGTCTGGGCATGAAAGTCGAAGCTTACGACAACTGCGGCACACCTGTCATCAACAAAAAAGGGGAACTGGTCTGTACCGCCCCCTTCCCCTCACAACCGGTGGGCTTTTGGAATGACCCGGACCGGGAAAAGTATCAAAACGCTTACTTTGAAGTCTACCCGGGCATTTGGCACCACGGGGATTATATCGAAATAACCGGTACCGGTGGCGTAATTATTTACGGGCGCTCTGACGCCACCTTGAATCCCGGCGGTGTCCGCATCGGCACCGCAGAAATTTACCGCCAGGTGGAAGCAATGGATGAAATTGTGGATAGCGTGGTAATAGGTCAGGAATGGGATAACGATGTACGCGTAATCCTTTTCGTCAAACTCAAGGAGGGAGTTAAACTTACTGAGGAACTGATTAAGAAAATAAAAACAAACATCAGGGCCAACACCACACCCAGGCACGTACCGGCCAAGATTATTGCTGTACCAGATATTCCGTATACCATCAGCGGTAAAAAGGTGGAGTTGGCGGTAAGGAAGATAATTCACAATCAACCGGTAAAAAACCGCGATGCTCTGGCAAATCCCGAAGCGCTGGACTATTACCGCGACATTCCCGAATTGATTTCATAAACCACACCGGCAAAGTCGCAAAAAGTTTCAAGGGGAGAAAAGTCTATTCTCCCCTTTTTCAATTGCAAAAAAGCAGTGCGCCCGGACGGCACATCAATAATATATATTTATATATGTGTAGTTCTACCGGAAATAACATACAAAATCAACCTTACGGGCAATCTTACAGAGCTGACGCATGAAATTATTCGACCTGTGCAATAGCCCTATTTGGGTACACCTGTCCCCAATAGTTGATCATGTATGACATAGTACCAATTACGATGCCAGCTTGAATTGTAGTTTGTTCTTGGAATACCAATGCCTATGCTCATTGTTAATATGCATAGCAGTGACGGTTGCCAGAGCTACCGAACCATGCTTGGACCAGCTCATTCCATTGTGCTTTTGCCGGGATGCCACACATAGATCGTTAGCTTTTTCGCCCTTGTTGCTGGAATTGCATAATCCCAGTTTCTGCCGTAATGCGTAACA
>CAZGXM010000116.1:0-3475 GCA_964529795.1 uncultured Thermoanaerobacteraceae bacterium
ATTAACCCGGTGCCCCCGGTAATTACTATTCGCATATCCATCACCTCCCGGAAAATTTCCACACATCTTCAAGGTGTCCTTAAAAACAAAGGTTCTGCGTTCGTCTAAGCCTTCTTATTGCTTCTTTTCAACGTCATAAACCCAGAGTGTATTAAAATAGTAGCACACCTTTAGACGACCAAAACTAAGCCTCCGGTATCCTCGACAGTTGATACATCTTGATTCCCATCACAATAGTTACCGCCAGCAAAATGCCTAAGGTAAACCATAATCCCCATCCTAGTCCTGTCTGGTGCCCTAAAGCAACTTTTATGGTGCCGCGAACAATGACTGCCAACATAATAGTGACCAAGGTAGTGGTAAGCCAGAGCATGCGTGCCATTAAAGCGCGAATACTCTCCAGCCGTTTAAAACAGAGCTTTTTCTTTCGTTCAGCGGAAAGGTTGACCACTTTAGCAGGGTCTTCGGGAGCTATGATTAAGAACCAGTTGATCAATAACGATTGAAAGTAAATCCAGAAGCTCAAAACCGGTAAAACAATGATAATACCTTTGTCACTCCAGGCATCAGGCCTGCCACTGGCGCCAAAATGTCTGGGAATACTGTCCGGAAGAGCTCCATAATAAGCAATCATGTAGGTAAAAGTAAACACTACTATAGCCAGAGGAATTAACTCTAACCATGGAGGGTAGTATTTAGCAATCTTTGCCCACACAGGTATCCCACCTTTCTGAGTAGTACCAGAACATTCCTTACGATAGGTTACCGGTCCCCACTTCTTTCTCCAGCCAGCGTTGACCGTAGGCCTTTCCTGTGAAAGCCAGAATTGCACCAATTCCCCAGACCAGCAGCAACAATGCCAAACTATGAAAAGGAGGCTGGGAATAGCTCAGGCCCTGATAAATGAACCCAAATTACTGGTTGTTGATGAGCCGGACTACAGGTCTGAACAACATGCCTTATTTCCATTCCAACCTGACAAAGACCGCATTGGATAGCAGGAATAGTACTGCGACTATAATAATATTGGCAAGGGATATGCCAAGAAAGGCCAGCAGCACACTTTGAAAGACGTACGCCAGGATGCCGCCAACTATTGCTCCCGGGACCAGAAGTAGTACGATTTGGAGCATGAGAAACAAAGGATAAAGTGTCTTCTGGTCAACGGCACTGGGAAAGATTATTCGAATAAAAAAGCCGGAACTCAAATTCAAAGCGTAAAAACTCACCATAAACACAACCATGACGAGTATCGTTTGTATCGAGGCATCAAGCAGTATCCCCAAGGCAATATTCAACAGCAGGGCATTGACGGTCATCCGCAGGAGATCTGATAGGTTGCTGGTGATGATTTTTAGCAGGGGAGAACCGGGAATTAAGTAGATATAAGGTTTGGTCAGTTCATGACTGCCGGATTCCGCGGATGCAACAATAAAAATGATATAAGCAGCAACTGCATTGGCAAAATAGACCGGGGTGAGCCCGCTGGAATATTTCGGTCCAAAGAGGCCAATGACTATTCCTCCCGCCAGAAAAATAATCGACCAGAAGCTAAGATACGGATGCAGGTCACTGCGGCTGTACTCCACCTTACTACGCCAGAAAAGAGCCCAAGGCCCGCTTCCCGCCTTCCTGACGACAAGTTTTTGCTTTGCTTTCCAGGGAACCGCCAGCCTGCGTGTTTTTTTAGCTCCCTCCCTTTGTTTCGTGCGCAGGCTTCTCTTTTCGGTAGCTTTTAAAGTGTCTTCGTAGTAATCATCAGCGATAGCATAGGAAAAAACGATGCAGCCAGCCAAAAACAAAAGCTGGAGCAAAACTGCCGCTAGACTAAAGGAGCTGTACCCGCTGACTGCTGTCATAAACGCAGCCCTGCTCCAGCCAACTATGGGAATGTAGTCCAAGAATGGAACATTCAACGCCGCGAGAATTCCATCTAAAATGTCCCCGGCATAAAAAACATTCCCTGCCAGGTAGATGACAAAAATAGCGGCCAGTCCCACGATACCCTGCTGCAGCCTGAGGTGCAGCCCGTACTTACTTCCGGCGGCAAAAACCAAGAAATTTAAGGGACCGATTGCCAAAAGCAGGCCAATGTAACCGAAGTACATAAAGTGCAGGTATTCCAAATTGACTCGCACAATATTGGTTAATAGCGGCATGAAGCCCGGAACAAAAATGCCGTAAAGGAAAAAATACAGCAAAGTCTGCTTAATCATACTGTAGAGTAAAACCTTTTTCGGAGATACCGGAGCAGGAAACAAAAGGTGCACATCTCCCATGGTAAAAAAGGTTGAGGATTCGACAGTTCCCCGGTAGACAAAATACAGGACAAGTACCGTGCCTAAGCCGAAAAACCCTGCACCAACGATTTGAGGACCCAATTCAAGCGGGACTTCACCGGGATTGCGGTACCGGAGTACCACGTTAAATACAATCGACCCGAGCCAAAATAGATAGAGCAGGTAGATCACCAGCCGCTTGGGGTCTCTTTTGATATCCCGCAGGTGGTTTACCGTAATCCAGGCATCCCTTTTGGCAAGCAGTCCAAACTCATTCATCCCTGGTCACCTCTAGGAACAGTTCTTCCAGAGAGACCTTCCCATTATTGCCAAGCTGGTTTTTGAAACTTTCCATGGTCAGGTCCACAATGATTTTTCCTTGTTTCATCACCAGCACACGCTGACAGAGGTTTTCGATACTGTCAAGCAAATGGGTGCTGACAAAAACCGTCTTTTGCTGCTCACTCAGTTCCTTGAAGATCAGTTTGGTTTCCCTGATAGCCTTGGGGTCAAGACCGATCATTGGTTCATCAAAGAGATACAGCTCGGGTTCAGGCAACAGGCCGCAGCAGATGGATACCTTTTGCTTCATGCCTTTGGAGAGTTCTTTGGCCAACTTGTCCTTTTTGTCGTGAAGGTCATAGCGTTCAATCAGGCGTTCAGCCTTCTCCTCAAAGTCTGCCACATCGTAGGCATAAGCGATAAACTGCAGGTGTTCCCAGACTGTCAGCATATCATAAAGCTCAGGCACTTCCGGCACATATGTAAATTTCTTTTTGGCTTCCCGGGAGTTATTGGGATAACCTCCTATTGAGATTTGGCCTGCAGTTTTACGTAGCAGTCCGGCAATTGTCTTGATAGTTGTACTCTTTCCGGCACCGTTAGGACCCAACAGGCCCACAATATCCCCTTTATTAAGGGTAAAACTGATATCATCCACGGCTGGGAAACTCTTGAACTTTTTCGTTAAATGCTCTACCTCTAACACATCTCTTTCCTCCCCTTGAAACCACTACCGAAAATTTCTGCCCTCCGGTTCAAATATAACTATTCCGATTATTAGCCTACAAACAGGATACAAACAACCTATAATTACCAATCCCCTTGCTAAAGTTTTCATTAACTAAAGTCCTTCTTTATATGGTTCTTCTCCAAAAGAGTTGGTAAAAAGCTAATATCCCCCTGAGCAAGCCTGT
>CAZGXM010000117.1:0-3355 GCA_964529795.1 uncultured Thermoanaerobacteraceae bacterium
TAAGTAATCAAAAGACCCAATATTTCAAGGATAGAGAAATCCTGCCCACCCTTTTCCAATCTGGTGCTCAAATTGTCTTCACTAGGGATTGCAAACAATTCCCGCCATAAGACGCTTTTTTCCCAGGAAGCAGCTTCAGCCGCAAGAAATTCCGTCACTGATTTGTCCTGCTTCGCATCCAATCCCGCTATCTCGCTGTATTTTAGTGCCTCTTCAATTGCTTTAATAAACCTGTCCTTACTACCCAGCTTTCCTGACACCAAGACAGCCTTTAAGACTGCCAATGCTTTCAGACATAACTCGGTTTCCCTGCCAATACTCGGTGGGTTATCTTTGATAAAGTCCAGCAAATATTTTACCGCCTTCTTCAACTGCCTGCGGTAAATACCTACAGGACTATCACTTAAGATAAAAGCAAGCACAGCAGCTGCCGTAGTTTCCACCCGAGAGTCAGTTTCCTCCCCGTCAATATCCCGAAAGCTTCCGTCCGCCTGCTGCCTCAAAGCCAGTTCCCGCAGCAGGTCTTCTGCCATATTCCCTTGCTCCGGTTCATCCGACAATCCTTCTATTAAAAAACTCACGTCAGTGACTGGGGTAGTAAAGGAATGATTATACGAGTATTCACTGATGCAACATTCAAAGGTATTATACATCTCACTGGAATCCAGGGATTTGTGGAACATCCCCCATCCTTCCGGCGGCGCCACGGGTACCACAACCGTTTCCGGCAGGCCTGTTGCTTTGTTTTCCCTTTCCTGCACCGCCACAAATGAAGTAAAGGAAGAGTTGATGCCGTACTCCTTGGATAAGCTTACTATCTCCTCTTTAACTGCCTCTTCCCGGCGGGGGTTGATGCCTGCCAAGCAGGTCTCCAGATAATCCACTCGCTTGTGAGCCCAGAACTGCTCCAGGTATACTAAATCCTTTCCCCTGGCAATAGAAGAGACTTCAATGACAGCAGTGAAGTCTTCGCCGGCGGCTTTTCCCTCAATACAAATATCTCTCGCCAATTCCCCGCGGTACCGGGCCACCACCACCACCGGCTCCATATCAAAAAGCCTGGGCAACTGGTGCGGTACCACATCTTGCACCTGAAGCCCGCCCCAATCAATCTTTAAATCCTCCACAAAAGGCGAATTCAACCGGGCAAACTGGCACAGCACCTTGTCTTCTATCCGTTCGCCGGGGTAGATAAACTCCGGTTTGCCGCCGCCCACTTCTGCAACTTTGTTAATAAAAAAAGCGTTAACTGCTGTATCTATTCCAAAAGTAAAGATGATACTATTAGCGATGTTTTTCTTTACATAACTGATAATCTCTTCTTCATTCCCTACCTGGCCGTCAGTTAACAGGAGAACTACAGAACCTTCCTTACGCCCGTGCGTTAAGGCATACCGGATTGGCTCAAATATTTCCGTTCCTCCCAGCGACTGAAGCCCGGTAATCCAGCGGGTCGCCGCCTCCAAGTTCTTTTGGTTAAAATCGATACTGCCCCTCTTGGAGAAATAATGGCAGTTACTTTCGAAAGCAACTATATTAAAAGTGTCTTTCGCCGTGAGGTTTCTCAGGCAGAGGTTAAGGGCAATCTTGGCCTGCTCAAGCTTATCCCCATGCATGGAGCCGGATATGTCTATTAAGAATATATAGTCTTTTCCGCTATCCTCTTTTTGAGCAGAAAGCTCCGGTATGAAGTTTAAGTAAACCAGCCCTTCATTTTCTCCTTTTTCATATACCGCTCCGTAAGGGCCGCTTTCTTCCCGGCAGCGACACCTGATTACCACGTCTTTATCCAGAATACTCTCCTTAGCAAGGGTAATGCGGGACCTGCCACCGCCTAAACTTTCAACCTTGATACTGTGCGACGGGGATAGATACTCATCCGCCGGTTTCGGTGGTTCCACCACCAGGGCCAGCGCAAAGGTATAGTCGGCGTCACCCAGGGGTGGTGTAATGAAATCGGCATCGGGCACCCGGTCAGTGGGCTCTGCCTCCCCCATACCCCTCCGGGTGCCGCCGGGGACACCGGGGATATATCGGGGCGCAACCACTGTCGGTACGGTAATACGCAGCTCACCATCCATAAACTGCATCTCCTGCAGATAGCTTAACTCAATTTCCACTCTGTCCCCGGACTGCAACTGTCCCAGGGATATCTGAAAGATATTGGGCCGGAACTGTTCAACCAAGAAGGCAGTGTCGCCCTTTCGCACCGCCTCATCATATACCTTAAACGCTTCCTCCCGGCCCCTGATCTCGGACCTGACCTTCCTTTCTCCCACCTTTGCCGTAAAACCGGATACCACAGCATTATCAGGCAGGGGGAAAGTGTATACCACTTCCACATTACCAGTCCCCTGGTGCTCATAAGTCTGGTGAACAGTAAACTCTCCCACCAGTCCGTTTACCTTTCCGCTCACCCTTACCTCTTTTAAAGGCACCTGAACTACTCTTTCCTCCCGATCGACTAAAGTCATAGGTTTGAGACCTCCCCTTTATTTGCTCATTTCTCTTATCAGCTTCTTGGCATACCTGTTTAAACTCTCAATAAGCTCCGACTGCTCCCTATGCAGGGACTTGGGGTAATTCATCTCAATGCCCAAGCCCAGTTCCACCCTGACGTACTCTCTGCTTTCCGCCTGCCTTGAAAAATCATCCACAGCTTTACTCATCAAAGCCATTTCCTTGAGCCCTGCCTCTCTGTTTTCGTTTTCCTCTTCTGCAAGTTTCTCTTTTACTTCCGTAAAGGAAAAGTTGACTACCAAGTCCCTGATTTTATCCAGTGGCAGGTACTGCTCCTGCAGTTTTTTAATCAGCTTGATGCGCACCAGGTGATCCTCGTTGTAATGGCTGTTTACCCCGGCCCCAATGGCGGGAGGAATAAGACCCTTTGCAATATAGTAGTGAACCGTCCGCCTGCTGACCCCGGCTTTCTGTACCAGCTCGCCTATTTTGTACCGGTCATTCATGGCAATCCTCCCTTCTTCCGGTCTTGGTAATATTATCTTAACATCATAACGTTGTGGTGTCAAATTGGTGTTAATTTGTTGGTAAAAAAAGAACCGCCGGAGCTGTTTGCCCCTTGCGGTGCTACAATTTCAGGTGTTCCTTTATTGCGCGTGTTCGAAAAGGCCATCGTAGCAGGAGCAAGAAGTTCAAGGCGCGAAGGCTTTGAGACGCGGAGCGTACTGGTAACGTACGTGAGCAGTCTCAAAGACTGAGCAACGCGGAAATTCGCCGCTCACCTGCGGTGGACTTTTCGAACAACCTCTTTATTGTAGTTATCAATTCATCTGGATATTTTGTCATTAGAGTTATCCCCTGCAGTATCTAATCCCATTTGCTTACGTAAGCCCTG
>CAZGXM010000118.1:0-3003 GCA_964529795.1 uncultured Thermoanaerobacteraceae bacterium
CTTGTTACCATGGGAAATTAACGGTGGGGGAAATTACAAAGGGGGATAATTTATGTGTAAGAGGATCTTTTTGCTAGTATTAGTTTTTGGCCTTATTCTTAACAGTGCAGCCGCATGGGCCGCGGCTGATGCTGATGATCTGGTTGGTTTGATTTCCAAGCAGGACGGGAAACTGACCCGGGGTGAGTTTGCTGCCATGCTGGTGGAAGCCAGCGGCATGGGACACGGGGAGTCCCCGGCTGACATTCTGGTAGAGGAGGGTATCCTCAAAGGTTACCCCGGCGGTGAGCTTGATCTTGACCGGGAAATCACCCGCGTTGAAGTGGTGGCTTTGACAGCCCGGACGCTGGGGTTGCGGGACAGCATCCTGCCGCCCCCGGGAGCAGTGGCACCGCTGGATAGCAATCACTGGGGGTATAACTTCTATGCATGGCTCAACCGCCAGGGGCTGGTAGAAGGTGACGGAGACCCCTTTGGGCTGTTCAGTGAAGAGCAGGGGGCTGAGTTTTTAAGCAAGGTATTTTCCAGTGATCCTGAACTGACGGAAATACTGGCGAAAGTGCAGTCCCGGAAAAACAGTTTTGAAACCATGCGTGCCGTAATAAACGCGGAAATGAAAGCGGTGCCGCGTCAAGGTGTTGAGGGTAGTGAGGCGGTTTCCCAAATTAGCGAATTGAAGATGAAGATAGTGCAGGAAATGCACTTTCCTGATAAAATTCACCAGGTGGCTACGGTAACTGTGCCTGTGCCGGGCACGGAAAATAAGGAAATTGTTTCGGAAACGTATTTTGTTGACGGGAAGATGTACCAGCAGGTGGCCAACCCGGAAACCGGTGAAGTGCAGTGGTACCGTTACCCCGAAGACATATTTCCCAATCTCAATGAACTGATAGAACAAAACGCCAAACAGCAGGTTAATGTTATTCCAAAGGAACTGGAAGATTACCTCCATTACCAACTGCTTGGCATCAGGGAACTAAACGGGGAAGAGGTTTACGCCATTGCCTTTTACGGCAGGATTGATGATTTTGGCAAGTTTATGGAGGCTTTCTCCAAGCAATTTGCCGGTATGCAGCAGCTGCAGCAGACCATGGGCCGGGCAATGGACGTATTGGATTCCATGGCATACTGGGGAATAGAGTACGTGGGCGTGGATGATTACCTCACTCGCGCGGCGGAATACAGTTCCTTTATAAATTATGCCAGGGAACTGGACGGGAAAGCCATGCCCGTGGAAACCCTGGAGATGAAAACTACAATTGAGGAATTGAAATATAACGAGGATTTTAGCATCGAAGTACCTGAGGAGGCGTTGGCTGCACCGCTGCTTCCGTTGCCCAACAATGCACAACAAATGTTAGAAGAAGCGAAATAAGGATCTGTAAAACTTTTCGGAAAAATACGTACGGCTTTTACCGTGCGTATTTTTTTTACAAATCTTTAGTTAAAGGTTGAAAAGAGAAACGCATAACAGATAAAATAAGAGCGAACTAGAAATTTGCAGGAAATATGTATTTAATCTATGAGGAAATCCGGGAGGAATAGCTGTTGTTTGCTTTGCCCAGTGAGGAAAACAAGGAAAAGTTTGTACGGGACATGTTTAACTCCATTGCCCGGCGTTATGACCTGATGAATACCCTGATGACCATGGGGTTGGACAAATCCTGGCGGAAGCTGGCAGTGCGGCACTCGGAGCTGAGACCTGGCGGTTACGGCCTGGATGTCTGCTGCGGCACCGGCATGCTCAGTATGGAACAGGCTGTTGTGGCGGGACACGCCGGAAAGGTCATCGGGCTGGATTTTTCCGAGAATATGCTGGCCGTGGCCAGGGAAAATGTCAGGGATTTCAAATATAAAGATGCGATCGAATTCATCCAGGGCAATGCCATGGAACTGCCCTTTGAGGACAATACCTTTGATTGCGCCACGGTGGGCTGGGGCCTGCGCAATGTTCCCGACGTGTTAACTGTGGTAAAAGAAATGGCCCGGGTGGTAAAGCCCGGTGGGAAGGTAGTGTCTCTGGATATGGCCCAGCCCACCGCGCCGGTGTTCAGGCAGGTCTACTGGCTGTTTTTTGATAAAGTTATTCCTTCCATGGGTAAGCTGTGGGCCGGCAATAAAGGAGCTTATGACTATTTGCACGACTCTGCCCGGGTATTTCCGTCCCAGTGGGAATTGGCTGAGATGTTCAGTGAAGCCGGGTTGGTGGAAACGGGTTACCATAATCTGGCCGGTGGTGCGGTGGCGTTGGTTGAGGGGAGGAAGCCGGCTTGATTAGAAAAGGGATACCAGTTATCAGGTATCCCTTAATGACATTGAAATTCACCTTGCCTGTTTTTACTAAATTATTTGCAAAAACTATTATCTTATGTACGGCGGTGCTATCAACAGTCCTGGAAGCCAGGAAAATTGGGCGATATCAATCCCCGTCACCAAGTTGATTTCGGCAGCAAGGCGGCAAACCTGGGGGTAATTGCCCGGGGCAGTGCAACACTGCCCCGGGTTTTTGCCTGAGCAGCAAGGCATATTTTGATACCTTACAGGCTGCCGGAGTGAACGGAAGTGTAAATTTTTACAATTTAAGGCTGCAGGCAAACATTAATCATTAATATTAATATAGAAGTTTCTGTGTAACTTATATGCTCGGGCAAGTTCCCGGGCCAGGTCGGCCAGGTGGGTACATCCGTCGGGGCCACCTGTTAGTTTCTGCCATGCGTCCGGTGCGGTTTCAATCTCTTTATCCAAAAGTTGCCAGACCTTTGCTTCTCCTTTTTTGCAAATCTTATCCGGGCAGCGTATTACCTGGCCTGCAGCGGAATTCACCCGGCCATCGCCATTCAACCCAATACTCAAGGTCATTTGATGAAAAGAATCTATTAAGCTCCCTTTCAGGAAATACTGCCCCTCCCGGTCTTCAATTGAAGAAAATCTCTGCCTGGCAAAAAGCAAATTATGCCTGGCGGGTCCCGCATGTTCGTTAAAATTCATCTCTACTTCCCCAGG
>CAZGXM010000119.1:0-2482 GCA_964529795.1 uncultured Thermoanaerobacteraceae bacterium
CGAGGTAATACTTTTTGCTCTGCCCCATGATGGCGTACTGGCTGAAGTGGGTCAACACTGCAGTTAATGTATTAGCTGCGGTATCCAATTCCCCGTCTATTTTTTCCCACCTGCTGCTCCCGGTATTGAAATAGTTTAAAGATAGGTTATTTTCAGCAAACCCCTTAATTTCCCGGTCACTGTAATGAATAACCACGGTAACCGGTTTATCGGCGTTGAATGGTTGTTCCGAGGAAAATTCAAAAATGTCTCCTACTATTTTCCCCTGGCTTGGGCTTTTGGCATTAGGGGAAATCCTGGTTGTTGAGACAACAGTATTGCTATTAAAAGCACCAGCTGGAAAATCTAATGTTACCCTGCTATTAAAACTGTTAAACGCACCTCCTTGGGGAGATACAAGATAGCTTTCCTGTTTGACAATGATCTCTTCACTGCCTGCAGAGACATTTCCCGCTTCATCAACTGCAAATACTTTATACCTGTATTCAGTACCCGGGATAACTGTAGCATCACTAAAAAATGCTTGTTCAGCAAACTGTAAGAAAGCGCCGTTTCTAAACACGCGATAGTGATAAATGCCAAGATTGTCTTCTGCGGCCCTCCACGTAAAATGAATAAGTCCGGGGTCCGCCTGGGAAACAGTAATCTTTGCCGGTTTGGAAGGCGGTTCCGTGTCCGTGGAGGCCGCTTTATGTACGTTTACTGTATATGTCCTCTGATTGATGCCGTCCTGGGCAGTAACGACAACATTGATCAGGTTATCACCCGGATTGAGGCTAACGGGGTCCGATGCCTGACCGCTGCTGACGGGTGTACCGTTGACCGCAATGGCGGCACCATTTGCAGTTGCAGTGGGTACCAGAGTTACACTGGCCACATTACTGGCCACATTAACCATGTAACTGTTTGTGCCGGGGTCAAAAACAGGGACTAAAGCACCTTCATTTATTAATAACGTACTGAGGGTGGCATCTGGAAATTGCACCAAGGACTGCACCGGCCGGGAACTGTCCTCCTGCGGGTTACCGTTTCCCAACTGGCCGTTAGAATCATCCCCCCAGGACCAGACAATTTTATCTGAAGATAAAGCCGTGCTGTACCAGTCACCGGCACTGACAGCCTCTATACCCGAAAGATAACTGCCGTCAGAACTTTTAACCTGTACCGGGGTAAGGCTCTCGGTGACGGTAGCGTCACCTAACTGGCCCTGATCATTTGCTCCCCAGGCCCAAGCGGTGCCATCAGACTTTAAAGCCAAAGAATGCGCATCACCGGCCGCCACAGCAATTATGCCGGTAAGGTCACCCAACCCTTCAGGGCCCTTCACCGGCACCGCTTTAAACTGAGTTGCAGTACCGTCATCACCCAACTGACCTTTGTCGTTGCGCCCCCATGCCCGGACAGTACCGTCAGAAGCTAAGGCCAGGGAATGATAGGCACCGCTTGCTATGGCGATGATCTTTGTCAAATCCCGGTCATTAAAATCCTTTACCCGTACCGGTGATGTGCTGGTGCTGTTGGTACCGTCGCCCAGTTGACCGTAAAAATTATAGCCCCAGGACCATACCGTTCCGTCCGCTTTAAGAGCCAGCGAATGTTTTTCGCCGGCAGCAATGGCAACCACACCGGTAAGCTTCTGGACCTTTACCGCGGTGTTCTTGGAAGCACCGGTACCATCGCCCAACTGACCGGTTGCATTTAACCCCCAGGCCCAGACCGTGCCATCATTCAGTAAGGCCAGAGAGTGCTCGTTCCCGGCAGCAATGGCAACCACACCGGTAAGATTACCCTCCGGTCCTTTTACCTGTACCGGTAATTTGCTTGAGGTTTCACTGCCGTCACCCAGCTGGCCGGAGCCGTTTAGCCCCCATGCCCAGACGGTACCGTCGGCTTTCAAGGCCAGGGAATGAGCACCGCCGGCAGCAACTGCCATCACATTGTCAAGAACACCCGTCCCAGCGGCATTTTTAACCTCTACCGGTTCGTTGCTGTCAGTAAGAGTACCATCCCCCAACTGGCCTGAACTGTTTAATCCCCATGCAGAGACAGTACCGTCGGCTTTCAGTACCAGGGTATGACTGCCACCTGCCGCTAAGTTGACGTCACTGGCCAAAGAAGTAGCATTAACAGTTTGAGAGAAACTAACAAAACTTAAGATTAGCAGAATTATAGTTGCAAGCTCACCCTTACTTGAAAACAACCACTGCTTCAAATTTACTCCCCTCCACAGCAAAAATGACCATCCGATTCTAATTTTACCAGATATCTGTAAAAATTGTTACATTTTGTTTTTTTTGGGAGGCAAATATAGAATTAAAGCAGGGACCTTACCACAAGTACAAGCCCCCAAGGCGGAAACCCCGGGGGCTTTGATATGAAATGAGATGCTTGATAAAATCCAAAGGAAGTAGGATATTTACGGGAAGAAGGCGATATTCTCCGGTTTGACGGAGTGTATCGCTGTGCGGATTAATGGTTCGTA
>CAZGXM010000120.1:0-2404 GCA_964529795.1 uncultured Thermoanaerobacteraceae bacterium
ATAAGCGGTTTCATCAATTCCGTCAATATTTAACCGAGGATTAAAATACTTTATTAACTGCTGGGGACTACCTGGATTTCCTGGTTGATGACCCCGACACGGATATGGTGCTGGGATATCTTGAAGGCTGGCGGGACGGCAAAAGAATTTACGATATTGCCCGTAAAGCCAGGGAAAAGCGTAAGCCACTTATTTTCCTCAAAGCAGGGAAGAGTAAGGTGGGGCAAAAAGCGGTGCTGTCCCATACTGCTGCCTTGACTGGTTCCAGTGCCACTTACAGTACCCTGTTCAGGCAGACCGGTATTGTTGAGGCAGGGGATTTGGACGAATTGATTGATTACGCCATTGGTTTTTTACCGAAAAAATACCCCCGGGGGAACGGCCTGGCCATCGTTACTGCCTCGGGAGGAGCGGGAATTCTTACCGCAGATAAGGCTGAGGAGTACGGCCTTTCTGTCCCGGAAATCAAAGGGGAAACACGGATGCAGTTGGAAAGCATCATTCCCTCCTTTGGTTCCGCTATGAACCCGGTGGACGTCACCGGGCAGGTGCTGAATGACACCACCATGTTTAAAAAGTGTATGAATATTATTCTCAATGATCCGGAAATCAATATGCTGGCAGTAATGCTGTCCACCTCCTCGGGGGCGCTGGCAGAGCAGCTGGCAAATGATATTGCTGATGTAGCGGAGAGTACCGACAAGCCGGTAGTGGCAATCTGGAGCAGCAGCTTCCAGTTTGCGCATCCCGGACCGCAGACCTTGAAGAAACGCAACTTACCCTGCTACCAGACCCACGGCAAGGCTGTGCGTGCACTAGCTGCTCTCAAGCGGTACGGCGAGTTTTTAAACAGCCCAATCGCCTTGACTTCTGAAGAGAGCTGCGCGGAGACCCTGCACCGGTGTTGGATATTTTGTAGCAGGCCGGAGAAAGTATTGGCGAGTATAGTGCCAAGCAGGTATTAAAGCATTACGGTATCAGCGTTACCAGGGAAAAGGTGGCCAGGACCGTGGAGGATGCTGTCACCATTGCGGAACGGATTGGCTATCCCGTATGCATGAAAATTGAGTCTCCGGATATACTCCATAAATCCGAAGCCCGGGCCATTAAACTGAATTTGCAAAATAGGGATGAGGTAGCCAAAGCTTTTCAGGAAGTAATGGCCAATGCCCGTGTTTATAAACCCGAGGCAGTAATTAACGGAGTGCTGGTTCAGGAACTGGTCAACGGCGGGCAGGAGGGTATAGTCGGTATCAATAATGACCCGCAGTTTGGCCCGGTTATTCTTTTCGGCCTGGACGGTATCTTTGTGGAAATATTGAAGGATGTTTCACGGCGCGTCCTGCCACTGACCAGGGAAGAGGCCTATAAAATGGTCCGGGAAATCAAGGCATACCCCTTGTTGACTGGTGCCCGGGGCAGGGATGTCCTGGACGTAGATGCACTGGTAGTCAAAAAAACTCCAGGCAGGTAGGGTTTGCGTTTTAAAAGTCAGAAAATTTCAAATATAAAGCAGATACAGTTAAACCCGTTTGGGGGGAAGACTTACTTTGCCGGAAGAATGGATAAACGATGTCAGGGAATTGGCCTGTCGATGCGAAAAAGCAGGTGATATTCAGTATTGAGCGGCTGGATGAGACATGAGGGAGTGTTTTAACTGTTGCATGGGTTTGAGGGTGCTTTAAATTGGTCGTTGTGGAGGTGGTAATGGCAAAAGCGTTAACAAAAACAGCCCGGCAATCAATAATCAATTTAAAAGGAGGTTAACAAGATAATGAGAACGAGAAAACTCTGGTTGTTAGCAGGAATTTTGCTTCTGGCGCTGGCACTGGTGGCCACGGGTTGTGGCCAGAGCACAGGTGAATCCGGTTCTGCAGGCAATGCCGGCAGTGATGAAAAGCAAAGTGCTGAAAAGACGGAAAAGCATGAATTTGTTCGTCATGTCCATGCCAGCGGCCCTACCGGGTCCGGTTGGTACCCCATGTCAGTTCTGTTTTCTGATATCTGGATGGATAACATTGACTGGATGGATGTCACCGTAATTGAAGGGGGTGCCGTGGGCAACGTCCGCACAGTTAATGAAGGGAGAAATGCCCAGTCGGGGCTTACCTTTGCTTCAAACTTTCTGGATGGCCTGATGGGCCGCGGTGCATTTGAAAACGACAAGCAGGAAAACGTTATGGCTATTGGTGCGCTGTACCCTACCTGGTGGAACTTTGTTACATTGAACAGCAACAGTGACATTAATTCAGTGGAAGAGGCAATTGAGAAGAAGCTTCACGTGAATCCCGGCAAGCCCGGGTACTCCAGTGAACAGACGTTCAGAAGGGTATTGGCTGAACTGGGTTATCTTGTTGCAGGTCAGCCCGGCGAGCTCGAGGCGCGCGCTCGCTGCATCGCCGGT
>CAZGXM010000121.1:0-2393 GCA_964529795.1 uncultured Thermoanaerobacteraceae bacterium
TTATTGCGGCGGTGACATATCTATGGAAATTGAGCCAGAAGGACGTTTCCCTGGCGGATAAGATGCTGGACTATCATATTTTGGGCCTCTTGGCTGCCTATATGATTGCTTTTGCGGGCGCCGCCAGTCCGCGCCTGGCCATCCAGGAAATAGTGAAGATGGCCTTATACGTGTATGTTTTTTGGCTGGCAAGTAATTTGGGTAAAGATAAATTGAAGGTCAGGTATTTGCTGAATGTTATTTATGCCGGTGCCGTGGGCGTGGCTCTGGCCGGCTTTTTGACGGCGGTGGAAGTTATCAGTATTAATGACGGCTTTGTCGGGGGCAGGGTTTTTTCCACGCTGCAGTATGCCAACGCCACGGCCAGCCTGCTGGCGGCTGTGAGCTTTATCGGCCTGTACCTGTGGTACAAGGGCAACACCTGGCAGCGGTACCTGTATGCTGCGGGAAACTATTTGCTGTTAATCATTTTCCTCACTACCAACTCCCGCGGCGGTTTTTTGGTCTACCTGCCGGCGCTGTTGTTTTTCTTTATTGGCTTCAAAAAGCGCTGGTGGACCGTCTATCATTGGGGCTTTACCATGTCCGGGGCCTTTGTGGCCAATTTCAAACTGATACCGCTGGTACTGGCAAAGGATTTTGGCGGCGCCTGGTCCTGGCTGTTTCTGGGCATGCTGGTGGCTTTTGCCGGTCAGGTGATATTGGACCTGGCGGGTAGGTTTTCGGAACCTGATAAGTTTGTCAAGTTTTTCAGCGCTGCAGTGGCTTTGGCGGTCTTTATCGGGGTAATAATGGCGGTGGGGATTATTGCCGATGCCGACCAGGATGCGGGTGAGGCATCAGAAAGTATCCTGGTAAAAGTATTGCCGGAAAATTTTCTGGTACGGATTAAAAATATCAGTCTGGAAGACCGGAATAGTCTCAGTCGCCTTTACTGGATGAAAGATGCCCTCAAACTGATCAAGGAACATCCCCTGTTTGGCCTGGGTGGCGGCGCCTGGGAGGCGTCCTACCGGCGGATACAGAGCTACGGGTACAGTTCCACCCAGGTGCACAACCACTGGCTGCAGATGTGGACCGAAGTGGGGACCATCGGCTTTTTGGTGCTGGCGGGGACCTGGTTTTATTTTATTTTTACTGCGTGGAAAAATTACAAAGAGGGCGATTTTGAAGTCAAGCTGCTCCAGTGGGCGCTTGTTTCTGCGGCAGTGATGCTGGGAGTGCATGCCTTGATAGATTTTGACCTGGCGTTGTCATCGGTATCCCTTGTGCTGTGGAGCAGTATTGGCTTTACCCGGGCGCTGGAGAAAATGCGCCTGGGAGAACCCCTGCCAATTTCCAACAAAAAGTTTGAAAAGGTGAAGATTTGGTACCTTACCGCTATCAGTGTCTTTTTGATTGTGACCGCCGGCCTTTCTTCCACCCTGCTGCTGGGCAACAGTTACGCTATGAAGGCGGTAAAGGCGTTTAACAGCAGGAATTATATTCCGGCCCGGGTGAATTTTGAAAAAGCCGTTACCTTTGACCCGTGGACTGCCAATTATCATCTGGACCTGGCCAAACTTTATATGATTAATAAAAACAGGGCGCAAGGGTTTGCGGAAATTGAAAAGGCGGCGGCATTGGAACGCTTTGACCCGAAAGCGCTTACCAGCGCTGCTGAAATAATGTGGCGGGAAGGGCGAATACTTGATGCTTTAAAATACATGGAGCAGGCGAAAAACAACGGCCCGTGGATGAAGGCAAGCTGGGATAACCTGCAGCGGATGTATGTGCTGGGCGGGATAAACCTGCTCCAGGCCGGTCGGGGGCAGGGGGTGAAGGAGATATTTACAAAAGCCGCCCTGGCGCCTGAAGAGATGGAGAGGCAGCACAATACGCTGTCGGCAGCGGAGAAACGCCTGTGGGTGGTGCGGACAAATCCTCGCCTGGTTCCCCAGTCGTTTAACTACTTGAACGCCGGCATGGCGGAATATTTCCTGGGCAGGTGGGACGAGGCGGAAAAAGACTTGAAGGCGGCGCTGAAGGACAAACAGCACCAGTGGGAAGCATACATGTGGCTGGCAATTCTCAAGTACAATCAGGGCGATGAAGAGTTGGCCAGTCAGTACAAGGGCAAGGCAATAAGCCTGCAGCCCCAGGTGAAGAGAGACTTTGAGCGGTTAAAGGCACTGCCGACCTTTTAGGTGCCAGGCACCGCCAGGATTCGACAAAAATATTAAGAATTATTTCCGTTTTCCCAAGGGGGGATTGCAGTGAATGTGCTGGTTACCGGCGGCGCCGGCTTTATCGGTTCCCATATAGTGGACACTTTGGTTTCAGCCGGACACCGGGTGCTTGTGCTGGACAACCTTTCCACCGGGCGTGAGGAAAATATCAATCCCGGCTGCACG
>CAZGXM010000122.1:0-2250 GCA_964529795.1 uncultured Thermoanaerobacteraceae bacterium
GGGTAAACCCACCCCCCCCTCTTTTTCCATACATAAAGTGTAACATTTTTCCCCCGAAGATGCCACCAAGTAAACATGCGTTATGCTAATTTATTCAACATCCCAGAGTAAATAGCCCACAGTGAACTGCCGTTCTTCCTTGTAGATGCCACCTGTGGAACGCTCCCGCACATAATCCTCAATCTCCTTTTCCACCTCTGGTGTAAGATCAAGATAGGGATGCAGGTGAGTTTTATAAACTTCAATTATTTCCTGTTCCTCAATGTCACGAGTGACCACCCTGTGCTCGATCTCTAAAGAAGGATAATATCCCCAGGCATACAGCAGATGAAACATGTGGAAAACGTCCGGGCTGACCGGCGGTATCTCGCCCCCTGTGAGGCGCTTCCACAATTCCCGCCTGCCGGTATCTTCCCGCTGCAGGTGCCCGGCTAAAAAGCAGGTACCCCTGCAGGCAGCCATCATTTTTTGTAAAGTATCCTTATCATTTATTCCCGGTGTCATCATGGCAATGACCACGTCAAAAGCATTATCCCAACCTTTTTCCGCCAATTTAACATTTTCCCAGTAAACACAACCGGTTTCTATATTGCAGATGTTTTCCTTTTCGGCCCTTTCCTGCAGCAGGCGTATCATTTCCCAGGACGGGTCCAGCGCTATCACTTTTGCTGTCCTCTTGGCCAGGGGAATGGCGTAATTCCCCGTACCGCACCCTATATCCAGCACCCTGCTTTCCCCGTTCATTTTCCCGTGGTATTCCAGCATGTGTATTACCTTTTCCAGGCGCTCTTTCACTTCCATGGTTCTGCCAAGCTTTAAAAACCCCGCGGCCCGCTTATCCCAGTATTTGCCGCCGGTACGACCCGCTTTCCGCCGGGCGTAAGGCGAATCTTCCTGGGACTGCTGCCATGCCCGTTCCCAAAATTCCGCGTCACCAAAAGACAGCAACAAAGACACCTCCACTCAAGGCTAATCTTTTTTCCTCTCCACACCCCTGGCCCGCATCACCAAAGGTCGCCCGTATTTCTCACGCAATTTGTCAGCAGCCTGAAGCAAAGCTTCATATTTGTTATTATCTTCTTCAAACAAACCCAGCTGCTTTTCTCCACCGGTGCTCAGCCGGGATACCGACACGCCCAACAGCCTTACCGCACGGCCCGTATATAACTCAGCAAATAACCTCCGTACCGCCGTAAATACTTCACTTTCAGAATTAGTCAGGTGGTCCATAGTTACCTGCCTGGTATGGGTTTCAAAATTTTCATATCTAATTTTCACTGTGATGCAGCGTCCCCAAAAATGATTGGTCCGCAGACGGTAGCATACATCCTCCACCAGCTGCATTAAAACTGCCAGTAAGTTCTCCCTGTCTTCCACATCCTCCGGGAACGTGGTCTCCCGGCCCACCGACTTGGCCTCATGGTCCGGCACCACTTCCCGTTCATTAATACCGTTACTTAACAAATATATGTGCTCACCGAATACTCCGAACTGCTTTCGTAACAGCAAGGGAGAAGCAGCCGCCACGTCGCCGATGGTTTTAAATCCGAAAGCCTTAAGCTTTTGCTCCATTTTTTCGCCCACACCCCACAGCCGTTTCAACGGCAGCGGGTGGACAAGCTGCTGAAAGTTTTTTCGAGATATAACCAGAAAACCGTCGGGTTTGTCCAAATCCGATGCCAGCTTGGCCAAAAATTTGTTGTATGATATGCCTATGGATGCCACCAGATTCATTTCTTCCTTTATCCGCGCCTTGATTTCACGGCCAATTTTTTCCGCCGGACCAAAAAGCCGCGTTGAACCGGTGACATCCAGAAAAGCCTCGTCCAAAGCAATTGTTTCCACCAAAGGGGTATATTCAAAAAATAATTGAAATATTTTTTCAGATACGGCTTTATATTTTTTCATGTTGACGGGCAAATAAATCCCATCCGGACACCGCCGGTACGCTTCCCTGAGCGACATGGCCGAACGCACCCCGTATTTCCGCGCTTCGTAGGAAGCAGTGGAAACAACCCCGCGTTTGGTGGGGTCGGCGCCGCCGACAACCACCGGCTTGCCCTGCAGTTCCGGGTTGTCCCGCTGCTCCACCGCAGCATAAAAAGCATCCATATCCACATGAATAATACTACGTGCCGACATTTGACCACCGCCCGAACGTGTGTTCACTTATAATTATATCAAAACAATAAATATTTACCAAGCGATATACTTGCACAGCGGCTTGATATATGCTAAAATTACTCTTGC
>CAZGXM010000123.1:0-2199 GCA_964529795.1 uncultured Thermoanaerobacteraceae bacterium
TCCGGCATGGCCCATTTCCTGGTGAGAAGACTGGTGGACACCGGCTGGATAGACACTGAGTACTACGCAGGTTCCTTTGAAGAGTACGTCACCATGTATGACTACTCGATAAAAATTTTGAATACATTATATGAATTGAGGGACACATCGCCCGGCGAATATAATTCTTTTGTTTATGCCACCTACTCTTCGCTCAAGACGGCGGATGAGGAGAGAAATGACTATATTTATAACGCTCTTGCCGATGCTTATAAAAATACCAACGGACTGGTGGATGCCTTAAAAAGCCTTTTGAACAATATCCGCCGCTATCACCAGGCGTTGAATGAACAGAGTGAAATCAAAGAGGTGCTGGCGGGGCACTTTGACCAGTTCAGGGAGTTGGTGGGTAACAAGATTTATCACCCCTTAAAAACATTTGATTCGGTGCCCAGGTTCAAGACGCCTATTTTATCAATTTTGCGCCGTTGGCTGTATGATAACCAGGTTAAAAATTTATTGGTGGAGTCGGCCCTGATCAGGCAGCAGTACCGGGACAGAGAAGAGGCCATGGAAAATATAATCCGCATCATGGGCGAAATCATTGATACTTACGAAAATGTGGATGGTCTGGTCCGGGAAATAGACCGGAAGAACACACTTTACACCAGGGCTTCAGTGGAAAAGATGCAGTATCTGTTAAATACTGACCGGAGTATAAAGGGGAAATTAATAGAAATTCTCAAGATGACCGGGGCGGGTAGTGACACGAAAAGGAATAAACTTCTTGGTCTGATGCAGGGGGCGGTGAATGTGTTTCCTCAAGGTTATCTTGATGAGTTTTCCCTCTACGCCAGAAGCAAGCGTAAAGTGCGAGAACCGGGTGAACCGCTCCAGGTTGTGGAACAGGTGGATAAGGCTGCCTTGGAAGAAGAATTTACGGACTTTAAGGAGAGAGTAAAGAAAAGCTTTACCGCCAAAAGGGTTATGGCATTTATGCGGCAGCAGTTTGACCACCGGGATGTGATAGAGACTGGAGATTTGCAGCTTCAGGGTGATGATGATTTTGTCATGCTCATCTTGGGTATTGTCAAACATGATGAAAGCGGCTGCTTTTACAGGGTTGAATTTCAGGACGGGTACCGGTTTGTCAATGGCTTCCGGTTACCGTCCATGAGATTGGTAAAGAAGGTGTGAGAAAATGTGGCAGCAGCAATATGAAGCGTTAAATGTTGGTGACCGGGAAGAGTTTACAAGGCTGGTCAACCTGCTTTTGGCCAGGAACTTTATTTTAAGGGACCGGTACGGCACCAAGGAGCGGTCAATGAAGATTAATCACGACTACCGTTTTGTGGAAAGGCACATTGACCTTTTTCGGGAGTACCTCAGAGTTTCCGGGTGGGAACTGCAAAAGGATAATAACTACGGGGTCATTGCCCTCTACAACCGCTATGAGACCAACCGGCACAGGCTTAACAAAAACATTACCATCATGCTGTATATCCTCAGGCTGGTCTATGAAGAAGAACGGGAAAAACTCTCACTCAAGCGGGAGATTGTCACCAAGGTCTCCCATATGGTGGAGAAAATGGTCAACCTGGGCCTGGTTGAGAAAAAACCGTCCAACAAGGACCTGTACGAGGCTTTTGGTTTTCTCCGCCGCTTTAACATCATTGATAAGGTGGAAGGGGATTTTGCCGACCCGGATACAGGCATCATCATTTACCCGTCAATACTTTTTATTGTCACAAATGACAAGATAAGTGAGATTTACGAAATCGCTCTTTCCGGTGAAGAAGACGCTGAGGAAGAACAGGAAGAGACGGATGATATGGAGGAAGAGCAATGAAACTATTGAAAAAGCTGCTGCTGATTAACTGGCACTATATTTCTTACCAGGTGATTGAATTTGACATGATAAATTTCCTCACGGGGAAAAATGCATCCGGCAAGTCCACCATCATTGATGCCCTGCAGCTGCTGGTACTGGGAGATACCAGCGGGCATTTTTTCAACCAGGCGGCCAATGATAATTCCCGCAGGACACTGACAGGCTATCTTAAAGGTGAGCTGTCCGATGACGGGGAAACGGGGTTTGTCTATCTGAGAGACGGCGTTTTCTCCAGCTACCTGGCAGCGGAGTTTTATGACACGGTCAAGCAGCAGTACATCACCGCAGGGGTTGTTTTTGACGTGTATAAGGACGAAAAACCTTTCCAC
>CAZGXM010000124.1:0-2169 GCA_964529795.1 uncultured Thermoanaerobacteraceae bacterium
TGGGGAAGAAATCTCGAGGTGATCACATGACAAAGGTTGGTGGCAGCAGAAAGTATAGGAAAAATAATAGAAGAATATTAATTATATTTCTGGTACTGCTTGTCATTGTAGGCTGGCGGGGATTTCAGAACGTTTCTAACAAACAGGGCCGTCAAGAACTTATGGTTATGGCAGCTTCATCATTAACAGAAAGTTTTCATGCCCTAGCCGCAGAGTTTGAAACCGTTCATCCCGGTCTCCGGGTAAAATTAAACTTTGCCGGCACCCAGTGGCTGCGAACCCAGTTGGAGCAGGGTGCGGAAGCAGACCTGTTTACTTCTGCCAATTTCCGCCATACAGAAGCTTTATACAAGGAACACCTGGTAGAAAAACCAATAGTTTTTACTCGAAACAAGCTGGTACTGATCCTACCGTTAGACAACCCCGCAGGTATTGAGAAAGTTACCGATTTGGCCAAACCGCACCGCTTGGTTTTAGCAGAAGCCGGTGTACCTGTTGGCGATTACAGCAGGCAGGTACTTGCAAAAATAGAAAACGCGGTGGGAAATAAATTTTTTGACAGGGTTTTGGCAAACCTGGTTTCGGAAGAGACCAGCGTAAAAAATGTACTGGCTAAAGTGGCTTTAGGTGAAGCAGATGCCGGAATTGTCTACAACACAGACCTTAATAGTGACTTGGCTGCCAAAATCACCGTAGTGGAACTTCCGGCTCAATATAATGTACCGGCTGATTATTATATCAGCCCCTTATTAAACAGTCAAAATCGTGATTTAGCATCAAAGTTTATTGATTTTATCCTTTCATCAAAAGGACAGCAACTTCTAGAGTCTTACGGCTTTAAAAAAGAATGATAAAGTAAATTACCAGCACCATATTGGAGGAGATTTGGTTGAGGAGAATGCCATGGATTGCCGTACCTGGTTTGTTACTGCTATTTTTTTTCTTCATTCCGCTTTTATCGATATTTCTAAATTTAGACCCGCATTCTGTTTTGGTAAAGTTCCGGCATCCCCTTGTCTATGAAGCACTATATCTCAGTCTTATCACAAGCCTCGTCAGCGTCTCTATCACCATCGTCCTCGGTACTCCCCTGGCATATATCCTTGCACGATATGGGTTTAAAGGAAAAAATCTGGTAGATTCACTAGTAGACCTGCCAATGGTGTTACCTCCGGCGGTTGCCGGGGTAGCACTGGTCATTGCCTTTGGGAGACGTGGTCTGGTGGGACAGTACCTTGGTTTTAGCCTTTCTTTTTCAACCCCCGCTGTAGTGTTGGCCCAAACCTTTGTAGCAGCCCCTTTTTTTGTCCGTGCAGCACGCAGCAGTTTTATGGCTGTCAACAGCAATTTAGAAAAGGCTTCCTTAACACTGGGAGCATCCCCCTGGGAGACCTTTTGTCGTGTCACCCTCCCTTTGAGCTTACCAGGCCTATTGGGCGGTGCGGTAATGAGCTGGGCCAGGGCCTTGGGAGAGTTTGGGGCCACAATTTTATTCGCCGGCAACCTCCAAGGAATAACCCGGACCCTGCCACTGGCAATTTATACAGCTATGGAGAATGATTTTCAGGCAGCCATGGTAATGTCTGCCCTGATGGTCATTTTCTCACTGTTAGTCTTGATACTGGTTAAAACAGCTTTCAAAGACCGCTAGTCAAACCTGGGGGGATTATAATAATGCTAATCGTAGATGTAGAAAAACGCCTGAATAATTTTTCACTCAAAGTAAAACATACTTTTGATAAAGGCTTGACAGTCCTGTTAGGTCCTTCAGGCTGTGGTAAATCCACTCTTTTAAACTTAATAGCAGGCCTGTTGGAGCCTGATCAAGGAAAAATTGTCCTGGACGGAAAAGTATTTTTTGACTCGCAGCAGGACCGCAAAGTTAATTGTATGGTGCACAAGCGACGGATTGGATACGTGTTTCAAACCCCCGCTCTTTTCCCCCACCTCACCGTTAAGGAAAATATTTATTACGGCATCAGGCCCGGCAATGCCGACAAAAAAGAAGTCGAAGAATTATTATCATTATTGGGCATAAAGGACCTGCTGGATAGTTTTCCTGCTCATATATCAGGAGGACAGGCCCAACTTGTAGCAATAGCTCGCACCCTGTTAACTCATCCTAAAGCTATATTATTAGATGAGCCCTTTTCCTCCCTGGATAATTTC
>CAZGXM010000125.1:0-2060 GCA_964529795.1 uncultured Thermoanaerobacteraceae bacterium
GATTTCGAGGAATTACCGGCGGTCTTTGACCCCGAGGAAGCGGCTTTGCCTGGTGCTCCTCTGATTAACGAAGGATATCCTAACAATATAGCCAACCATTTTCATGTGGCAAGGGGAGATGTAAATAAGGCTTTTCAAAAGTCGGACCTTGTGTTGGAGGAAAAATTCTATACCACGCAGGTGTATCAGGCTTACATGGAACCCATGGCAGTGGTAGCAAAACCTGAAGCGGACGGGAGGCTTACCCTTTATCTTCCTATTCAAGTACCCAGCAAGTGCCGCCTTACCTACGCCAAAGCGCTGGATATGCCGGTAGATGATATAAGAGTGATTCAACCCTTTGTAGGAGGGGGATTTGGAGCAAAAATGGAGACGGTTCTTCATCTTATTGCCGCCCAGCTTGCACGTTTAACAGACAGGCCTGTACGTATGGTTAATTCCCGGGAGGAAGACTTTATTGCCGGCAACCCCAGAGTGCCGATGCATATTTATTTGAAAATGGGCTTCAAAAAAGACGGCGCAATTACTGCAAAGGAAGTGAAGCTTTACTCCGGTAACGGCGGCAGAACCTGCTATGGCGTGCCCATAAACGGCACTGCATGTTTCAGGATAGATTCTCTTTACAAGTTCGAAAATGTTAAGGCTGACGGTTACTTAGTTTATACCAACACAGTACCTACCGGTTGTTTCAGAGGGTTTGGCAATGCCCAAATGACTTTCTGCGTAGAGTCGATGATAGACCAGGCTAGCGAACAATTAGGAATGGACCCCGGAGATTTACGGAAGAGAAATGCCGTTCCTCCTGGGCATGTATCTGTTCACGGCTGGAAAATTAATAGTTCAGGCCTTCCTGACTGCATTGATAAAGTAAAACAAGCCAGTGATTGGAAGCGGAAAAAGAAAGAAAGGGTTCCTGGCCGCGGGCTGGGGCTGGCGTGTTGCAATCATGTATCAGGATACAGTGCCTTTTTCCCGCCATTTCATGGTTCCGCAGCCATTGCCAAGTTGAACTTAGATGGCAGGGTGACCATTTTAACAGGTGAAGTGGAACTGGGACAGGGGCAAAAGACTGTCTGCTCCCAGATAGCTGCTGAAGTATTGGGCCTGCCCGTAGAAAAGATACGCATAGCACCGGTTGACAGTGATTACACTACTTTTGCCTTGGGTGCCTGGGCAAGCCGTACTACCACTTTAGGCGGAAAAGCCGTACAGCTCGCTGCGGAAGACCTGCGGGGGCGTATCCTTAAATTTGCTTCTGAAAAGTTAGGAATTAGCGAGCAGGATTTGAAGTTCAAAGATGGGCAAATTAACGCCGCCGGGGATGAGAAAAAATCAATGGATTTGGGTCAATTGGCCAAGGAGTATCTCTATCATACCAACGGGTCCTTCATTCACGGGTTTGGCTACTTTAATCCCGGCACTGAAGTCCCAGATAAGAATAAGTTTGGCAACCCTTCAGCTGCCTATCCTTTTGCTGCGCACGTTGCGGAGGTGGAAGTTGACCAAGAAACAGGTCAGGTAAAAATTATTAATTACTATGCAGCTCATGACCTGGGAAAAACTATCAATCCCATGGGAGCTTCCGGCCAAGTAGAAGGTGGGGTGGCCATGGGTATTGGGTGGGCTCTAACAGAAAATATGGTAACGGAAAACGGGCGGATAATAAACCCCAATTTTTTGGATTACAGGATTCCAGGACCCAAAGACCTTCCGGATATTAAGTCCATATTTGTAGAGACTGAGGAACCTAATGGGCCGTTTGGGGCAAAGGGGCTGGGTGAACCTGTATTGAATCCGGTTGTAGCGGCAATTTCCAATGCTATCTATGATGCTGTGGGGATAAGGTTGAGGGAACTGCCCTTTACGCCGGAAAAGATACTGCGAGAGTTAAAAAACGGACACTGAAAACATCATGACGCAGAGAGAATTTGTAATTGGCAAATTACCGGTTAAGTTTTATAAATGACATTGGTTATCAAAGCCAAGGGATATGAAGGACTGCTGCCTTGCCGAAGGGTTTGGCAGCAGTTTTTTTAATGGTCTTTATTTACAAATAGATG
>CAZGXM010000126.1:0-2056 GCA_964529795.1 uncultured Thermoanaerobacteraceae bacterium
GATAAGATGCTTACTTTCGATCAGTTTAATAGTTTACTGGGTTTGGAAGAGATGCGAAACATTGAAGCGCGTTACGTGACGGACTAGGCCTGGAAAATCGGATAATAGGGATTATTGGGATGGATTTCGATGTTGTCGTTACCAACGGCCGGATGGTGTGGGCGACAATTAAAAACGGGTTAGAAACGATTGGTAATATCAATAAACTGACTGGTGGCTTACATTTTCTATTGGGGTTTGGGGGGAGCTTTAATGGGTTTGACTATTGCGCAAAAAATTTTAGCAAGGGCTAGTGGTTCTGACCGGGTTGCAGTCAATGAAATTGTGCTGGCAAAAGTTGACTTGGCCATGGTGCACGACTCCTCGGGGCCGCGGCGGATTGCCAAAGGTTTGGATGAGCTGGGAGTAGGGGTTTGGGATGCGGACAAGGTCGCCGTTATTTCAGACCATTTTGTCCCACCGGGCAATGATACGGAAGCGGGAATTCAGGCTCTGACCCGGCAGTGGGTAAAAAAGTTTGGTGTTAACAAGTTTCATGAACTGGAAGGGATTTGTCACATTGTTGCTTTGGAGAAGGGATATGTTGTTCCCGGGATGTTGATGGTGGGTGGTGATTCCCACACCTGTACGGCGGGGGCCCTGGGGGCGCTGGCAATACCGATGGGTTCGACGGATATGCTGGCGGTAATGGCAAAGGGGCATACCTGGCTGAAGGTACCGGAGACCATCAAGATCGTGTGGGACGGAGACTTGGCATTTGGCACTTCTGCAAAAGACATGATTTTGTATAACTTGAAACAGATGGGAAGCGACGGTGCCACTTACAAAGTGGTGGAGTTTGTCGGTGAAACTATTCGACAACTCAGTATCGACGAACGAATTATCTTGACCAATATGGCTATTGAGATGGGGGCCAAAACCGGTGTTATTGAACCGGACGAGGTTGTTTTTGAGTACTTAAAAGACAGGACTGGCATAAATTACCAGCCGATCTATAACGACCCAGACGCTGAATATTACCGGATTATCCGTTGCAGGGCCGACAAGTTGGAACCTTTGGTTGCCTCTCCGCATAGCCCGGACAACGTTAGTAAGGTGACGGAGATTTCAGGGCTTGAAATCCAACAGGCACTGATTGGCGCGTGTACAGGCGCCAAATATACTGATTTATATATGGCCGCACAGGTTTTGGAAGGGAGAAAGGTAGTACCGGGAGTACGTCTGCTGGTGGCCCCTGCCTCTAAAGAGGTCTTGAGCAAGGCAATTAAAGAAGGAATCATTTCCAAGTTAACTGATGCCGGTGCAACGCTTTTACCACCGGTTTGCGGTCCGTGTGCGGGGCTGGGCAACGGCATTTTGGCTGCCGGGGAACGCTGTATAGCCAGTACCAACCGGAACTTTCAAGGCCGTATGGGCAGTACGGAAGCAGAAGTTTATCTTGGCTCAGCCGCGACTGTAGCTGCCTCGGCCCTTGCAGGTAAAATTGCTGACCCCAGGCCATATTTAAGCATTCCTGCAATAACGTGAGATGGAGGTAGTAGCATGACTTCACATATCAGGGGAAGTACCTGGAAATTTGGTGACCACATTAATACGGACCTGATTGCCCCCGGTAAGTATCTAAAACTTTCCAACCAGCAGATTGCCAGGCATGTTTTCGAAGGGATGGACCCGGAATTATCGCAAAAAATCAAGCCGGGCGATATTGTTGTGGGTGGCAGGAACTTTGGTTGCGGGTCAAGCAGAGAAACTGCCCCGGCAGCGATAAAGTATGCGGGTGTTAGTGCCGTGGTTGCCGAGTTTTTTGCCAGGATATTTTTTCGCAATGCAATTAATTTGGGGCTGCCTCTGGTGGAGTGTCCTCAGGCCGGTGAGATAAACCAGGGCGATGAATTGGAAATTGACTTGAAAAACGGAATCATTCGCAACCTAACTCAGGGCAAAGAATATTATGCTACCCGGCTTCCGGCCCATATCATGTCCATCATTAACGCCGGTGGCATGTTAAATTTCTTACGGCAGGACCTCAATGTAAAATAACTGTAAAATTTATATC
>CAZGXM010000127.1:0-2054 GCA_964529795.1 uncultured Thermoanaerobacteraceae bacterium
ATACCAGGGTGGGAATATTATGTTCATGCTCCAGAATATGCCTTTGTAACGGTAAAAAGCCGGAAGAGATTTTGCAGCCGTAAAGCACGTAACTGATGACACCATCCACCTGGTAGTCATGACATAAATTTGCGACCACATCCCTGATCGTTTCCCGTACCGATGTTGTAAAAGCACAACCATACAGGTACTTGCGTGCAAGACTTTCATAAGGTTTGTCAGGGTCCATCCTCCCCCGGGCCAAATGAAAATACCTGGTATAGGTTTCAACCACACTGACAGCATTAAACTTGTGGAAATAATTAAAAATTCCCAGAGTAAACCAGGGAGGAATATTGTCAAAAAGCAGGCGATACTCTTCCTTGGGCACGGGTCCCTTACCCTGTTCCACCAGGACTTTGAGCTCATCCCTCAGTTCCCGGTAAAACTCTACCGTCTCCCGGGTTCCGGACCACTGTACCAAAGGCATGATACAGGAAAGAATATCTTCTGACCCGGCAGGACAGGGACGGTTTTTGCGCAACTCAAAAACTTCATTAAACAGGTCCCCGGCCTCAGCGGAGTACCGTACTACCTGCTTGAAACGTTCTTCGTCAAATTCCTGACCTGTCACCCGCTCCAAAAAGCACAACGCCTCTTTAATCTGAGTGACGGTATATTCCAGGTAATGTTCTTCTATCTGGTCCATAGTCATACGGGGAGGAATGTAGGGCTTGTCAAAAATAAAGGTGGGAATTTTATACTTAAAATAACGCTCCCAGGTGCGCCACCACTTCAAGTGGAACATGCAGGCCCCGCTGTCACCAATCATAAAATCAGGTACAGCAGGCATGCCGCCGCCGGGAAACGGCAGGTCCAAATCTTTACCACCGGTAATGTAGCCGTGGGCATTGCGAAAATAGCCACAAAGTTCACGCGCGAAACCGCCTTCACTTTCGGCAATTTCCAACAAAGGCGGTGTTATCTGTTTTGAAGCACAGGAAGCGTTGAAATTCTCGGGAAAAACGGGCAAGGCTTTTTCTGAAAACACGTGCAGAAGGTCCACTATGCCGGCTCCGGTGACATAACCCACTTTTTTAGAATGATCGGCCTGTACCTTGGCCGCTTCCTGGTAGTAAGCCTTCACAAAGGGATAAACTTTACTTGTGGTATTTAAATGCTTGACTGATTTATCAGTCTTTACATAGTATGGTGACTGCGACAAATCAGCTCACCTCCCCGGATTTAATCTGCTCCTTGCCTGCACCGCTGTCAATCATTTCCATGAAGGCTTCCAACCTTGTCAACAACTGTGACTGCCCCGTAGTACGCTCCACTTCCACGGATAAAACCGGAAAACCTTTCGCCTGCAGTTGTTCTATCATAAAGGGTCTATCCATCTGCATCGAGTCACACCACTTTTGTACAGCAAAAATTACCCCGTTGGCATGATAGCGTGTGGCTTGATTTAAAAGGTGCTGCAGACGTTTTTCCGCCACCTTTTCCGAACTCATACAGGAACAGGGTATGCGCTCCAGCACATACCGGGCCAAAGCTTCAAGGGGCGGAAGTTGTTCATCAACCAAATCCCAGAAATAGCGAGTACCAGTGCAAAGGTCATCCCCTACAATAACAGCGCCAAACTCTTCTATTTTTTGATACAAATCTTTATCCGGTAAAACCGTACCTTCCACCAGCAAACGGGGACCGGAAAAAGAGGGAAGATTCCTATGAGGGGCTTCCTGCAATAATTTGCGCAACATTTTATTTCCATCTTCTTTAGGCACAGAAACAACGTATTCGAGAATTTCCGCCACCTCCACGGAGGTGAAGAACGGGGTGCGGCTCCTGCCGCGCAGCTCATAGATTGTCTTTAGCAACTTTCTTTGCTCATTAAACAATTTTATGGACCTTCGTAAATCCTTTTCCTTCAATTTACAATTGAAATATTCTTCCAAAGAGCGGCAAAAGGACCGTAGTTCGGCTAAATAGAACTCAAAAGCGCCTTTAGCTTGGCTGTGATGGGGTATGTGCAGAAAGTTTGCATAGTCTTTATGAACCACCTCCATCAAAAT
>CAZGXM010000128.1:0-1880 GCA_964529795.1 uncultured Thermoanaerobacteraceae bacterium
AGAATGACCCAATTGCTAACTTTGAGCCCACCCACAAAGCTGATTAAATTCTGTGTCACCTGGGTATATGTGAGAAAGTAACCAAATACCATTGCCCCAATAATAATGGTAAAAATCATTGCGGTAGTGGTTGCGGTATGGCTTAATACTTCCTCCAGCCACTTGGGCTTTTTTTTACGAGTGGTTAAAGCAATCAAAAAGGCGATAAAGGAACCAAACGCACCGGCTTCAGTAGGAGTAATTGCTCCAGAATAAATTGCAAACAGCACCGCAGTGATCAGTAGCAACATAGGCCAGACCTTTTTAAGAGCCTCCACCCGTTCTTTGTTGGAAAACGGTTCTATCGTTGGGGCAAGATGCGGTTTGTTTCTGACCCAGATATAGATGGAAATAAAGTAGCCGATAGCGGTAACAATCCCGGGTATTATCCCCGCAATCAACAGGTCACCGATTGACACTTCCGTCATAATACCGTAAAGAATGAGAATAATACTTGGCGGAATCATAATTGCCAAAGTCCCGGCAACCCCCACTACCCCCGCTGATAAGGCATCGTCATATTTATACCTTCTCATTTCAGGGATGGAGGCTTTAGCCATGGTGGCGGCAGAAGCCGTACTGGAGCCGGAAACCGCTGCCATACCGGCACTGGCGAGAACACAGGCCATGGCCAGGCCACCTTTAATGTGGCCCAGGAACCTGTAGGCCGCCACAAATGCATTCCTTGTCATGCCGCTTACTGTGGCATATTCCGCCATGAGCACAAACATAGGTACCGCTGTCAGCACGAAACTGGCCGCGCTTGAATGGGGGGTTGTTTGCAAAATCCCCGCCACCAGTTGGAAACCATTAATCATCCAAAGCCCTATCAAACCTGAAACTCCCAGCGCAAATCCAACGGGCATACCAATTATTAAAAACGTTAACAGTGACCCTATGGTAACAACGATGGCTGTAGTCAATTGCTCACCCCCTCATCCCGGGATTTCACGCCTTGCCTCAAGGAACTAATGTCCTCTTTCGCTTGCTCGATTACCGTCAGTCCAATCCTTATAACCAACAAACCCACTCCAAAAGGAATCCAAATGTAGGACAAATATGTGGGCCATGAAACCATACCGATAGTAAACTCTTTTCCTACCCAGGCTTCCCAAGTTTTTACCCAGCCCTCCCGGGCAATGACAAAAAAGAAGATCAAAGGTAGTAGATTGTTAATGTAAAAAAACACCCGATTAAGTCTTCCGGAAAACTTTCTGGCAAACAGCTCCAACCGGATATTGCTGTCGGTTTTGTATGTATGACTCATACTCAAAAAAACAACGGCAACCATCAGGTAATCCTGTATAAATTCAAAAGCGCCGTCAATTGGATTATGCAGAAAGTATCTTCCGGATGCATCAAGGGTAATGAGGAGCATCATCAAAAAAATTCCCCACAAACCTATTCGATAAAGAAAGCTATCAAGTTTATCAAAACATTCTTTTAATCGACGCAACGCCTCACCCCCTATTTGTAAAAATGGGCCGCGCGTGAAAGCGCGGCGCCTGATTTACTTGACATCTTCAATTGCCTTGTTGAAAGCGTCTAACACCTCAGAGCCGGCCAACCCTTTGTCATCAAGCTTTTTTGCCCACTCATCCAGAACAGGAGCTAGTTTTTCGTTAAGCTTGCTGAGGGTCTCTTGACCTACTTCATAGATATCGATACCCATTTCCTTAAATTCCGCCCCTAACTTATCGACATTTGTGTCCTGGTATTCAGACATGTGATCAATTGTTTCTTCCCCCGCTTGGAGCATCGCTTCTTTTACGTCCTCAGGTAGGGATTGCCAAACCTCTTCATTAATACTGTAAGTCACAGCAAAGGTACCCATGTTAACA
>CAZGXM010000129.1:0-1805 GCA_964529795.1 uncultured Thermoanaerobacteraceae bacterium
TGGAGGACATAGAATTTTCCGCCTGCCAATGCCCATTCAATATCCTGCGGTGAGTCGTAATGCTTTTCTACTTTGGTAATTACTGCTGCCAGTTCCCTCACCTGTTCCCCGGAAAGGGAGGGTAGTATTTTTTTACCTGCGGGCGTTCTGACGGTCACCGTTCCCAACCCCTGCTTCGCCGGAACAACTATCACCTCTTTTTCTGCAATTTCCTGCCGAAGAATCTTGCCGTTATCCTTGTCAACAACATAGCTGTCCGGGGTCACTTGCCCCGAGACAATTCCTTCGCCAAGACCCCAGGCGGACTCGATAACAAGTTCCCCGGCATTTCCGCTCAAGGGGTTAACCGTAAAGGCCACGCCGGAAACCACTGACGGAACCATCTGCTGTACCACCACCGCCAAATATACCTTACTGTGGTCGAAGCCGTTTTGCACCCGGTAATGCACCGCCCGTTCCGTCCATAAAGAGGCCCAGGATTTTTTCACGTGCAAGAGCAGCCTTTCCCGGCCAATATGAAGAAACGACTCCTGCTGCCCGGCAAAAGAGGCCTGGGGTAAATCCTCAGCGGTAGCTGAAGAACGCACCGAAACAAAACCCTCTCTGATCAGGGAATCGTAGGCTTCAAGAATGGGTCGAGACAGCTCCGCCGGTATTTCCGCGTTCAGTATGGCTTCGGCAATCTCCGCGGCACGCCGGGAAATGTCTTCATTTTCACGCCAATGAGCCACCACTCGATCTACCAATTCTCTGACACCGCTTGCATTTACAAAATGCCGGTAGGCCGCCGCGGTAATGCAAAAACCCGGCGGCACGGGCAGTCCGGCATTCATTAATTCCCCCAGGTTTGCTCCCTTACCCCCCACCAGAGCCAAGTCAGCGGCAGATACTTCCGTCAGGCTTTTGATAAAATCGCTCACTTTCCCCACCCCCCCTTCCATGAAAATCAGGTGCCTAAATTTTTAAGATATTTTAGGAGTCAATACCCAGCCCGCGTAAATTGTACTCAACCAGAAAGCTTACCAGTTCCTCCACATCCTCTTCACAGCCGCTCAAATTCCAATACCGAATAAGGTTATAGACAGAACCGGTAACAGTCACCGCCGCCAACCGGGTGTTAACGGGCTGCATCCGCCCTTGTGTTATTTCCCGATCAAGCATCTTTTCCAATTCCGCAGCACCGACCTTTAAAGCATCGTCCCGTTTCCGCTTGAAACCGGAAACATAGCTGTAGTTTGTGCGAAAGAACCTGGCTATGTGAGGATTGGAGGTTAAAAAGGTGACTGTAGCCCGGATAACTTTTTCGATTACCTTGCTGAGGTCCCTTTCACCTGCAGACGCGTCCTCACTTAAAGTCAGTAGTGCATTCATGATTTCGTCATAAATTGCTTCGTAAATCTTATCCTTATTGTCAAAATAAAAGTAGATTGAACCCACCGAAACACCGGCAGCGGTACAAATATCTCGCACCGAAGTTTCGTGGTATCCCTTCTCCGCAAAAACTTTCAAGGCAGCATCCAAAATATGCCTGCGCTTGGCATCCTTTTGCTCCTGCACGTGTTTGGGAGTGCGGTACGGCAAACTGAAAACCCCCTTTCTTACAGCACTCAAGTGTAGAACGATCGTTCACTGCATGCTTTAATAATAGCACTTTTCGCGAAATAGTCAATAGCCCGCCTGGAATTAACAACACTTTGCATATGTATGTGCATAAACCAAAAGGTTTCTTGAAATAATTTAATAAAAAGGACAGAGGTGAATTGCTTATGTCATTGATTCCTTATGACGCATTTAGAAACATGGAA
>CAZGXM010000130.1:0-1697 GCA_964529795.1 uncultured Thermoanaerobacteraceae bacterium
GCCAGGAACCGTCCTGCCACCACACCATAGACGAATCGGCAACAAAATGGGCGGTAAGTGTGCGTTTACCCAACTTTATGGGAAAAGACTGCCCCTGGGGCAGAGCACCTTCTCCTTGCTTTATCCAGGGCGGATTCTCGTCCCTGGACACTGTGATTGTACCTAGTGTCTGAGCTAGGGAAGGATCGACCCCCAGTTGCCGGCGTTCAGTTTCTGTAGCATTGAGTGGCACGGAATGGTCAGAGGCATCAAAGCGGACCTGGTAACTGCCGGCATCTGCTTCCACTGTCACCTGGTAAAAGGGCGCCGGGTTGACCACTGCCGGAAGGTAGATTGTCCCATCAAAGCGGTCACTGATATATTTTACCGCTTCCTCAAAGGCTGCGGAAGGTAACCATTGCGCTTCCCGGACCAGTTTATCCGAACCCGGGGCGGGCAGTTCCAGAGTTCGGGTTGCACTGGCATCTCCATACACCAGATTTTGCCCGTCAAGGATAAGTTTACGCATCAGTTTATCCTGTGGCAGGGGTAAAGCTTGCTGTTTTCCCGTCTTCAGGTCATAAAACCGGGTAGTAACCTGATAACCTCCGTTGTTGTCCGGGTAAGATTGCTGCCAGACCACGAAATTGTCGTTCGCGGTCCAGTTTACCTGCCGGCCCCCGGTATTGTAGCCGCGATATAAAAACCGAGCAGTGTTTTGCGGGTAGTTCGCAGAAATGTCCATCACTCCCAGGGTGACGTAGGCGGGCTGGGAGGTACCCTCAATCTCACTTTGAAAGAAGTAGAAAAGCCATTTCCCCCGCAATTGGATATCGGTTAAACGTAACACCCCCGGCTTGGTGCCGGTTTGGCTGATGTCCTTGAGGGGCAGCCGGTAAATAACCTTTGATTTTTGCGGCTCAATGACTTTTTCGTTACTGTATGGTGTATAGTGGATCACCGCGGGTTCCGTCAATTTCCCGGGTTCCGGCCCTGTGGCATCCTGGGGCAGTGCCCAGTAAAAGCCTTCTTCCCCGGGGGCTATCAAAACAGCTTCAGGTGAAACATTACGATCAGATTTTAAAGCGTAATTTTGCCCGCGGGCGGAAATCACTACAGCGTTTTCTCCAGTGTTTGTTTCGTTTGTGGAAAGAGTTTTTTCCTGATTGGTGTGTTCCGCGGCAGCCTCATCCGTTGGGGCTGTATTTGAAGCCGTGCTGCACCCAGCCAGGAAGGATAAGGCCAGAAATATAGCCAGGACAAGAATCCTGGTGCGAATTTGGCTTCTCACAAAGGTCATCTCCTTCATTTAGTACTTTACCGCAGCCGGGTATAGAATAAGGACACTAGGCAATGGCTTTTTTGATCTTTCTGCGCTGGTGGCGGGCAAAAAGGTTGATGTTAATCATGGCCGGGCACCTACCCCGGTCCCTGCGGACCTGCACGCACTCGCAGGCGGCTCCCTGCTGCCGCCTGCCTACCCCGCCTAATGACAGGGTTCACTCCACGCCATTACCCTCTCCGGAGCGAGGGCGGTTCCCCGAACCCTGTCAGGCTACTTGTAGCCTAAGCCGGTCAGGTACACCGGCGTGAGCGCGGATGCTTAGACTCGCTACCACTTCTACGCCTCGCGCTCCGGGCAGTGGCAGCGTTATATTGTCAAAGAGCATGACCTTTATGATAAACTCCTGTTGCAAGAATACGAGATATTTAACCCC
>CAZGXM010000131.1:0-1655 GCA_964529795.1 uncultured Thermoanaerobacteraceae bacterium
GGCAGCAAAACTTCAACTTTTTGAATTGTTTGACCGGTTGTCAATTATAAAACACCGCCTGGCATTCTCTTTGCATAATAAATGATATGAGTAAATTTAGAAGATTGATAATTGCATAAAAGTATCAATTAGTCTTGGTGAAAAAAATAGAGCAAGGAGGTGACGGCCTGACTTGCAATATGGGCTAAGTTTTAAAACCATTTTACTTAACTATAAGTTAAAAGGAGGGAAAACATGGGATACGCAAAAAAAGCAAGCATTCTTTTGGTAATTTTACTGTCCCTGGCACTGGTGGTCAGCGGTTGCGGGGCACCCGCCGGTTCCGGCGGCGGTGAAAAGAAGCAGGCTCAAGAGGGAACCCGTGATTATTTTAAAGTTGGTGTAATTACGTCACTGTCAGGTGCATCTGTTTACGGCGGCAATGTTACCAGAAGGGGCTATGACCTTTGGGCTGAGACCGTCAACGCTAAAGGTGGTATCAAAATAGGGGACAAGCAATACAAGGTGGAAATGGTGTATGCCGACGCCCAGTCCGACCCGGCTACCGGTGCTGACGCGGTGGAACGGATGATAACCACTGAAAAAGTTGACTTTCTCTTCGGACCGTATACCAGCGGTGTTACCTTGGGTGTGGCGCCTATTTTGGAAAAATACAAGGTGCCTATGATTACCGGTTCTGCAGAATCTCCTTTGATCTGGAAGCAGAAATTCAAGTACACCTTTGGCAGCATACCGGCGGTAGACCTGACCGGAAGTGCACCGGTTAAGACATTGGTCAACGAGGTGGCAGACGGTGCGAAAACCATTGCCATTATTGGTGTTAATGATGCATTTTCCAAGGCTACCGCGGAAGCGTTTAAAGCTACCGCCGAAAAGCTTGGGATAGAGATTTTGAAATATGACATTGTCCCCGAAGGTACCGACTTTACCCCGTTGTTAGGGGCCATTAAGGAATTAAACCCCGATGTCCTTGCTGTCGGTGGACATGAGCAGACTCACATGGAAGTAATCAAGGCGGCCAAATCATTGGACTTTATGCCCAAAGCGTTTTTAATGCACTATGGCATTACCACTCCCGATTTTATTAAAAACTTGGGCAGTGCTTCGGAATATGTATTTGGAGGTGCTGTCTGGACTAACGACTTGAATTATACAGACAAGCTCTGGGGTTCAACGAAAGAATATGTGGAGGCTGCTAAGGCTCGCTGGGGCAGTATGCCTGACTACACCGAGGCTGCCAGTGCTGCCACCGGTGAAGCGTATGAGGCCGCTTTGGCTAAAATTGGTGCTACGCCGCCGCTTTCCGAAGAGGAAAGGGAACAGCTGGTGGCGGCCCTTGAGGAAATCAAGGTGGATACTTTCTACGGTCCCATTGACTTCGCCAATGAAGGCGCCTGGTATCACAACAACGTTGGTTTGCAGCCCCTAACCATTCAGCTCCAGAACGGCGAGCAAAAAATTGTCGGTCCCAAGGATGTCAAGGTCAGTGACCCGGTATACCCGGTGCCCGGCTGGGATAAGAGATAATAGATCAGTAGTTCCGTAAAGTACATCAGTTTTTTAAAGCTTGGATTGAGTACGGGGAAGAGGGGGGAGCACCCTCTCCCCCTTTTATATTAGTCAGCGAGGTGAGACGATAGTGGATTTATTTTTAC
>CAZGXM010000132.1:0-1575 GCA_964529795.1 uncultured Thermoanaerobacteraceae bacterium
TTTTCACTTTTAGAATTTACCTTTATGAGACGGTTATCCATAAAAGAACAAATTCTCCATGCAGGCAATCTTCCTGGTGAACCGCAGGAAAGTTATCCACAGTTTTTTGCAAACATACTTTCCCATACAATAATAAAACCCAGAGAGGTAGATTGCCAAGCCGAAACCTACCCGTCTGGGTTTTTATCCCTTCGGTGTAGCTCAAAAGAGCCTGTGCCACTTGGACCATAGACAACACAACCGAACAAACCACATACTTTTGTTCAGTGAATTCGGAACCCTAGGCACACTTTCCGCTGGTAGCAGGGACAATTTACGGTTGCCCCGTAGAGACTCGCAGGCCATATCCCCACGATTATACAGTCAGTAGTCTATATTTACAGCTTTCTGCATTTTACGACTTTATGTTACACCGCACCACATTGGAAGTCAAGACCCCTTACTCCCATTCAATGGTGCCGGGAGGTTTGGAAGTAATATCATAAACAACCCTGTTCACCTGGAGCACCTCGTTAACCACACGCGAGGAAATCGTGGCCAGCAGGTCGTGTGGCAACCGGGCCCAGTCCGCCGTCATCGCATCATCACTGGTTACGGCACGCAGTACTATAGGGTGGGCATAGGTGCGGGCATCGCCCATCACTCCACACTACGCATGTTGGGCAGCACTGCAAAAAACTGCCATAATTGCCTGTCCAGACCGGCACGCTGGATTTCATTACGTACAATGGCATCTGCATGTCGTAAAATTTCAAGCTTTTCTTCGGTCACCTCACCCAGGATGCGTACTGCCAGACCGGGTCCGGGAAAGGGCTGCCGCCAGATCAGCTCCCGGGGCAGCCCCAGTTGTTCTCCCATGATTCTCACTTCATCCTTAAACAGGGTCCTTAAGGGTTCAATCAACTGCAGGTCCATTTTTTCCGGTAGCCCGCCGACGTTATGGTGGCTCTTGATCCGGGCCGCCGTTTCCGTCCCGCTTTCAATTACGTCGGAATAGAGCGTACCCTGGACCAAAAAATCCACTCCTCCGAGCTTTCTGGCCTCTTCCTCGAAAACACGAATAAACTCCTCTCCGATGATCTTCCTTTTATCTTCCGGGTCTGTAACCCCAGAGAGACGTCCCAAAAATCTATTCCGGGCATCAACATGAATAAAATTCATCTCGGAGTTTTCGCCAAAGGTTGCCTGCACCTGCTCCGCTTCCCCCTGGCGCAGCAGGCCGTGGTCCACAAAGATACTTGTCAGTTGGCTGCCCACCGCCTGGTAAACCAGTGTTGCAGCCACCGCAGAATCCACTCCCCCGCTCAGGGCGCAGATCACCCTGCCGTCACCCACCTCCCGGCGGATGCGCTCCACTTCCTCCTCGATGAAGGAAGACATGGTCCATTCTCCCTTACAACCACAAATATTATAGAGAAAGTTTTTCAACAACTCCTGCCCCCGGGGAGTATGTTGTACTTCGGGGTGGAACTGCACGCCGTAGATCTTGCGGTCATCATCACCCATGGCGGCCACGGGGGCGTTGTCCGTACTCCCGGTAGTGATAAAACCGGGCGGGGGCGCCGTAATATAGTC